>JAFBAN010000115.1 GCA_019247775.1 Chitinophagaceae bacterium | reverse complement strand
CCGATCGTACTTTTTTTACTGTGGAGGATCTTCGGCACTTCACGACTGGCCGGAAGGATGAAAGTGTAGGGACCGGGCAGATAGGTTTTCAGCATCCGGTACAGAGGGGTGGAAATGCTTTTGGTGTATTTGCTGAGATCACTCAGGTCGTGGCAGACAAAACTCAGCTGCGCTTTAGCCGGATCCACATTTTTGATACGGGCGATGCGTTCAATGGCCTTTGGCTGGAAAATATCGCAACCCAGGCCATAGATCGTGTCGGTGGGATAGATGACCACGCCCCCATCGGCCAGACATTCCACTACGGTTCTGATATGGCGGGGATTGGGGTTATCGGGATGGATCTGGAGTAGCATTTGGTAAAAATAGGGTTTGGTGGGTGGTTAGGTTAAAATGGGTTAGAAGGGTTAAAGTGGTAAAAAAGGGTTAAAAGGGTTAAATAGGTTAAAAGGGTAAAAATGGTAAAAAGGGTTAGATAGGTTAAAGGATGCAGAAAATGGTGTGCCGGAGCTATTTCATATAATTCTTTTGCACTTGTCCTTTCAGCCCGCCTGAGCCAAGCCCCGTCAACCTTTTAACCATTTTAACCCTTTTAACCTATTTAACCTCTTTAACCAACCCAACAACGTTAATCACTTTAACACAATCCACTTTGAGCAAGCCGGCATTCGTTTTAAATTTGCGCAAACTTCAGCCTTATGCAACTGACACCGGTAGATATTGTGGATTCCATCAGCGCCGAAGATTTCAGACAGCACTACTACGACCCCAAAAAGCCGCTGGTGATCCGGGATCTCGCCAAAAGCTGGCCCGCTTACAGCAAATGGAACTGGGATTATTTTAAACAGCTGGTCGGCGATCAGCGCGTAGCCCTGTATAATAATATCAAAAGTGATGCCTATACCCCGATCAATACTGCGGACGACTACAAGACTTTTGGCGAGTACATCGATATGATCAAACAGGGGCCGGCCGGCTGGCGCATTTTCCTGTTCAATATTTTCGATCATGCGCCGGAACTGATCAATGATTTTACCTGGCCCGAGCACCTGATGACCGGCTTCGTTAAGAAATATCCCATGCTGTTCACCGGCGGACAGACATCCATCACCCATATGCATTTCGATATCGACGAAAGTCATATCCTGCATACCCAGTTCATCGGCCGCAAGCGGGTGCTGCTGTTCCCGAAAGAAGAGCAGCATAAGCTCTACCGCAAGCCCTTCGAAGTATTGAGCCTGGCCGATTTCAGCAATTATTACGATAGTGCGAGCAGCAAGCTCGATTATGAAAAGTTTCCGGCCCTGCAGAAAGCCAGTGGATATGATCTTATCCTCAACCATGGCGATACCCTTTTCATGCCCGCCGGCTATTGGCACCATATGGAATACCTCGACAGCGGATTTGCCATGAGCCTGCGTGCCCTGCAATCCTCCGTATCCGGCAAACTCACCGGCGTCTGGAACCTGTTCGGTATGCGCAGCATCGATACCCTGATGAAAAAGACAATGCCGCATCCCTGGTACGACTGGAAGAAGAAAAAGATCTTCGAAAATGCCCAGCGCGCGTTGGGAAATCCGGACGCTTAAGGGTCGTGAGGCGTGAGGCGGGAGACGTGAGACGGGAGTCAGATAATCATTGATGGCGGACCCTCGTAAAATTTTCCGAATTTACGCCCCACCATTCACCATTCACGTCTCCCGCCTCACGTCTCCCGCCTCACGCCTCACGATCCCACGCCTCCCAAAAGCGAAGGCGACCCTAAAGCCGCCTTCTTGTTTGTAACCCCCGGTAAAACTGAATTGGAAAAACTTTCCCTGAGTTCTTCCGCCATAAAAATAGAAACCCTGTCCATTCCGTCAATTGCGGCTTATACCTGATTTTAGGAGGTGTTTCCCACGGTGTAATTCCGTTAAAACACGCTATTTGCGTACCTGAGAATTAGTCAATTTTGGGTGGTAAAGCTGGATCTGCATGACAAGTGTTGCATTGGTAGACGATCATACCTTACTCAGGAACGGACTCGCGTCTGTGATCAATTCCTTCAATGGTTATAAGGTATTGTTCGAGGCAGACAACGGAAAACGGTTTACGGAAATGATCAACCCCGACAATCCGCCCGAACTGGTGTTGCTGGATGTGACCATGCCCGAAATGAATGGTTATGAAACCGCAGCCTGGATCAAAACCAACTACCCGCAGATCAGGGTGCTGGCGCTGACCATGATCCACGATGAGCGGTCCATCATCAAAATGCTGCGCAACGGGGCGAAAGGTTACCTGTTAAAGGATTCGGAGCTGACAGAGCTGAAGAAAGCGCTGGATGCCATCGTGAATAAGGGCATCTACATCAATGAACTGATGTATAACAACATCGTGCAGTCGATGAACAACCAGCTGATAGATGAGGATTCCGAGCGGCAGAAAGCACTCGATCTCACCGAAAGGGAAAAAGAATTCCTGCGCTGGCTCTGTACCGATAAATCGTATAAGGAGATTGCCGGTATCATGTTCGTTAGTCCGCGCACCATCGATGGTTACCGCGATATCCTGTTCGATAAACTGAAAGTGGCTTCACGGGTAGGCCTCGTGATCTTTGCCATCAGGAATGAGATCGTGAAGATATGATCTGCTGGAGTTCAGCAGCGATTCAACATAGGTTTGCTATCAGTTGGTTCAACAAAAAAACCCTTGCGATCGCAGGGGTTTTTACATATCAGTTGGTTTCGGATTGGTCTAGATGATCTCCCACACTTCGCGGCCGCGCAGCAGCTTGTCAAGGTCGCCCTTACCCTTGGTAGCGATCGTTTCCTGGATCTGCATGGCCATAATATCTTCGTAACAGGGCCTGTCCGACTCAAAGAACACCCCGAACGGACGCGGGAAATGAGCGCCGCCATTACTGGGGTTGTCGAACATGCGTACCAGGGCCTGGGCTTTGTAGAAATCCCGTTCATCATGGATCCAGAGATCGTCGGCGCTTACGCCGTTACTGAGCTCTACCACCACCGGCTTCAGCCCATCGAGTTTGATACCCTTGTTCTGGCTGGCGCCGAAGATCAGCGGTTTGCCGTGTTCCATGAACAGGGTTTCTTCGGCTTTTGTTCCCTTTTCGGTAAACACCTCAAATGCGCCATCATTAAAGATGTTGCAGTTCTGGTAGATTTCGAGAAAAGAAGCCCCTTTATGCTGGTGCGAACGGGTAAGCAGGGTCTGCAGATGTTTCGGATCCCGGTCCATGCTTCTCGCTACGAAAGTTGCATCAGCGCCCATCGCCAGAGCAAGCGGATTGAAAGGATGATCAATACTGCCGAAAGGAGTGCTTTTGGTTATCTTGTTCGGCTCCGAAGTAGGCGAATACTGGCCTTTGGTAAGACCGTAGATCTGGTTATTGAACAGCAAAACATTCACGTCAAAATTCCGGCGCAGCAGATGGATGGTATGGTTGCCTCCAATGCTCAATCCGTCACCGTCACCTGTTACGATCCACACACTCAGCTCGGGGCGCGCAGCTTTCAGTCCGCTCGCGACGGCCGTTGCCCGCCCGTGGATACTGTGCATTCCATAGGTGTTCATATAATACGGGAAACGGCTGCTGCAGCCGATACCGCTGATGATCACGATATTTTCTTTGGGAATACCAATGCCCGGCATCACTTTCTGTACCTGGGCCAGGATGGAATAATCACCGCAACCGGGGCACCAGCGAACTTCCTGGTCGGTCGCAAAATCTTTCGAAGTAAGAACAGGGGCTGCCTGTGCGAGCGTCTCAGCCATTATGCAGAATAATTAGTAATTGATAATTAGTAATTAATAATAATACGTTCGGGATAACTACACTAAAATACGGCATTATCCAACAGCAGGCGGCCAATTATTAATTATTAATTCCTAATTATTAATTAATTCCTCCCAATACTCCGCCCCTCTCCGGGTATGCGGGATCACGATCGTTCCGCCCACAATATTGGCCACGGCAAAGATCTCATACATCTCCTCGGTATTCACCCCCAGCTCATGGCATTTTCCGAGATGGTACCTGATACAGTCATCGCAGCGCAGTACCATACTCGCTACCAGCCCAAGCATTTCCTTTGTCTTTTTATCCAGGGCGCCGTCCTCGTACGTATTGGTGTCCAGGTTCCAGAGACGCTTCATAACGAGGTTGTTCTTGGAGAGGATCACCTCATTCATTTTTTCGCGGTAGCTATTGAACTCTTCTATTAATTGGCTCATGGGGTTTTTTTCAAAAATACGGGATTGCCGAGTGGTTTTTTTTAACACCGAGGAAGCAGTAATGGTTCAGTTGAATATTGAAACCAGGTTGACCGCAAAGACGCGAAGACGCAATGATACGCAAGGGGGCTGTCACCGCGGGTTTACTTCGCGTTGCTTTGCGCCTCAGCGCCTTCGCGGTTAAATTCAAACTGTACCATTACCGAGGTTGAAAGAACGCCGCGCGTTATGAGCCGCTGGATTTTCTTCGTACTTTCCCATCCCAACCCACACCATGAAAAAGATAACATTCATTTTTCTCATCACTAGCCATTTCTGTTCTGCACAGAACAATGATAAACTGATCAAGGTAACCGATATGCTGAAGATCAAACAACTCAGCGGGGTTACGATCAGCCCAGACGGCAGCAAAGCCGCATTCGTGGTCAACAGCATTGAACCCGACGGCGATAACAAATGGGAATACAAATATGTGAACCAGGTATGGGTTGTACCCACAGATGGATCTGCTGCGCCAAAACAGCTTACCCGCGAGCCCGCTTCGCAGCCGGCCTGGAGCCCGGATGGAAAACAGCTTGCATTTGTGAGAACGGTGGATAATAAAGCCCAGATCTTTTTATTGCCGTTCGATGGCGGCGAACCCCTGCAGCTTACCCATTTCAGGTACGGGGCATCTGGCCCGAAATGGAGCCCGGATGGCAGGCAGATCCTGTTCTCCGCCAGCATCAGCCTGAAAGAACTGCTGAAAGATGCAGATCTCAATCCCGGAAAGGAAGCACCGAAATGGCCTTATGAAAAACCAGGCTTTGAAAAGAACGGCCAGTTCGTCCCTTCCAACGCAAAACCCGACCCTGATGGAAGCCTCGAAGAGATCAGGGCCTATCTCGATAACAATGCCAACGACCGCAAAGCCAAAGTGATCAACAAACTCAATTTCCAGGAAGAGTCTGTTACCAGCGCCGAGATCTCATTCAACCACTTCTTTCTTGTAGACGCTATCCCCGGGGCGCAACCGGTAAGCGTAACCCATGGCTTTTACCGCTACAACAGCGCCGAGTTTACACCGGATGGCCGGCAGCTGTTGCTTACAGGAGATATCGACTCCACGCAGCATCCAGACCGTTCGCTGGAAAGCGAGTTGTTTCTCGCAGACGCCAAAGGCGCCCACCTCAGAAAAATACTAGGGGCCGAAGGCAAAAGCTATAATAGCGCTAAACTATCGCCCTCAGGTAAATGGCTGGCATTCCAGTACGGCAATACATCATTCGTGGATATTCCGATGCTGGCCGTAATGCCGCTCGACGGAACAGAAAAAGATATCATCAATCTCCCCTTCGATCGCAGTAAAAGCAATATCGTCTGGAGCCAGGATGAACGTTACCTCTATTTCGCCGCACAGAGCAATGGCGGTGCACCGGTGTATCGTGTTGATCTGCGCACCAAACAGGTAGAACCTTTGTCCGATTTCAATTCCGGCATCAGCAGTTTCGATCTGCGCAATAACAAAATGGTGTTCGTTAAAACAGAAGTGGCAAATCCTTTCGAACTCTATACTTCGGATGCAACAGGTAAGAATGCAGCCCGCATCAGCAGTTTCAACTTCGAATGGCTGAAAAACAAAACCCTGAGCTTTCCGGAAAAGAAAAGTTTTGTGAATGAAAAAGGATTGACCATCGAATACTGGGTGATGAAGCCCTCAAACTACCAGCCCGGAAAAAAATATCCCGCCATTCTCGATATCCATGGCGGACCTACGGCTATGTGGGGACCCGGCGAATCATCCATGTGGCATGAATTCCAGTACTATGCCGGTCGCGGTTACATCGTCGTGTACTGCAATCCGCGCGGTTCCGGCGGATACGGGGCAGCGTTTCTGCGGGCGAATATCAACGACTGGGGAACAGGCCCCACTTCAGATGTGCTGACCGCGCTCGATAAAGCAGGAGCCGATGGATCTATCGATACTTCGCGGCTGGCGGTCACCGGCGGGTCTTATGCCGGATACCTGGTGGCCTGGATCATCGGTCACGACCAGCGTTTCAGAGCGGCGGTATCGCAGCGCGGCGTATATGACCTGGGAACTTTTTTCGGCGAGGGTAATGCATGGCGGCTGGTGCCCAACTATTTCGGGGGCTATCCCTGGGAACCGGCCACGAAAGCGATCATCGAAAGAGAATCGCCTATCAGCTATGTGCAGAACATTCACACGCCTTATCTTATGTTCCATGGAGAGAATGATCTCAGGACCGGCGTGATCCAGGGCGAAATGATGTACCGCAGTTTAAAAGTGCTGGGCAGAACGGTAGAATACGTCCGTCACCCCGGCGCCACCCACGAGCTCACCCGCAGCGGCAACAACCGGCAGAGGATAGATCAGATGCTCCGGACGGTGGAGTTTTTTGAGAGATTTATTGATAGAGCGCCGAGGTAAGGACTTGAAATTTCCAAATTAGGAAATTTACGCTCTGCGAAACTCTGTTAACTCATGTTCTCTGCGGTGAAAAATAACTCCGCAACGGGCCAGCCATATTTTACCGCAGAGAACATGAGTTAACGGAGCTTGCGCTGAGTACCAAACTCGGGGTCGCTGAATCGCAAATCTCCAATTTAAAATTATTTGACCGCTTTCAACCAATCCGTCACCGCCAGATAGATCTTCTTGGCTACGTTCTCATGAAATGCCGGCGTAACGATCCTGCGTTCATCCTCCACATTGCTGAGAAAGGCGATCTCAGTAAGACTGTTTACAAAATCGGTTGGCTGGCTGTACATGAAATTGAAACTCCCCACATTGCCGAACTCATCCAGGTTTAGCTCCAGCATTCGTTTCAGGATGGCTGTGGTGAGCGGGCGGAAGCCGATATGCTTATAGTAGGTACTCACTCCCTGTACCTGGGGATTATTGCTCGAATTCAGGTGCAGGCTGATCAATATATCCGGATCCTGCTGCTGCATGAATACGACCCTGTCCTTATTATCGAAAGTGGTATCACTGCGGCGGGTCATCACGATATTTTTGACGCCCTTCTTCTTCAGGTATCTTTCCAGCGCCTTGGCAAAAAGTAAAGTGTAGGTCTTTTCGGACGCGCCTGTCTTCACCCCGTCTGCGCCCACATTGGTGCCGCCATGGCCGGCATCGATACCGATCTTCAGTTTGGTGATGTCCAGTTTCTCCGGCTGCTGCTTCACCCGGATGTACAGCGCCTTGCCCTTGTACCCGATCGTGTATCCCCAGTGCTGCCGGTGCTGGAGTTCGATCACCACACGCAGTACATCATCCTCTATCTGGTTGTAATAAACATTCCTCACTTCTTTCAGCGACTGCAGCTGGGTGATCCAGTTGGTATTGCTCTGCACCCCGAATATTTCCACGATGATGCGGGATGGATTCACTTCCATATAACTTTTGTACGGAAGATGCCCGTCCATGCTGATGAATACCGTATCACTCCCGATATCGCCCTTGGCCCGCATGGAACCGGTGAGATAAAAAGGCTTCTCAGCCGGCAGACTATCGAAACGCAGATAGGCTTTATCAACATAGGCGGTATGAAACTTCGATAACTGCACATGGTACATCTCCTTAGTAGAATCGATCACCCTGAACAGCACGTTCGTATCGATATAACCCATTCTCGCCCCGCCAAGGCGATCGTCACCCAGACCATAAGAAATGGCCGGCAACTTACCCACCGACCGGGCCAGTACATACTTGGGAGTCTGCGCAAAAAGACCAGATGAAAACAGAACAGCGACGAAAAAGATGTATTTCATGTACTGAAGATAAAGAAAGTAAGTCTGGAGTTTGGAGTTAGGAGTCTGGAGTAAAGAAAAAATTAAGGGCTCTGCTGGTTGCATCCTAAAATAAACCCCGATCAATTCGGAACTTTACTCCAGACTCCCAACTCCAGACTCCAGACTAAAAAAAAACCTCACTGCCAAAAGGCAATGAGGCTTTGTTTTAGCAAGCAACCGTAAAACAAAAACCAAATATTAAAAATCTTTCTGAAAGTTAATAATTTTTCCAGATATTTTCTCAGAAATGATATCCGTTGGCAGAAACCAGCTTTTCGGCTATCCGGCGGCGGGCATCTTTGGTATTGAAGGGCTCCACTTTGGTGAATCGCTTCAGTCCGATATGCATCATCCTCAGCTCATCGCCTTCGGCAAAACTGTTGAGGGCATCTTTTCCAGCCTTATTGATGCGGTCGGCGGCATCGTAGAGATAGGTTCGCATGATATCCGCCTGCAGGTTTACCCCCGCTTCGCCCCGGGTATTGGCCAGTTTCATTACACGCAATAAAGCGCTTTCTGCGTGGAAGGCCTCGATAGACATGTCCGCAATATTCATAAGCACTTCCTGTTCTTTTTCCAGCTGCATCATCAGCTTCTGCACGGCAGCGCCTGCCACCATCAGGATGGCTTTTTTGAAATTGGCAATATACTTCCGCTCTTTTGCAAATGCGCCTTCTTCTTCCGCGCCAAAATCAGGAATGCTCATCAGCTCTTTCTGAACGGCCATAGCGGGCGTCATCAGATCGAGTTTGCCTTTCATGGCGCGTTTGAGCATCATGTCAACAGTAAGCAGCCGGTTGATCTCATTCGTGCCCTCATAGATCCGGTTAATGCGGCTGTCGCGATAGGCTTTTGATATCGGGTATTCATCGCTGAAACCATTGCCGCCATGGATCTGCACGCCTTCGTCCACCACAAAATCCAGCATCTCGCTTCCAAATACTTTCAGCATCGAGCATTCGATCGCATATTCCTCTGCGCCGCCGAGGAGAGATTCGGCAAAGCTGTGTCCGCCTGCCAGCAATTCCGCTTCTTTAAGATCGATGCATTTTGCCGTGCGGTAGAGCGCGCTTTCGCATACCCACATACGGATCGCCATTTCGGCTATTTTATGACGGATAGCGCCGAATTTTACGATCGGCAGCTTGAACTGCTCCCGTGTTTTCGCATACTGCACCGATGTAGTCGTAGCGCGCTTGGATCCGCCCAATGCAGCCGCGCACAGTTTAAGCCGGCCGATATTCAGGATATTGAAAGCGATCAAATGTCCTTTACCGATCTCACCCAGCACATTCTCCACAGGCACTTTACAGTCCTGGAAATACAACTGCACCGTCGACGACCCTTTAATGCCCATTTTATGCTCCTCCGGTCCCTGCGTAAATCCTTCAAACCCGCGCTCCACCACAAAGCCGGTGAATTTATCTCCGTCTACCTTGGCAAATACCGTGTACACATCCGCAAAACCGCCATTCGTGATCCAGCATTTCTGGCCGTTCAGCAGGTAATGTTTCCCGTCCGCACTGAGTGTAGCGGTTGTTTTTGCGCCCAGGGCATCGCTGCCGCTGTTGGGTTCGGTCAGACCATACGCGCCTTTCCATTCGCCGCTGGCGAGCTTGGGAATGTATTTCTGTTTGAGAGCTTCGGAACCGAAATACAGTATCGGCAATGAACCGATACCGGTATGGGCCGCAACCGCCACCGAAAAAGAATAGCCGCCGCCCAATCCCTCGTTCACGAGGGTCGACGTTATAAAATCCTTTCCCAACCCACCATATTCTTCCGGAAATGAAGTCGACAACAGTCCCTGTTCGCCCGCTTTTTCAAGCAGCGTAGGCATCAGCCCCGGCTCCTGCTGGTCTATACGATCGATGATAGGTATTATCTCGCTGTCCAGGAACTGAGCGCACATATCCATCACCATCTTTTGTTCCTCGTTAAAATCTTCAGGGATAAAACTGTCGAAAGCATTGCTTTCTTTGATCAACCACTCACCACCTTTGAGGGCTGCCTGGTTTGTTGTCGCTTCCATGGGAAGATATTTAGATTGATTGTATAAATGATCAGACCAGATTGTCGTACACTTTCTGCAATACCTGTTTCACGGTATCGATCTCTTCGCGACTGATGCCCAGCAACGCCTCGTTCATGGTCTGGTTGGCCAGGTCTATCGTTCGTTCCTGCAATTCCCGTGCTGATTCGGTAAGACAGACCAGGTTGATCCTTCTGTCCGATTTGGATGCCATCCGTCTTACCAGTTTCTGTTTTTCCAGGTTATCGATCAGCCGCGTAATGCTGGGTTTATCGCGGAAGGTGCGGTTGCACAGTTCCTGCTGGCTGAGGCAGTCCTCCTTCCACAAATGATACAGCACACTCCATTGTTCGATGGTGATCTCCAATCCGGCCTGCCTGAAATTCTTCTGCAACCTCCTGGCCACGGCCGTTGAAGCCATGCCATTGATCACACTGTATAATTCACCCCGCTTAAATTGGTTGTTTGACATATAGTTAGCTATGCAACTATTCAAAGTTGGGATGTTTTTCTGATTCGGCCAAGAAAAATCTATCGATAGCCTGGAAGTTAGGAGTTAGGAGTCTGGAGTAAAGATTCAAATCTCTGAAGCCCCTACTCCAGACTCCAGACTCCTAACTCCAGACTTACCTAGTTGCTGTTTATTGAGTTTCTTTGTGATCCATGTCGCTTATCATTCTCATCATTGCTGTCTTATTGGCCGCTTATTGCGTACTGATATTGATGTACCGGCGCTGGTTCCTTCGGCTGCCTGTATTCATTTCGGGTCAAACCGAAAAGCCAGCATGTTTTTTTTCGGTGATCATCCCGGCACGCAATGAGGAGCAGAATATCCCTACCTGTCTCCTGTCCGCCCTCCAACAGCAATACCCGACTGAATTATTCGAGGTCATTTTCATCAATGATCATTCCACAGACCGGACGGAAGAACTAGTCAGGCAACTGCAGCAGCGTTTTTCCAACCTGGTATTGCTAAACCTAGCGGATGAGCTGCAAGATCAGAAACTGAATTCCTATAAGAAAAAATCCATTGAACTGGCCATATCCAAAAGCCGTGGCAACTGGATCGTATGCACCGATGCAGATTGCCTGGTGGGCCCGGACTGGCTCAGCAATTTCGATGCATTCGCGAGGCAGGGTAACAAAATGTTTATAGCTGCGCCTGTTATGTTCAGCAGCGACGGCAGTTTTTTATCGCTGTTCCAGCAACTTGATTTTTTGAGCCTGCAGGGAATTACCGCTGCATCGGTATCGGCCGGTTACCATACCATGTGCAATGGCGCCAATATCGCCTATCAGAAAAAAGCATTTGTTGCCGTGAATGGATTTGAGGGCATCGACCGCCTGGCAAGCGGAGACGATATGCTGCTGATGCATAAGATCGGCGAAAAATATCCTGGTGCGCTGGCTTATCTTTTTGCCCCCGGATCCATAGTGATAACCGAACCGATGAAAACCTGGAAAGAGCTGCTGAACCAGCGCATCCGCTGGGCCAGTAAAGCCGATAGCTACCGCGACCGTTCTATTTTCTGGGTTCTGTTCCTTGTTTATGCACTGAATTTCGGATTGCTTGCGCTGCTAGTGGTCAGCCCGTTCATCGTAAACGGATTCGGCTACTGGCTGCTGCTGGTGATCATCAAAACAATGGTAGAACTCAGCTTTATGGTGCCGGTGACCCGCTTTTTCGGGCAGACCGCTGCGCTGGGATGGTTTCCCATCATGCAACCATTCCATATTGCCTACACCGTTATTGCAGGCTGGCTGGGTAAATTCGGTACTTATGAATGGAAAGGAAGGAAAGTGAAATGAATGCAGGTGCGAGGTACGATATGCGATTTTGAGATTCAAAGGATCGTATTTCGTACTTAGCCGCTATTTCAGCTCTCATCCGGCCACCACGCGTAAACGATCAGCGGAACAAGGGCAACCAGTGACAGGATAAACGAGAAAATGCGCTTCATAAAAACTGTTTTGGTTAAAACAAGGATATTGGGGGATATTTAATAGACACTAATTGTCTGCCAACGTTTACTGGGGTACCATTTATTTCGGTAAAAACAGTGTTCTTACCGGTAAACACATTAATTTTTAATTTCAAGCGTGTCACAAAAAACCTACACCCTGTCGTTTCTTACCCGGCTGCTCCGCAATAAGGGCGCTGTTATCGGAATGATACTGATCATATCAAGTTTGCTGCTTGCACTTACCGGGTATTTCATTGCACCCGATCCTTCACCCAATGCCAACCGCATGATCCCCGAGATCGGCAGTAAAAAACCTGGATTCGCCATCTCCTTACTTCGGGTGAAACGCGACCGGAACCTTGCGCAGCCCGGCGTGTTCGGCCGGCTGGCGGGTGGCACTGAAGACAACTACCAATATATTCCTGTTACTGCCTGGCAGATCGCAGGCGACAGCATTATCTATAACAAATTTGTAGATGAAGGCATCACCGAAAGAAAGTCGATGCCGCTGGCCCTGGCCGGAGAACCGCCGGTGATCCATTCCACTTATCATTTCGGCACCGACAAATTCGGCCGCGATATCCTGAGCAGGCTGATCATCGGCGTAAGGGTGAGCCTGAGCGTGGGATTGATCGCCGTACTGATCTCGCTCACCATCGGCATTTTACTGGGCGCACTCGCCGGTTATTTCCGCGGCTGGGTAGATGAGCTCATCATGTGGATCATCAATGTGATCTGGAGCATTCCCACGCTGCTGCTGGTATTCGCCATCACACTGGCATTGGGCAAGGGTTTCTGGCAGGTATTTATTGCGGTGGGCCTTACCATGTGGGTGAACGTGGCGCGGCTTGTGCGCGGACAGGTGCTTGCGGTGCGTGAACTGGAATACATCGAAGCCACAAGGGCGCTGGGCTATTCGAATCTGAGGATCATATTCCGTCATATCCTTCCCAATATCCTCGGACCCGTGATGGTGATTGCGGCCAGCAATTTCGCGTCAGCCATCGTGATAGAAGCGGGATTGAGTTTCCTTGGCGTGGGCGTACAGCCCCCGCAACCCAGCTGGGGACTCATGATCAAAGAGAACTACAATTTCATCATCACCCATAATCCCATGCTCGCCCTCGCTCCGGGCATCGCGATCATGCTGCTGGTGCTTGCCTTTAATTTATTAGGAAATGGGTTGAGAGATGCGCTGAATGTGAGAGGCAGGTAGTCGAACAGATGAACAAGGAACAAGGATCGGATGAAATAGCAGGAAATAGCCAGCTCTCCGCGCAACCTCTGCTTCTCTTGTTCTCTGCGGTAAAATTTCACCGCAGAGAACAAGAGGGGCATGAGTTAACGCAGAGGGTATGTTTCAAATGTCTGTGACTGTCTTTTTCCTTCGAGCAGGATGATCATTCCCAATGCAAGCCAGAACAGGCTTCCGATCTTGTCGGTCTCGATCATATCGCTCATGAAATTGATAACACCGGTCATGACCAGCACGATGCCCGTAGTGAGTGCAATGGTTTTATAGAAGCGGTCCTGCAATTGATGATACAGCCGCTGCACATGCATCAGCATGCCGAAATACAGCAGACAGAACAGGCCCAGCCCGATCAGTCCCTGCTCGGTGGCGGTGAGGAGAAAATAATTGTGTACCGTGGAGTGCTCGGGGTTATCGCTCACCCAGGTTTCGAAACGACGCACGGTATAGGGGCGGTAATGATTGTAAAAAGATCCCGGCCCAAAACCTGTGACCGGCCGCTCAGCGAGCATCCTAGCCCCTGCGATCCAGCGATAGAAGCGCTCGGCGGTTGAAATATCTTTCATGTTCACCGTTGCCGCCATATGCTCGCCGAAATCGGTGTGAAATATGGTACGGTCATGATCGGGTGCAAAGCGCATATAATGCTGATCGGTTGCGAGCCAGGCGGTGGAGATCAGCATACCGATAACAGCGACCAGTACTACTAGTTCCATCACCCGCTTTCTTATTGCCCATGCAGCAAATATGCCCGCAGCCAGTGCAATCCATGCTCCGCGGGAATAAGCGAAGTACAAACCGATCAGGCCAACGAATAGTGCATACATCACCCATTTACGCTTTGGATCGCCAACAGGCGTGAGCTTCCATATCGCCCAGCCAATTGCCAGCAGGCAGACCAGCATGGAGGAATAGTTGACATGGTTGCGGAAAAAAGGTTTGAGGATATATTTTATGCTTTCGAAAGAGAAGGAATAGAATGCATGCCTGAACAATGTTTGTACAACCACAAATAGCATGGGTGTTACAAGACAGACCGCCATCAGCCGTATCGACTGTTTCGAACGCAGCAGTTTTTGCGGCAGGATGACGAAGGGAATGATGTACCAGCTTTTGGCCAGCAGGTATTTGAAAGCGGGCAGGGGATCGATGGCACAGATGCAACTTACGAGCACCCAAAGCAGGTAAAGTATCAGTATAAAAAACAGCGGATGCGTCGATACCGCCCGGGGGAACCATTGCGGCCGGTGGATGCATTTAACGATCGTTATGCCGGTCAGGAGCAACAACAGCAATTCGTCCGGAAAATCGGTACCGAGTTGTGGCGTGATATTGAGCTCGGTAGATAAAGGCAGTACGATGAACAGCGCCCACCAGAGCTGGATCGGGTTGGTAACAAGGAACCGGTATACCGGCGGCCCGAGGATCCAGGCAAACGGCAACAGGATCAGCCAGGGCTCCCTCCATACGATCGACAGAACGATACTGGTTAAAAAAACAAGCAGGGACTGCCATTCGTGCCGGCCGTATCGTTGCAATGCAACAGGCATTTAGACGGATCTGTTTCGGTTGTTCAGTAATAACAGGAAACAGGCGAACACGAAACCTGCGGCTGCGGCTGCGAGAATGATCTCCAGTTTTGCAGGACGTTCTGCTTTGGCTGCAGGTGTGGCCGGCTCGAGTACGTATAGCGCTGCGGGACGGGTTTGCGCAGCGAGCCTGAACTCGTCTGCGGCTTTCTGGTATTGTTTGAGTTGCTCCAGCAGCGTCTGCTGTCTGACAGCGGCCAGTTCATGCGCGGCGCCATTCATGGAAGGCATGCTATCGGCCAGCTGGCGGTACTGCTGCTGCATATCGGCGATGGTGGCATCCAGTTGGGATAGCGACTGGGAATAACTGTTCTGCCATATGGCAGTCTCCGTTTCCGTGATCAGCGATACCATGCGGTTCACGATATTGGCGGAAAGCTGCTGCTGTTTGGTCCAGACCACGATCTTCAGCTGCCCCTGATCGGTACGCTGGAAGCTTAAGTCTTTACGGAGTTTCAGCACAGCCTTTCTCCTCAATAGGGAAATGCTGTCGCCGCTTAACCGGTAATAGTCGATAAGCCCGAATTCATCCACCAGTTTCTTATAGGTGGTATCCATATCGGCGATGCCCGTGATCCGGTCCAGGTCATCACCCGAGCCGAAATAGGAATACAGTCCCTGGATATTGTTGTTGAACAGCCGCGCCTTGTCTGCCAGCAGCGGATTGGCCGATACCACTGTGGCCGTGCTGCGGAAATAGCGCGGCACCAGGAATACGGTTATGGCTGCGACCAGTGCGGTGATCACGGTGATCGCTGCGATCGTTTTCCAGCGTTGCTGAATAACGGCGCCGGCCTGCACCAGGTTAAAGGAGTTCTGCATGAGGGTTGAAAATACAATTTATTCCGCTCACGACTGCGGCGCCACCACCACATTGCGGTCGAAGCTTTCTTCAAGGGAGATGAATGTTTCGGTGCGTTCGATGCCTTTGATCTTCTGCAGTTCATCATGCAATACGAAACGGAGCTCCTGGATATCCTTGCATACGATCTCGGCAAACATGCTGTAGTTGCCGGTGGTATAATTGAGCCGGACGATCTGGGGGATCTTGCGCAGTTCTTTGGCAACCGTATCGTACAGCGAGCTTTTCTCGAGATAGACCCCGATAAAAGCGATCACATCGTAGCCCAGGCTTTTCAGGTCAACCGATAAGCGCTTACCTTTGACGATCTTCAGTTCTTCGAGCTTCTTGATCCGTACATGGATGGTACCGCCCGAAACGAAAAGCTTTTTTCCCAGGTCGGCATAGGAGATCTCCGCGTCTTCCATCATTTCCTGAATGATCTGGAAATCCAATTTGTCAAGATTCAATTTAGAGGACATTTGGCAGTAAGTTTTTTGAAAAAATCAAACAATATTACAAATATATTGATGTTTATCTATATTAACAAATTTTTCATTGAAATATTTGCAATGAATGCTGATTTCTGCCTAATATTGCGTTGTCAAAGCATCGACAACTAGTTCTTCAGTCTGATCGGCATCTGGTACTCCAAACTGTAGACTCCAGACTCCAGACTCCAGACTACACACTGTGGGGTGATGAAATTTTCGGCAGACATGCCCTCTTGTCTCGAGGGTGGGGATCACAGGATAAACGCAGCATAGAGCCATCACGCCTTAGGGCGTGATGACCGGGGTCGACCACCGAACTTTGTACTGCAGCTAACTGCCCCGTGGAGGTTCGATCCCTCCCCCTACAGCTTCCATTCAGCCGCATTTATTTGACTATTAAATATTTGCGGCTTTTTGATTTTAATCTCATGGCGGTTAAGTTGGCGGTAACCGTAAAACTCCACACATTTGAGATTGAGAGGATGTATTCGACTTTTGCACGGTGGCTCGAGGGCACCAAGGGGTTTGGATCCGCTACCCGTTCACATACCGTTCCTTCTTATAACTGTGATAACCGCGGAATTCAGATAAGATAGATAGTGTGCTATCGCCCCTTTAAATGGTGGGAATGTTTCACTGGGCTTAGCGCGCTATCCTGGCAAATAATGCCACACTAACGCCAAATTGGCTATATGTCCTCAAGTGGAGCAGGCCCATCCCAATAGGTCTGGTTGGTTGTGCAGACCACAAAACGTGTCGCTAACCCACCATATGACAGAAGTCAAAAATTTCATATTATTGCGCCGTAATAGACAAATTTCTGACCAATAATCAGTTTACTATGTCTTTACAGATCCTTATAGCCGACGACGACCCGGATGACCTGGAAATGCTGGAAGAAGCGTTGAACGAGGCACTTCCAGGGCTGGTGGTACACAAGGCGGCCGGCGGCAAAGCTGCCGTAAAACTGCTGGGCGCCTATGAAGACAACAGGTTGCCACACTTAATCATTCTGGACTTTAATATGCCCGACCTGAACGGTTCGGAGGTACTGGCCTATATCCAGGGCCAGCGACGCTATGACAACGTTCCAAGGGTGATCTTTAGCACATCTGGTTCTCAGCGGCATGTGTTGGAGGCGATGGGTAAAGGCGCAACTGGGTACTTTGTGAAAGCCAGTACAAAAAAAGACCTCGACGAAGTGACAGCAAAAATGCTTGCCCTGGCTAAACCGGAGTAACAGGCAGAAAAACATCGAATCTTGCACCCTCATCAGGTTTACCCGTAGCACGGATAAAACCACCGTGGATCAGGGCAATGCGTTTACAGATCGCCAGACCGATTCCTGCGCCGCTTTTCGCGGAAGAAGGGTGTAGTCGCTGGAACAACTCGAATATCTTTTCCGCGTACTCCTGCTGAAAACCGGTTCCATTATCAACCACTGAAATGCGATGGAAGTCTGCACTTTGAACTGCATCATTCGGCAATACGTGCACTTTTTCATACAGAATCTTGATGATCGTCCTTCGCTCGGGATTCGCGTATTTGATGGCATTATGAATCAGGTTGTCGAAGAGTTGCTCAAGCTGGAACGCGATCCCACTGACTACCGGCAGCCGTTCATAGTCGATATCGATCCCATCATTTTGCTGCGCGTCGGTGGCAGAAGCAATCACATTTTCGAGCGTGGCGTTCAGGTCCACATCCGAGAATGCCTGGTTGTTAGCCGTAGTGGTCGAATAACTAAGCAAGTTGTTGACCAGCGCCGTCATTTTATTTGAGGAAACCAGGATACGCGATAAGTATTCTGTTGATTTGGCGTCGATCTGGTCACTGATCCGGTCCTGTAGTGAACTGGCAAAGAAATGAATTTTTCGTAATGGTTCCTTCATGTCATGCGAGGCTGCATAGGTGAACTGTTCAAGTTCCCGGTTCTGGCGCTCAAGACTATCCGAGTATTCCCGAAGTTTGTCCTCTGCTAATTTTCGCTCCGTAAGATCGCGTGTAACTTTTGAGAACCCAATGACCGCGCCTGACTCATCGTGCAACGCTGTTACCAGGATACTTCCCCAAAATGTATCGCCGCCCTTTTTTACGCGCCAGCCCTCTCTGGTGGCTTTACCTTCACGGACAGCTTCCGCTAGTAAACTCCGTGGAACACCTTTTTCCCGGTCTGCTGGCAGATAGAAGTTCTCGAAACTTTTTCCGACGATCTCCTCTTCCTTATATCCCTTGATCTTTTGTGCACCGCGGTTCCAGTTCTGCACGATCCCTTCCTTATCCAGCAGGATGATCGCGTAATCTTCCACTTCGTCGATCATGCGATGGTAACGTTCCTCGCTGTGTTTCAGCTCCTGGTTTGCGCTGGTCAGTTCAGCTGTCCGCCTGGCAATCACTTCCTCCATACCCCTGCGGGCCAGTACGATATCGGTTACGTCTGTGGCGATGACCATCACACCGGTTGTCGTTCCTACAGAATCCTTCATCGGCGTGTACACGAAATTCATGTAAAGATGCTCGGTTTTGTCATTTCGCACGAGGTCCACTTCATACTCGTTCCCGAAGAAAGGTTCATTATGCTTGTAAACATTGTTCAGCAGTTCCCGGATGCCCTTGCCTTCGAGTTCAGGGAAGGCTTCTTCAAGTGTTTTGCCAACCACGTCTGTTTTACCAGCCAGCTCCAGGTATTTTGCATTCGCCAGTTCGAAACGCTGTTCCTCGCCGGTAAGAATGGCAATGGCTACAGGAGCGTTCATGAAAAGATTGTAAAGTTGCTTAAGCGAATAGGCACGACTCTCGGCGATCTGGATACAGGAATTGACTCTCGACAACAGTTCGCGCCCGGAAAATGGTTTGACCATATAGTCATCCGCACCACTGGCCAGTCCCTCAATTGTTGCCTCTTCTCCTGCACGCGCCGATAGTAGAATCACCGGGATTTGTTTGGATGCCTGGTTTCCTTTCAGTTTACGGATCAGTTCGAAACCATTTAACCGCGGCATCATGACATCACTTAAAACAAGATCGGGTTTAAGTTCCAGTGCGGTTTCCAGTGCGCTTGCACCATTGTCAACTACTGTCACATCGTATTGCTGCCCGAGCAAACGGGTAAGATAAGCCCGCATATCGGCGTTGTCATCTGCGACCAGGATCTTTTTTCGTAGAGTCCTATCTGCTATTGGGACACTTGCGTTTGCCTGGTCTGTTTGTGGAAAGTCTTGGCTGTCTGGTGGCAGCCACTTGGCAGCTTCCTCAATATACACAGGCGATAACCCCACGGCCTGACGTTCTCGGGGTTCGAGCAACCTGGCTGCTGGAAGATGACCTTTACCTGACGGAATCAATACTTCGAAGGTAGAGCCCTGCCCTACCTGGCTGCGAACCGTGATAGAACCACCGTGTAATTTGACTAGTTCCTGCACCAGTGCCAGCCCGATACCGGTTCCTTCCTGCGTTCGGCCCCCTGTATTTTCCACTCGATGAAAGCGGGTGAATACCTTTTCCAGTTCTTTTTCCGGGATGCCGATACCAGTATCGCTTACCGACAGGATGATTTGGCCCGCTTCTTCGCGGAGCCCTACAGATATCTTGCCCTCATGGGAATATTTAAAAGCGTTGGACAATAGATTCAGAAGTATTTTCTCCCACATGTCCGCATCCACGTAACCGTGTATGGCCTTGCCGGCCGAAACTACCAGTTGCATACC
Source organism: Chitinophagaceae bacterium (assembly GCA_019247775.1). Classification (GTDB taxonomy): domain Bacteria; phylum Bacteroidota; class Bacteroidia; order Chitinophagales; family Chitinophagaceae; genus Sediminibacterium. Next base: position 38,729 of record JAFBAN010000115.1, on the reverse strand, counting down.
TGCTTTTTCGATAGTGGACCGGAAAGTACTAGCAAGATCCGTAGTGAAGTCTGAAAGATTAACCTGCTGGTAAGACGCGGTCATCCTTCCCGCTTCGATCCGGGAGAAATCGAGCAGCGTGTTAACCAGCCTCAATAGCCTTCGCGCATTTCGGTAGGCGATGTCCATCCGTTCCCGGTTCCGGGGAATAGTGTCCGGATCCTGCAGCACGTCCTCAATCGGCGCGAGCATCAGCGTCAGGGGCGTTCTGAGTTCATGGCTGATATTGGAAAAAAATGTGGTCTTGGCACGGTCTATTTCTGCAAGTGCTTCGGCCCTTTTACGCTCCTCCTCAAAGGCAAGTACATCAGACAGGCTGGAGGCGATCTGGTCGGCCAGCAGAGAAAAAAAGGACGCATATCGTTCATCGAACAAACGGTAGGGATTTAGCCCGATGGTCAGAAGTGCAAATGGTTCTTTCAGACCTGTTGGAAAAATGGGCAGTACGATCACCTTTGTGGCATGCACGGGCCATGCCCCTTTTGGCATTCGTCCGACCCTTTCTTCAGGCTCGTGTATTAATTGAACCTTACGGGTTTGTACTGCTTTTCGGATCGCCGCGGCAATTTTATCGGTATCGTTGGCCAGATCGTAGGCGTCCGGCACGATAGCGGTGGCATCACCAAGATCCGTGGAACCTGAAATCTTCCACTTGTTTTGGACATAGGTTCGGAAAATAACATAGGGGAAATCATGACTTTTTTCCTGTAAGGTTTCGATGGTTTTGGCAACCACTTCCTGTGTTGTTTTACAATCTACCAGTTGCTTGCCCAGTTGTGTCAGGGTTTTGAGCTGGCGCTCGTTAATGATCCGTTCCGTATCATCCGTATTGGCACAGAACATTCCCGCAATCTTTCCATCATCACCCGGGACCGGTGTATAGGAAAATGTATAGTAGGTCTCTTCAGGGTAACCATTCCTTTCCATGATCAGCAGCTGCGATTCCACGTAGGTGCCGATCCCTTTCTCCATCACCTGGCGCAGCATCGGTTCGATATCATGCCAGATGTCTTTCCAGACCACTTGGGCAGGTTTTCCTAATGCCCAGGGGTGTTTTCCGCCAACAATGGATTTGTACGGGTCATTATATAATTTGATGAGTTCTTTACCCCAGCCGATCCAGATCGGTTGCCTCGAAGAAAGCATGATGTGCACACAGGTTCGCAGGCTTTGCGGCCAGGATTCAATAGGCCCAAGCGATGTCTGCGACCAGTCGAAGGCCGCAATTCGTTCGCCCAATTCGCCGGGTTCCGGTATGAAATCCAGGATAGCGGCTTGATTGGGTTTTATAACATCCATATTGTGGCTGCAATTAATTCTGCCGTCGACGGGCAGTGACGTATGACAAATATACTATAGTGATACATCGAAAATCGCGACCTACGCACAAGGGCCTCGCGGTTAAGTTCAATCAGATCCGGTCCCCGGGCATGTGTTCCCGTGTACTCCGGTACAACAGCCGGTGTTCTCACGCGTTCCTTTTGCTCCGGGTGTACCCTGCAAAAAGCGTTCCTCCTATGGGTATAGCTGTGCAGGAACGGTTTTTTTGGCGGCACTCGTAAAATCAGAATAAAGCGATGAGCATGCATTATATGGCCGCTATCGGTTTTTCGGCGGGGGGCCTGAATCCGGTCATCGACTTTTTCGAGCATACACCCAACGACAACGTATCCTATGTTATTCTTCAACACCTGCCGGACGGCTTTCAGACCAGGTTAAATACGCTCCTAAACAAGCATTCCAGGCTTCCTGCACGCATAGCCGAGGCAGGTATGGAAGCGAGAACTGATACTGTTTATGTGCAACCGGCACATGGGTACCTTTCTCTCGCAGGCAATTGTTTTACCATTGAAGAAAGGACTACAGTCAGACATTTCCCTAACCGGGCGATAGATATTTTCTTTACAGCTCTTGCAAGATCCTATGGAGATCGCTCGATTGGCATCATTCTCTCAGGCGGGGGAATGGATGGAACGGCTGGAATTCTGGCAATCAAAAAAGCTGGCGGGCTCGTCCTTTCCCAGGACATCCAGTCGAGCAGTTATTCGGGAATGCCTTTTAACGCAATCAATACCGGTCGCGTAGATGACAGTGCGCGTCCCGCTGCCTTACCGGATATCATCCGTTCCCACATCGAAGCACGCCAAAACAAAGTTTAGCAATAAGATGTGCTGCAAATCCGTTGCAGAGACCCAGCTTGTCCGGCTTTGATGTACCATGTTGTCAATTCAAATTGACTCATCCAGTCCGTTTTAAATTGATCCCCTTTTATTTTCTGTAAGAGATGTTATGCAGTAGCAAGATGAACAGTAGAGATAAGGAAATGTTGCGCAAGGGAAAAGGCGGGTCAGTTTAATTGGATTGTGCAGATGGTCCACAAGTGACCATCTAGCAGGACGTCGTTTGAGAAAGCTGTGTACTATCAGTTATAGGCGCTGCCGCTGAATTGCTGGTTCGACAGTTTAGATTCCTGGAAAGCTTCCGCTTTTATGTCTTCGGGAGAAATACCTTTCCTGGTAAGATACCTGTGTACTTCAAAATAGGTAATGATCCTGGCTTTGACAAAACCCAGTTCTTCGATTACCGGGATGATATCTTCGCGGGAAACACGGTAATTATTTTCTACTGATTGCAGGAATGCCTCTTCCCCGTGCGTTCCGGCACGGATAGCATCCACTAATTTCTGGTTCATTGAAAAAGTGTTGTAGCAGAGAGATGGGTCGTTACGAGAGGGTTGTCAATCGACCCGTTAGCCACAAGGTAAGCATAAAATGTCACGTAGACTAATATATTCTCGTTCTTCAGAGCAAAGAAGAAAATGTTTAACGGATCACAGATCCCTATCGGCAAAGTTCAGCAATCAATTGATCCATTTCCGCGCGTGTGACGGGATCAACGGGCCATGCCGATTTCAGGTAATGCGGATTTATACGGGTCAGTGTATCACTTGTTACAAAATGCGAATGTACCAAAATGCTTTGTCGCAAAGCCTCATCCGGCAGCGTGTCCTTGTGATATTGGCAGATACCGCACATCTCCTTTCGCCTGCCGAACAACTCTTCCAATCTCAGTTCATATTCCAGCAGCTGGGAAAATTCTTTTTTAGGGCCGAACTCCCAAGTCATATCTCCAGACGCCCACAAACCTTTATAGCCATCAGTTAGCGCCTGGTCCAGGGAATCTTCCAGTGTGTGCAACAGCTTTACCGCGTTGAAGCCAGCAGATGTAGAGACAGGTTTGGAGGATAAGATCAGTCGAGCCTTGGCGATCTCGTAAACAACTTCGACGCCGGCTGCAGATAAGGTTGACCGCAGGCCGGCTACCATTGGTGCACTATTAAGGTACAGACAGCGGTAACCTTCGTCAAGCTTTTGCTTTATGATTGCGGCAATCATCGGCAACCTCTCCGAAGGGGGCCCCCCGTAGATCATGCATTGATGTCTCGCATCGGTATTCACTAGTCGATTTTTCTATAAATTTATTAAATATCCGTGACTCAGGAATCGGTACGGCGGTACCCGGGCACGTCTTTTAATCAGGGTGGTAATGAACCCTTCAATCATAGTAACTGCAGAAAAAGCAGTTACCGAAAATTCTACATTAAAAAAATATGCCTGACAAATCCAGCGGCTCGGTAAAACAGGCGTTCGATAACCTGTACACTCATAGAAGGTAACTGTCACCTGCCGATCCCGGGATTCAGGAAGGTTGCTGTTAACTGGACCAAAAACCACCGATTTCGCTTCGCTTCACCGGCTTAGTTCGCGAATGTTGTCAAATATTACTCGATAATTGTTTGATAATGTAGTAGAATAGATAACTTACCGGACTCTTCGATTATGGCAAAACTTATGCAAAATCCTTTGTCATGGTACTTACCATTTAACTCCGCTTCTGTAATTAACTGCAGGTGTTCCGTCACTTCAAGTTACACAGATCTCTTTCCCTACAACCATTTACATTGATACTCCATTGAAAAAGGGAGGTTGGGTAACCGGTGAAATTAAAAACCCTTTAAAAGATCTATTATCCCCGGTTTCCGGCAACCGCTTCTTTTAATTGCAGCAATAAAGACATATATTGTTTTAGATGAATCATAACTGATCACCTCACAACCAATTTTATGGCTAAAGCTAAAAAGCCGGCTGCGAAAAAAACGGCATCAAAAAAACCAGCTACCGCTAAAACCAGTCAACGTAGAATGGGGACAGGGGGCAAAAGCTCCGGTTAATCCTGTAACAGATCATAAAAGAAACCATGGCAAAAGCAAAAAAAACTGCTCAGAAAAAAGAGGCATCGAAAAAAACAACAGCAGCAAATACACCAAAAACCAGCTCACGTAAAATGGGAAAAGGCGGCGGAAAGGGCGGTTAATTCCTACCTTATTGAATCAATTAAAAAAAATTATGTCAAAAGCGAAAAAAGCAGCAGCAAAAAAAACGGTAACGAAGAAAGCAGCTCCGGTAAAGAAAACGGCAGGTGCTAAAACCAGCTCTCGTAAAATGGGAGCGTCGGGCGGAAAAGGGGGATAGGCTACACAACTCATTTAACAACCTATGGCAAAAGCAAAAAGGACAGCCGTTAAAACGGCAACGAAGAAACCGGCATCCGCAAAAAAAACAGCCACTACTAAAACCAGCTCCCGAAAAATGGGTAAAGGTTCCAGTTCTACTTCGTAGAGGAAGTGACTCGGGTGCTGAAAGCAAAATGCATAACGGTAAAGAATCTACGGGCTGCTCTCTTCCATGATCAGGAAGCCTGCCGGGCTTTCTTTTGCTTTAGGATATCCAGATCCCTGGTCAATGTATGAATGTTGATACCCGTTGGCGTTTTTTCATCTTTAATAAAATCCTCACTGAATGCCGCGAAGGCTTCTTCGCAATAAGCATCCCAGAAATCCCAGGTAAGCATTTTTTCCTTTCCCCAGGTAACGCATAGAAGCCCCTCTTTGCTGTAGCCGATGATCAATACTGCATGTCCGCCCCAGGAAGCGAGTTCGCCGCGCCCGGTTGCACCGCCTGGCGGAACATCCCATACCGCCTGTTTTTGAGCAGACAACGGAAGCGCCAATCCTGCAAAACATCCGCCAAATAAATAGATCGCCTCTTTGATCTGCCGGTGGTTTTTTGGATCCATGGCGGCAAATGCAAGTATCTTATGTCCATCGATATCGTTCTTGCGCCAGTATTTCAGCACATCGATGGAATAGGCGCCGTCGTCGTTAGCGTCTGTTACGGGGTCATAGCCGGTAAGGGCAATATAGGTCTGCATCACGGCTTTATCACGCGGTCTTTTCATTTTACCCGTACTGGATGTCCACGCCATAATAAAATGGCCGGCGGCAGCACAGGTGCAATTCTCTGCACGCTTGTTGCGCATCAATCCCCATTTGGTTGGCTCTATTTTTTCGGCCCAGCGCCATTCGTGCGGCATTGGAGGACGTTCCTCGTCATTCAGGTATGATGATAATTGGAATGTCCTGTCATCCAGTCTTGGCGGGCGTTTGCCCAGTTTCATCTTCGAGTGATTGATCTTTTTTTCTGTAGCCATGTGTGCGTGATCAATGTTTATAAAACGATTCAAGCAAAATAAATAAGTACCTCAGCTACCACACCTGCTGCCGTCAGCAATGTTGCGAGCCATGTTAATTTTTTATTCCTGGAGGTAAGACTTATACTCGAGATGAGTATAGCAACCTGGAAGATCGTATCTGCAGCGTTGCTTGTCTTGTTCTGATTTTCGATGTGCTTAAGCAGTACCTCCTGTTCGTGCTCTTTTTTTATGGTTTCAGTCTCGATCTTATTGAGACTGTCTGCGCGGCTCGTTAATTCCTTAGCTATTTCGGCATATTTGGCGGAGGTACTGTCATATTTCAGATCCAGCTGATCGATCTCCTCTGATAAACGCTGGGTTTCTGTTTCCAGATATTCACGACGGTCCTTGATATCATTTTCAGCCTCGTCAGCGTTCTGCTGCATCCGTTCAAGGTTGTTACCGAGCATAGCGGCTATCGAAAGGATAATGGCGATAAGCGTGGTATTGTGCAACATGATGAATCCAATGAACCCGCCTTTCGATGTATTATTTGTATTCTGTTCAGGATTGGGCAAATTGTCGATGCTGTCATTGTCTAACATGCTAATGATATTTAGTTTTGGTTAAAAAACGCAGATAACGCATACCGCAGGCAGCATCACTACCGTCACACTTCTCACACATCCCTGCTTAACAACATACACAATAGAATCATAATATCATAATCCGGAGCTGGGAAACTGCTTAAATCTCACTTAATTTGTTTTCACGGCTGAAAGTTCAAAGCCAACCGCGTGGTGTTCATCGGTGCAGGCTATGTAAGAATGTAACTTCTCAATGGGTTCAATCGTTTTGCTTCTTTTCCCTATTGTTCGACCCCAATACATATTTCATGCGTACAACCATTTTACTATTTGTGCTATCGATCATAACATCGGGTGCCACGGCGCAATTGGCCCTGGGTCGGGCTCTTCCGTTGCCATCGGGAAAATTTAATATCGGGTACCACCGGTTTGAGTGGACAGATACATCCCGTAAAGAAATATTATCTGCCTCCACCAGAAACCGCAGCGTGGTGGCAGATATCTGGTACCCTACAGAAAATGCAGGCGGTGTTACAGTTCATTACCTCGACACGATGGCCGCATACCGTGCTTTTGGAGCCAGGGGCCTACGCTTACTGTTGGGTACGACAGGCGCTGCCCTTATCAGGTCTGGCAATATTCGTACGCACGCAAAAGAACGCGCCCCATTTGATCATCGTTTGAAGACATCGCCGGTGATTTTCTTTTCGCATGGCATGGGCATGATCACACAGGTATATACCACGCAGATAGAGGACCTGGTGAGCCATGGATACACCGTGGTGGCGCTTACCCATCCCTATGACGCATGGCTGGCCTCTCTTCAGGATAGCAGTCTTATTCTTTTTGAAAAAAAACAACGTGAGGCAGCCGGCACTTCCGAAGAGCAACAGATCACTTATGAAAATAAGCGGGTGGAGTGGTGGGCCGCGGACATCCGGTTCGCACTCGATCAACTGGCTTATCTGAACAGGAAAGAAAGCGATATTCCTTTTGCGGGTCATCTCGACTTAAGTAGAGTGGGCGCCATGGGCCATTCGGTTGGCGGACGGGCGGCTGCCCGCGCCTGCCAGCTCGATGCACGGATAAGGAGTTGCGCGGATCAGGACGGCGTAGTAATGATGATGCCCTTTTATCCGGGGCCGGATGGTACTGGCATGAAGCAGCCTTTTTTACTTTTCGAGCGTGACCGCATTACCCCGCCAACCGATGAAGAGTTGAAATCAATGGGCATGTCACGACAAGAGGTGGAAACGCTTGTTGCCAGGTTACGCGCCAACAGGGATGCGGTACTGGCGGCTACCGGAGGCAGTTATCGTGTGGTATTGCACTTTGATAGTTCAACCCATATGAGTTTTAGTGATCTTCCCATCTTGCAGGCCAGTACCAACGCTGAAGCCGCTCTCGCAAGCCGTGTATTGCAGGTAACCTGCAGATATACACTTGAATTTTTCGACAAAACATTGAGAGGAATTTCCGCTCCACTATACGAGGGCAAAGAACAGTTGAACTACATCGATCTTGTCCGGCGATATCCCAAAGCTGGAAATACAAAACATCGGTAGACCCGATTTATTCTATCGATAATGCCATCGTTTGAAATGCCGGATAATCCGGATGAAGCATGAACAAAAGGGAAGAAAAATAAGTTTGTCAGGATTGTGGATTATCTGCAAATCAGGTAAGGTGCATCACTACCTTCCGCAATACCGGACACTGAGTGTCCGCAACCGGACAACTATCCTGTTGGTTTCAGGCACAACCAACTATCAATCAACCTATTAATTATCTGGCATAATTTTCCCCGCAGAAAGATAAACGGACTGCTATGCTCAAAACCAACCTGCTGGCTGCAATAAGGAATATGCGCAAGCATCCTTTCTTTTCGTTTGTATCCATCAGCGGCCTGGCCGTGGGACTGGCAGCCTGCATGTTGATCATACAGTATGTCAACTACGAACTGAGCTTTGATCATTTCAATACCAATCTTCCCAACCTCTATCGCGTGGTCAATGATCGCTACCAGCAGGGTAAGCGCGTGCAGCACAGCACCATGACCTATTCGGGAATTGGAAAAGCGATGAAAGATGAAATGCCTGACGTGACCAATTTCTGCCGGGTGGAACCGTACCGGGTGGAAGTGATCTCCTTCGGCGATAAAAAGATCGCAGACCAGCGCGCGATAGCAACCGATCCTTCTTTTCTTTCGATGTTCTCCTTCCCTCTGATCGCAGGCGACAGCAGAACAGCATTGGTTGAGTCTAACAGCATTGTCGTGTCTGAAAAACTCGGGCGACAGTTTTTCGGCGCTCCCAGGATGGAAGACCTGCTTGGCAAAGTAGTGAGATTCGACCGGGATTCGGTACCGTACAAGATAACAGGTGTCGCTAAAGACGTTCCGGAAAATTCTCACCTGAATTTTGACCTCCTGCTTTCCTATTCGACCTTTTACAGCCCTACCGGCGGCCTGCGTTGGGCCATTGCCGATTATAATTTTACGCAGCCCTTTTTCTGGCATTACATTCAACTGCGGCCCGGGGCTGATGCACGTGCAGTAGCTGCTGCGTTTACCGAACGCAGCAATAAGTATTTTCCGGATGCCAAAGCTGCAGCTGTTAAGGAGATTTTCTCTCTTCAACCTGTAAAAGACGCGCACCTGTATTCAGATTTCGAATACGAAATTACCGGCCCGGGCAGTCATACCATTGTCTGGGGCCTGCTGGTGATAGGACTTTTTATACTTACCCTTGCCTGGGTAAATTACGTGAACCTTTCAACTGCCAGGTCGCTGGAGCGGGCAAAAGAAGTGGGTGTACGCAAAGTGATCGGCGCTTCAAGGCTGCAGCTTGTAACACAATTTTTAACGGAATCGTTGCTTATAAATCTTCTGGCTCTAGGCCTGGCCACTCTCTTCGTGCAGTTGGTACAGCCAGTCTTCAACGATCTCGTACACCGCAACCTCTCCATCCGCGGGTTGTGGACAAATGAGGGCTTGAGTTCCGGTGTTTCGCTGCTGTTTATCGGCTTCACTGCGGCCGGTATTTTTTTATCGGGGTTTTATCCTGCCTTTGTGCTCTCCGCCTATCGTCCGAATGCAGTTCTGAAAGGAAGGTTCAAATCTTCCGCCGGTGGCGTGCTGTTCCGCAAAGTGCTGGTAACCGGGCAGTTTGCAGTAACGATCATACTCATTACCGGCGCCTTCATGGTATACCGGCAACTGGCATTCATGACGGGCAAGCCGCTCGGGTACGATATGGATCAGATGCTGGTACTGCGCAGGCCGGTGCTGACAGCATTCGATTCTTCTTTTACCAGTAAAGCGTCGGGATTTATCGCTTCGGTAGGCCAGCTGCCCCGCGTAAAAGGCGCTGCGGTTTCGGGAAGGATCCCGGGCGATGAGCTGGGTAAGGTAAATGGTGTAAGCCGTACAGATTTACCTGCCGGGCCCAAAGCAACCATGACGAATATGGGTGTGGATGAGCATTTTTTGAATTTGTATAAGATCCGTCTCCTGGCTGGCAGGAATTTCGGGCCCACCGATTACAACAATGACCTTTCAAAAGTTCATACCGTACTGGTCAACGAGACCGCGCTGCGCCAGCTCGAATTTAAAACACCCGAAGACGCATTAGGCAAATCCCTGACCTTCTTTGACAGGAAATGGGAGGTTGCAGGTGTGGTGGCGGATTTTCATCAGAACTCTCTGAAAAAAACGATTGAACCCCTGTTGATCATGCCTACCCTTCAGGGTACCTATAGCCAGTTCTCCCTGAAGGTGGATCCACATGAATTATCCGCTACGATGGCAGATATCAAAAAAGCCTATGCAGACTTTTTTCCGGGAAATGTATTCGACTATTATTTCCTGGATGAAAAATTCAACCGTCAATACGCGAGTGATTACCTTTTTGGTAAGGTATTCGGGCTTTTTGCCGGCCTTGCTATTTTCATTGCCTGCCTCGGTCTTTCCGGATTGGCGCTGCTGATGGCAACGCAGCGCACCAAAGAGATCGGGATCCGGAAAGTTTTAGGCGCATCGGTATCAGGTATTATTGCACTGCTTTCAAGGGATTTCATAAAACTTATCCTTTTGGCAATTGTACTGGCAGTTCCCGTCGCCTGGTATGCCATGCATCGCTGGCTGGAAAACTTCGCTTACAGGACCGATATGAGCTGGTGGATTTTTGCAGCGGCCGGACTGCTGGCCCTGGTAACGGCCCTTGTGGTGATAGGTTTTCAAACCCTGCGTTCCGCGAGGGCAAACCCGGTAAAAAGCTTACGCACAGAATGAATCCATAACAATCATACCCCGACATGAAATTTATAAAACCTATTGTTTCTGCATACGCTTTCATCTTATTGCTTAACATCGAAACAACCTATGCGCAAAACACCGGTATACCGGCAGACAAAGGCATAGCGGTAGGTGTATCGATGCGCACACAAACGATAGACGGTAAACAAGCCATCAGGGCAGTAGTGGATTCGAATATTGCTAAACCCAATAGTCCCACATTTGTAAAGATCAACGGGATAGAATTTAAGAACGGAACCATTGAAGTGAGGGTCTTAAGCAGGTTGACTGATCCTTCCTCTACCACTTTTCGCGGGTTTATCGGGGTAGCTTTCCGGATCAATAACGATAACAGCAAGTTTGAAGCCATCTATATCCGGCCCACAAATGGAAGAGCAGAAGACCAGCTCAGGCGAAATCATGCCACCCAGTATTTTTCGTATCCGGATTATCCTTTCAGCCGGCTGCGTACCGAATCGCCAGGCATGTATGAATCTTATGCGGATATGGCTTTGGGAGAATGGATACAGATCAAGATCGTTGTGCACGATTCGCAGGCAAAATTGTTTTTGAATGACAATAGTCAACCCTGTCTTATTGTAAACGATCTAAAATTGGGCGCTGCTGCGTCTGGCTCCGTTGGGCTTTGGGTAGATTTCGGTACGGAAGGGTTTTTCACGGACCTGAAGATATCGCCAGAAAAATAGAGGGCAACTCCGGGTGGAGCTTATCTCAGCGACTTCAATACAGCAGCGGCCTTCAAAAAGGCCTCTCTTTTTCCATCTATTCTCGCAAAATACCTTTGCACAAATAATTCCTGCAATCCCAACGCCGCCAGGCTGCCCAGCGAACCATAGAATGTTCCCTGCACTATTGCGTTGCCTGTGGAAATTTTTGAATGCGGCTCGAGACTGCCCACCGGCTCGGGGAAATTCCTAAAGAAGAAAATGGATCCGATGGTGACCGGCACTGTAACGGCAGAGCCTGCCAGCACGGCATGGCCAAAACTCCTGCCGCTGCGGATCGAACCGAGATCCCGATAACTCCATTCGGTGGTCCTGCCGTGCTTTAGTAAGATAATGGAACTATCGGTAACGTCCAGCAGTCTTCCCGTTTGCAGCCGGTTGCCTTTAAGGTTGAACAGCCGCAGAAAAGTTTTCTGGCCCAGGGCAGCAGTACAAAAGAATTGGATGCAAAGCGCCGGAATTAAAAACCTGGTAAGCAGTTTCATAGCGATCATAACAGAAAAAGTTGGGTCACAAATAGAGCCGTACCAGGCAGAAAATGCAGTCTTTAACCGCAATAACCTGTAATATTTAATCTATCAACTAAATCGGGCCTGTAGCTTAACCGGTTTCTCTTATCCGAAAAAAGTGCAGCTCCGGGGTAAGCCCGGCTGCCCATCCATCTTAATAGAGTATGGTTACGGAGCCGGAGAATTGCTTCTCGCCATTCCCTTTGTTGATGATAAAATAGTACACCCCTGCCGGCAATAACCTGCCATTGTATTTGCCGTCCCAGTTGGTGGTGTAACCATGTGAGGAAAATATTTTTTTACCATTGCGGTCGTACACTTCTACGGTGCAGTTAGGATAGCTTTTCAGGAAATTGAGTACCCAGGTATCGTTAATGCCATCGCCATTCGGAGAAAATACATTTACAAGACTGCATTCGAGCTCTGAAAAAACATGTATGGAAACACCCTCAGACAAACTGGTGCATCCTCCCGAACTGACCAATCGTTTATACCAGGTATTCTGGCTTAGCACCGGGGGCTGATATCCGGCCAGACTGGCGCCTGCAATGGTGTGGTAAAAAATGCTGTCGGTGCTCAGCTCCCATTGATAGCTGTAGTTCTGGTCACCACCCTGAACAACACTCCCGGAAAGCGGGGGCGGCTGAATGCCGGGACAGACAGAGAAGGTTCCGGTAATAGTATTGTTGATGATCGGCGGTGAAGTTTTGATCGTTACCGTATTCGATGTATCCGCACAGCCTCCGGAATAGACTGTTCGTTTATAGTAAGTCGTGTTGTTCAGGGCCGGAGGCGAGAAGCTGGCTGAAGCAGCGCCGGTAATTGCAACGAAAGCGTTGCCCGACATGCCCGCCAGCCATTGCATCTGAAAAATCCCGTCGCCGCCGGAGGGCAGCGGCCCCGTAAGCGTTGCGGGAATATTTCCTTCACACACGATCTGGTCTGCGCTGATCAGGTTTCCGGATATCAACGGGTTCACTTTTATTTTTACAGCCACCGAAGTATCGTTACACGCCGCGTTATTGACGATCCTTTTATACCAGGTGGTCTGTGTTAGAGAAGAAGGCGGATAGCTTATCCCGGTTGCCGGCGTGTTGTTATAGTGAATGCTGTCGGTGCTGGTCAGCCATCGGTATGTGTAAATACCATTGCCGCCGTCCGGCAATGATCCTTCCAGTGTAGCAGGAAGATGGTTGGCGCAGATCACCTGGCTGCCCGAAATCGTATTGTTACGAATGAGGGCCGTGATCGAAACTTTCAGCGCAGGTGAAATATTGTTGCAGCCACCGGAAACAGCGATACGCTCGAACTCGGTTGTCTGCAGCAGCGGAGGCGACGCATAACCGGCACTGATGGCGCCTGGGATATTTGCATAGCTCGTGCTATCGTTGCTGATCAGCCATTGAAAAGCATAGGCGCCGTTGCCGCCGCTTGGAACCGATCCGGTAAATAGCGCCGGCGCAAATCCCGCACAGATCGATTGGCTAGCCGCAATACTGTTGGAACCGATAACAGGGCTCACTGTTATTTTTACACCGGAGGATGTGTCTGTACATCCTCCGGAAAGAACAATACGCTTATACCAGCTACTGGCCTGCATAGCGGCAGGGGCATAATTGATGTTGCCGGCAGCAGCGATGGGAGCATAATGTATGTCATCGCCACTTTGCAGCCACCGGTATTTATTGCTGCCATTACCGCCTGAAACACTGCTTCCTGTCAGCGGCGCAGGAACGGTTCCCTCGCAGATCGCCTGTGCATTACCGGCCGTATTGCCTGTGATAGGTTTGCTGATGTTGATCCGCACGGCCTCTGAAAGATTGGTACAATACCCCGAGCTCACCGACCTTTTATACCAGCTTGTTTGTGTGAGTGCACCTGGATAATAACCGGTACCGGATGCATTGACGATGGGGTTATAGTTGATACTGTCTTTACTTTCCAGCCACTGGTACTGGAACACTCCGCTGCCACCGCTTGCGGCCGGCCCCGACAATGCAGCAGGCACAACGCCCTGGCAGATCTCCTGCGACGCATTGATATAATTATCGGTCACATTCGCGCTCACAGAAATTATCACGGGGCCAGAGGCAAGATTGCATGAACCCGAATAAGCGATACGCCGATACCAGGTATTCTGACTGACAGCAGGCGGTGCATACGCGCTTGCCGTAGCCGCCGCCACATTGGTATAAATACTGTTGTTGTTACTGACCTGCCATTGATAACTGGTAGCGCCGGTTACCGTACTGCCGGTTAGTACGGCCGGAATAGTTCCCGTGCAGATCTGCTGGTTGCCGTTGATGGTATTGTTGCTCAGGCCGCCGGTTGCATTAACATTGATGGCGACCACATTTGAAATGCTGGTACAACCGCCCGATCCGGCCAGGCGCCTGAACCAGGTCTTGGAAGGAATACCGGCAGGATCAAGATCTGCAGTGATCGCACCGGCGATATTGGTAAAGTTGATATTGTCGGTACTGCTTTGCCATTGATAGGAATATATCTTTCCATCACCTCCTCCGGCGACGGGACCCGACAATGTAAACGGTATCCCGCCCGGCCCGCAGATGGTCTGGTCAGAACTGATGGTGTTACCGGTGATGGAAACTCCAACGTTTATTTTTACCCGGTTCGACAGGGAAATGCAGGCGCCGGAAATCACCTGTCTTCTATACCAGCCCGTCTGTGAAACCGGCGGAGAAGCATAGCTCGATATGCCGGCTCCGGAAATCGTTGTAAAGTTGATACTATCGGTACTGATCTGCCACTGATAAGAATAATTTGATCCGTCACCGCCTGTAACGACGGCGCCGGTCAGCACGGAGGGCGTATTGCCCGCACAAACATTCTGATCTGCAGCGATCTGATTCACCAAGGCAGGCTGTACAGTTATTTTTACGCCCGGAGAATTATCGGAGCAGTTACCGGATCGGACCGTTCTTCTGAACCATGCGGTTTGCGTGAGCGCATCAGGACTATACGTAACCGCAGTTGCATTTGAAACATCTGTGTAATGGATATTATCTGCACTGCGTTGCCACTGGTAGGCATACACCCCATTCCCTCCGGCCGGAAACGGCGCATTGAGTACGACCGGCGTAATGCCCGCGCATACTAACTGACCGGTAGTGCTGATGATGTTGCCCGTGATTGTTGCGCCAACCGATATTTTAACAGGTGGGGAAAACACGGTACACGCGCCGGTAGCCACAAGACGTTCGAACCAGGTAGTTGTTGTTAATGCGGCGGGTTGGTAACTTGTATCTGCAGTTCCGTCGATATAAAAATAGTTGATGCTGTCTGTGCTGCTAAACCATTTGTACAGGTAGCCTGTTGAACCGCTGCCGAATCCTGCGGGACCATGCAGCAGTGCAGGCACAACTCCCGTACACAACAATTGATCTGCCGAGATCGTATTGTTGATCACCGGCGTATCCACATGTACTTCCACCGGGTTGGATGCGATATTGCACAATCCCGAAAATGCGATCCTTCTGTACCACATGGTCTGGCTAACCGCCGGCGGCACATAGGATTCCTGGTTTGTACCGGGAATATTGCTGAATATACTGTTGTTGGAGCTGCTTTGCCACTGGTAAGTATAACTGTTACCGGTTCCCCCTGTTACCTGGCCGCCGATGATCACGGCGGGTGTAGCGCCGGAGCAGATGCGCTGATCACTTTCTATCTTGTTATTCGCCAGGCTTCCGGCGCTGTTGATGGTAACGGTAATGGAATTGGACAGGCTGGTACATCCGTCCACCACTTTTCTCCGGAAATAGGTGGTGGCAGAAATAGCCGGCGGATCGTAATTACCTGTGATAGCGCCGCTGATATCGGTGAAGTTGTTGCTGTCCTTGCTGATCTGCCATTGATACTGGTAGTTGCCGTTGCCCCCGGTGGGCAGGCTGCCTTGCAGGGTTTGCGGCACGGCCCCTGTACCGCAGATAGTCTGGTCACTGCCGACAGTATTATTCGCGATGACCCCATTCACCAGGATCTTTATTGCAGGCGTGTTAGCGGTACAGGATCCTGAAACAACAACACGCCGGTACCAGGTAGTTTGCGTAACCGATAAGGGTGCATAAGACGGATCGATGGCACCCGCGATATTCGTATAGTTGATACTGTCGGTACTCAACTGCCATTGATACGAATAATTTTTTCCATCTCCTCCGGCGATATTGGATCCGTACAAGGGAGCCGGAAGGGTTCCGGAACAAATACTTTGCGCATCGCCTGCTGTATTGTCCCGGATCGAAGCGTCCACATGCACCGATACGGCGGCAGAAGTATCGCTGCAGCCTCCCGATGCCGCCACGCGCTTATACCATTTGGATTGAGCAAGTGCAGGCGGACTATAATTGATCGTGTTTGCGCCGGCAACAACAATATAATTTTTATTATCACTGCTGTTAAGCCAGGCATAACTGTAATGGGCGCCATCGCCGCCGGTTGGCAGGATGCCTGTAAGAGGGGAGGCTATGCTTCCTTCGCAAAGCGTTTGATCCCCGCTGATCGCATTCGAACCAATAACCGCGTTTACTGTGATCTTCGAGGCGTCGGAGACTGATGAACAGCCGCCGGAAAACACCATGCGTTTAAACCAGGTGGTTTGAGTGAGCTTACCCGGCAAATAAGAAGCATCCAGGGCAGTGTCGATATTCCCGAAGCTGATGTTATCGCTGCTTGACTGCCATTGGTAATGATAACTTCCCTCGCCGCCCAATACAGTTGTGGCAGTCAGCGGCTGTGCCGTTGCGTTTGCACAAACGGTTTGATCTGCACCGATAAGATTACCGGATAAAACAGGCGTAACCGTAACGGCGACAACAGAAGATGCATTGGTGCAGGCGCCTGAGACTGCTATCCGCCGGTACCAGGTTGTCTGGGTTAAAGCAGCGGGTGAATAGTTGAGCAGGGTATTGTTACTGCCGGATAAAAAGTTGACCCCATCTGTACTGTACTGCCAGTTGTACGAATAATTGTTTCCATTCCCGCCTTTGGCGGCATCCCCTTTCAACTGGGCGGGCGCAGATCCTGAACAGATGGTCTGTTGCCCGGATATAGTATTCACAATGGCTGAATCGACCGTGATCTTTATGGTACTGCTTCCGATATTGCATCCACCGGAATATACCACCCGCCTGAACCAGGTGTTTCGGGTAAGCGCGGCAGGAGTATACCCTGTTGTGGTGATATTCGGCAATACCGTATATACATTGTTATCAGTACTTGATTCCCAGGTATAATTATAGGAGATCCCATTGCCTCCGGTGACAGTGGTTCCGGTAATAGCCGCGGGAACATTGCCCGTACATATTTCCTGGTCTGCACTGATGGTATTGCTGCTCAGACTGCCGGCGGGGTTCACGACCACGGTAACCTTCGATGATGCACTGCTGCATCCGCCCGAGCTTACTATCCTTTTGAAATAAGTGGTCTGTACCAGTGCGGGCGGACTGTAATTAATTGCGTTGGCGCCAGTAGGATTAAACGTGATATTATCTGAACTGGTTTGCCAGTCATACGTGTAAACACCCGATCCGCCGGAAGGCGTTGATCCGATAAGCATCAATGGAACACCCAGGGTGCCGCAGATGGTCTGATCGCTTCCGATCGTGTTATTCGAAATTCCATTGCTGACCACAACCGGGATGGCAGGGGAAACATTATTACATCCGAGCGATGTTACTATTCGCCTGTAATAAACAGTTTGCGTAAGCACACCCGGTGCTAGACTGCCGGCTGTTGCATTAGATATCGTTGTGAAATTAACAGAATCTGCACTTTGCTGCCAGCTATAGGTATAGTTTCCGTTTCCACCCGAGGGATTACTGCCTGTCAGGGCGGATGGAGCATTTCCTGTACATATTCCAGGAGCCGGATTGAGTGTGTTACCGGTCACTGCATTCACAGTGATGGTGATCGTATTTGAACTATTGGTACAGGCCCCTGAACTCACATTACGTCGGTAAGAAGTGGTTTGCGTAAGCGCACCCGGTGAATGAGTGGCAAGATTGCCGCCAGCGATATCCGTGAAACTGTTCCCATTGTCGGTACTTTGCTGCCAGCTGTAACTGTAATTGGCCCCATCGCCGCCGGAGGGGATAGTGCCGCTGAGTGCCTGGGCAACCGTACCCGCACAGATCGTTTGAGCTGCCGTGACCTGGTTGCCGGTCACATTTTGTGTGACATTTATTTTTACAGCCACCGAAGTATCCGTACAGGTTCCGGAAACAACTTTCCGGCGGTACCAGGTTGTCTGGGTTAAACTGCCGGCACCGTATCCCGAAGCAACAGCGCCACTGATAGCTGAATAGTGGATATTGTCTGTGCTCTGCAGCCATTGATAACTATATGACCCATTCCCACCCGCAACATTCCCTGTAAAAGCCAGCGGCGTGGAAAAAGTACAGATGGACTGGTTTTGTGAGATCGCATTCTGTGTGATACTGTTGAGGCTGATCTTGATGGGGGCGGAAGTATTGGAATAAGGGCCGGAGTTGACCACTCTTGTAAACCAGGTGGTCTGTGTTAGCGCTGATGTGGTATAGGTGATACCGCTGGCGTTAACGATATCGGTGAAATTAATACCATCTACGCTGCTTTGCCATTGATAGTTGTACGTACCATAGCCGCCTGATGCCGCCGTTCCCGTCAGCGCAATACTCGCGGCCACGCAGGTTGTGCGCGGCGAGCCGATCAGGTTATTGGTGATCTGGGAGGGAACAATTACCGATACCGCTGCAGACGTATTTGCCGCACACCCTCCAGACGAAACGATCCGGCGAAAATAGGTAGTCTGCGTAACGGGTGCCGGCGAATAGGAGATAGTGTTCGTTCCCGTAATCCCTGAAAAATTAGTGGTGAATAGGCTTTTTTGCCAGGTAAAAGTATAATTGACGCCATCAGAGCCTGAAGGAGCTGAGCCAATCAGTGTTGTTGGACTGAGACCGGATGCAACTACCTGGGTAGCCGGAAGAACTGTATTATTACCGATATCCGGCACAGAATTGATCGTAACAGTGGCGCACGGCCCCGGCGCCACGCAGCCTCCTTCACCCCGCACATAATAAGTAGTGGTAACATCAGGCGAAACTGTAATGATGCTGCTGCTATCGATCAATGTAGTTGCGCATCCGCCGGTATACCACTTCCAGTTGATCGCACCATTAAGGCTGCCTGGCAAAACCATCAGGTAAGTGCTGTTATTGCCGACGCACAAACTGTTCAGACCCGACTTAATTGTTGGCATAGCGGCTGTACCCGCATCGGTGGCAAGTTTTGCCACCACAGGAATCGAAACAGGATTTAGAATACTGAAAGTTCCTATTTCAGGATAGCTGTTTTGTATACCGGCCACGTGCGGTATTCCTCCTTTAGACATTACAATCGATACATTTATTGTATAAACCAGACTTTTAGCATAAGATCCTCCTATTTGTTTCCAGTCACTGCCATCAAACCCCATCACAAAAGGTTCCTTAATACCGATGACGGCATAAATCTGGCCGGCTGTGTCAACACAAAGCCCGTTTGTGACTGCTTTTGTGGGACTGATAGGGTCGGCGCCCGGGTATACCCAGGAAGCCCCATTATACTTCATAACAGAAACAGTCTGGGTCTTGTTAATGAAGCTTATATATGGAGTTCCATTATTGTCTACAGTTATTTGTTTATGTACCGAATTTCCGGTTGCGGAAGGAATAGCTCCTGCACCGCCGAGATAAGACCAGCTTGCGCCCTTGCCTTTTATTACAGATCCTGTCCCGGAGTTGCTTTGGGTTAACATATATATATTTCCCTGCCTGTCTGCGCAAATGCTTTGATCATAGTCCTGATTCAGAACTGGTATAGGCAACAGGCTCCAGGATGTTCCGCTTTGCTGCTGGATCCGCATTATAGAATTGGGTTCCCAATACACCACGTAGACGGTATCGTTTGAAGCAGTTGCATCAAATGAGCTGGCATACACATCCAGCGCTTGCCCCCGGGGAACCCAATCATTGCCGTTGTATCTCAGAAGCTGTATGCTTTGATTATCAGGCGTAGCATACACCAGGTAGACATCGTTGTGCATTTTATCGACCACCAGTTTTGCCGATCCGCTACCGGCAACCTGGCTCCCCACCTGGGTCCAATTTGCTCCGTCAAATTTTCTTACCTGCAAGGTGCTGGCGTTCGAGTACAACAGATAAGGAACATCACTGGTATCGAAGACGAGATTGTTTAAAAATGAATTTACGTTTGATGTACTGGTAGGTAGAACCCCCACCGGCGACCATGACTGCGGTACCGACATCACAATATCGCTTCCATTATCCGTACCCGTTACCGCCGGGCTGCTCGAGACTACCCGTATCCTGTATTTGGATCCCGGATAGGTTACCGCCGGCGAATTGCACGGTATCGATCCGGCCGTGGTTGAACTCAGTACGCCAACTATGATCTGGTTGGCAAAGCTTCCATTGGCATCCGAGATATAGGCGGTAAATACATTACCCGGGGTGAAACTGCCGGTGATGGTAAAGGGAACATTAAACCCGACATGCGCACAAAGCGAATTACTTACAGTTCCGGTCGTAATGGTCTGGGCGGTTACGAAACTATAACCGCAAAGAAGTATGGGCAGGAAGATGCTCCTGTAAAAAAACAGTCTCATAAAAGCAGTTCGGAGAATGTTCTGGTCTTTGCAGGATATGATTCTTCATAGAGATGGGAGAATTGCCAGGTAATTTAAATATTTTAATTCTATCATGCAAGGCAGCTCTTGCGTCTCTCGGATTTTTTTTCAAACTTGTTGCATTAAAAACCGCTTAATGAAACCGGCTATCGCGTCTATCATTTTGATCCTTGTCTGCGGATCAGTTCTTACTGCCCAGCAACCGCCTGCTTATGTAAACCTTATCCCGCAACAAACGCCACTGCGCAACCAGGGTGGACGGACCACCTGTATTACTTTCGCCTCCCTGGCAGCCCTCGAAGCCGCTTACAAAAGAGCAGGCTATGGCGATATCGACCTCAGTGAACAATTCCTGAATTATCTCGGTAAAACCTTCTGGCTCGATCCCAAGTGGAATGATATCCTGGCCCGCGGCGAAGATGGCAAGGAAGCGCAGGTAGGAGCTTATGGCGGCGGACAGGCAGTCAGTTATATCCGCGGGCTCGCGTCCGGACTGAAAGTACCGGAAGAGGCAGCCATGCCTTATGTGAGCAGGGAATACAATGCAAATGATTTTCCGGCGCTCTCCCATAACTGGGATGATCCATACTGGCTGAAACAGAAACGCATGAGCGACTTTAACCTGGATACCCGGTTCCTTCCTAATGCCGCGCTCATTGCAGATAAATATTATTCCATCAAATCGTACCAGGAACTGAATGGAAATGACGTGAACGCGCTCGAACGGGTACTTGCCTCCGGAAAAGAACTGGCATGGGATATTGACGGGGCTTTCCCCAATACGCCGGTATGGGATGTATGTTCCAATTGCCAGACCGGCGCACATGCCATGCTGATCGTTGGCTACGACCGCCGCGACCCCGATCCGAAAAAGCATGTG
Organism: Chitinophagaceae bacterium; assembly: GCA_019247775.1. GTDB lineage: Bacteria > Bacteroidota > Bacteroidia > Chitinophagales > Chitinophagaceae > Sediminibacterium. Next base: position 17,453 of record JAFBAN010000115.1, on the reverse strand, counting down.
TTCATCATCAAGAACACCTGGGGAGCAACACGGTTTCCCGACGGCTATACACGGGTCACATACGATTACGTTAAAAAATACGGTTTGCGTGCAGCTTATATCACAGAGGTCAACCCGCCCGGCCGCTGGTATGAACTGGGCTTTGTAGGCAGGTGGTTTATGGATTTTGACGGGCACAAAGGCATTCTCGATATCTATCATCTGCCGCATGTAAGCGAATACGTTTTCAGGAACGAAGGCGTGAACACTGCCGACATGCGCGTTGGCAGTTTCTATGAGAACGGGAAAGCATTTAAGGTTAACGGTGTGATAGAGGGGCAGTCGATCCGTTTTTATATTGATCCCGATAATCCCAATATGAGATGGGATATCCTGAAAGGAAGGATGTTTTCTTTTGCACTTCTCCAGGACAAAGGCAATGTAATGGCAGGAACTTTTCGCGATACCGATGGCAAGGTATATGGCGGTTATGCACGGAAGGACAATGCCGCAGCGTATACCAATATAGCAATTAATGATAACGAGAACAGTTCTTACTATCGTGGAAGTTGGCTGCTGCGTTTCGGCGGCATGGAAGCGCGACTGCAGGTTCGGGAGCCCGCTGAAAATCTACGGGAGCAGACAGGCGTTTATGATGTGTTCAGGGCAGACCTGAGCGTTGACGGAAAATCATACGAAGGAAAGCTGCTGGTCGAAAAAAACAATCTTAACCATATCCTACTCCAGGCGCCTCAGCTGCTGGCGAATAACAAGGCCGCAGGACATCTCGACGGGCTCAGGTTGAATTTCAACAAAGCCACTGTTGCAGGGAAAGTATTGTATGAAGACAGAACGCAGTCTGGCTTTATCATGACAAGACTGGTGAGAGGGTTGTGAACAGATGAACAAGGAACAAGGAAGAGGGAATAGATGAAGTAAGGAATAGATCAAACTTCGTCTGTTCCTTGTTCATCTGTTCATCTGCTCCCCAGGCCTGCATAAGTAACCAATAAAAACCATAAGCATTCGGTTAGATTAATTTGAGGCCAGCCTAAGGAGCTCGTTGCTTTTCCCGTTCAAAGAAGTTATCTTAACAGCAATCGGTTTACCAAACACACCATAAGCGTATGAGCTCGAAAAAAACAGGACCTGTTACTTTACTCATCGTCTTCCTGACTATCATTTCTGCTGCCCTCTCCTGCAACAGTGAGAAGCAGCAGACAAAGCCGCAACAACTTACAGATACTTCCAGACTCGCAGCCACCTATCAACAGCTGATCGATAGTGCTACGAAAGTTCGCACCCATGCCTATGCCCCGTATTCGAAATTCCTGGCGGGCGCTGCGGTGCTGGCAGGATCGGGAGCTATCTACACGGGATGTAATGTGGAGAATGCCAGCTATGGACTTACCAATTGCGCCGAGCGGACGGCCATCTTCAATGCAGTGGCCGCCGGCGAAAAAACCATCAAAGCCATTGCCATTGTTTTCGATGTTCCTGATTTCGATGCACCCTGCGGCGCCTGCCGCCAGGTGATCTACGAGTTCGGGAAAGATATCGACGTGATCATGTCCAATCTCTCCGGCAAGCGCAAGACTGAAAAGATCACCACCCTGCTACCCTATGCTTTCGGCCCGGAAAGTCTTTGAACATACCGAATGTTTCGCTAAGAGTGGATAAGAGCAAAGGAGCTTAGGGGCTCGCTCCTGCCACCCTCTTTCTCTCCTTTGGCTCTTAGCGAAACCTGTTGCGGCCACAGATCGCAGACCGGCTGCGGATCCGGACCGCGAAATATCAATAGAAGAAAAACGGAGTGAAAAAGAAAAAGAGAACTCACTCCTGCTGCCCTCTTTCTCTTTTAGCTCTTAGCGAAACCAGTCGCGGCCACAAATTGCAGACCGGCTGCGGACCCGGACCGCGAAATATCAATAGAAGAAAAACGGAGTGAAAAAGAAAAGAGAACTCACTCCTGCACCCTCTTTCTCTCCTTTGGCTCTTAGCGAAACCAGTCGCGGCCACAGATTGCAGACCGGCTGCGGACCCGGACCGCGAAATATCAATAGAAGAAAAACGGAGTGAAAAAGAAAAAAGAGAATTCTTCTCTGTCTTCTTTACTTCGTTTTTCTTTTATCCTCATCTTCGATCCAAATTCTGACAGATGAAGCTGCCAAAAGAAAAACAGGCATTGCTGAATGATATCGCAGACGACCTGAAAGCGATCGGGAATATCCGGGCCCTGGTACTGGGAGGCTCTTATGCCACCGGGACAGCAACTGCCGGTTCCGATCTGGATATAGGCATCTACTATTCCGGAACGAACCCTTTCGATATCGGACAGATCCGTTCCATCGCACAGAAGTATGCGCAGGATAAGCCCCCTACAGTCACCGGCTTTTACGAGTGGGGCCGATGGGTCAACGGGGGCGCCTGGATAGAAACAGCTGCGGGAAAAGCAGACCTTCTCTACAAGAACATCGAACAGATAACCACCACCATTGAACAGGCAAAGAACGGCATCTGGGAAAATGATTTTGAACAACAGCCGCCCTATGGTTTTTCGTCCATCATTTATCTGGCCGAAACACAGGCCTGCATTCCACTGTGGGACCCGGAGGGGGTTATTGAAAAACTGAAATCGGAGGTCCGGCAGTACCCGCCCAAACTGAAACAGTCGGTAATTCAGCAGTCGTTATGGTCGGCCGAGTTTACGATCTGGCAGGCGGCCAATTTGGCCGCACAGCATGATATCTATGCTACCGCAGGATGCCTGACCCGGGCAGTAAAGAACATTACAGCCGCTTTATTCGGCATCAATGAACTATACCCAATGGGTGATAAGAGAACGATCGACTCCCTGGAAAAAGCAGCGACAACCCCCAATGATCTCAGGGCAAGGATCGCGCAGATACTATGCGTGAACAAAGACAGGCCGGATGAGAATGTACACCGGCTGAAAGCCTTATGGCAGGAAACCGTGCAACTGGCGCCTGGCATGTATACACCGTTTTACAATCTTTAGCATCAGCGTATTGAACAGCTGCGACGCCGCTAAACATCGCATCATTTTAAAATCCCTTCATCCGCGGTGATCTCCTGCGTTAGCTCGGTGGTAAGTTCATCTTCTTTACTGCTGATCAGACGTTTTTTCTTCCAGTCGCCTTTGGCGTATACGGCCATGGTGATAAGTGCGATCATAATATTGGCGATAGGAAAAGCCCACCAGATGCCGCTTTCGCCGAGGCCGGTATGATGCGATAAAACATACGCCAGCGGAAACTGCAATACCCATTGTGATACCAGCGTCAATACCATGGCAGTGATCATATTACCGGATGCCCGCAATACCCCGGTAAGACTCAACTGCAGGCCGATAAACCCCCAGGCCAGGCACATGATCCGGAGAAATTTGCTGCCGCCGCTGATCACTGCAGGGTCTTCGGGAACAAAGAATGCGATGAGTGCAGGCGCCGTGAAAAACGCAAGTATTCCCAATACAGTGAGTATCCCAAAACCCAGACTCGCGCCCAACCGTGCCACCCGCGCTGCCCTTTCGATATTGCCGGCGCCGATATTCTGACCGGTAAGCGTAGAGATCGCCATCGAAAGGCCCATCGCAGGTATCATCACCATCTGCAGCACGTTGGAGCCGGCTCCATAGCTCGCTACCGTTGTTGTTCCAAAGCCTGCGATCAGAAAAGTAAGCACGGTGAGTCCCAACGCCCGCATCGATTGCTCGATAGAAGCGGGAAAACCAAGCGCAAATGCTTTTTTGATATGACCCCAGTCGGGAATAAAATCTTTTTTCCGTACATGGATCCCATACTTCCCCCTGAACAAAACAAGAAAACCGATGATGGCGGCCAGCGACTGCGTACTGAGTGTGGCCAGCGCCGCACCCATGACCCCCTGGGCCTTAAAAGGCCCCCAGCCGAAAATAAAAACAGGATCAAGTGCAAAATTGAGCACCACGGTGCCCAGCACTATATACACCGGAAGCGTGGCATTTCCCACTCCCCGCATGATGGATTGAAAAACAAAAAAACTGAAGTTGAACACCAGTCCGATAAATGACATCCGCATAAAACCCTGGGCGCCCTCATACACTTCCGGACTTACTTTCAACAGATGAAGGAAATACGGGCTCAACAGATAACCGATAGCACCGAGTAACACAGAAATGGAAACGACAAGAAAAAGGGTCTGTGCAGCTATATGATTCACCAGCGAATGATTGCCGGCGCCAAAATGCTGAGCGATCAATATCGATCCTGCCAACGCAAATCCTATTCCGATGGCCATGGTAAAGAATACGATCGGAGTACTGATCGATACCGCAGCCACTGCATAACCACCTAATCGTCCCACCCAGAATGCATCCACCAGCTGATAGGCCGACTGCAGCAGGTTAGCTACCACTATCGGCACCGCCAGTTTTACAAGTGATCGCAGCACCGGCCCCTCCAGCAATACTTTCTGATCCGCTTTTGCACGCATGTTTCGGAATTGGAACGGTTAGGATTGACAACCGAATGTACCGCAAGCGACGGGATCGGATGAAAATCCAAAAATGTTACAACGGGCCGTGAACCGTGAGACGTGAACCGTGAGACGTGAGACGTCAATCGATAGGACCGCATCGTGGCAACGCACCACTCACGTTTCACGCCTCACGTCTCACGTTTCACGCCCATCACTCTGCTCTCAACACCGGCAACACCAGTTTCGAATCCCCATAGAACACCCGGATCGTTTCTTTTTTGAAGTCGCTATCCTTCGCATGGTAGATATCTACAAAGGTTTGCGGGTTGCGGTCTGCCAGGGGAAACCAGCTGCTCTGCACCTGTACCATGATGCGATGCCCTTTTTTGAAAGTATGCGCAATATCGGGCATGGTATATTTCACAACAGTGGGCTTGTTAGGAACAAAAACTTCGGGTTTCTCGAAACTATTGCGGTATCGTCCGCGCATCACATCGCCGCGAACCAGCATCTGGTAACCGTTCATGATATAAGCAGGATTAACGGCTGCGCTCCGTCCGCTGGCGGCAACAGGAGCGGCGCCCGGCGGGTAATCAAAATCATCCGGGAACACATCGATCAGCTTCACTACAAAATCAGCATCGGTACCGCTGATGGCCACTTTCAGTTCGGCTGTAAGCGGGCCGGCAAGCGTAAGGTCTTCCTGCAATACTGCCGACTGAAACACCAGTACATCTGGCCGGCGCGCGGCAAAACGCTGGTCATCGGTCATGTAATTCCGTGTTCGCTGGTAATGCACATCCTCGGTATACGGAACAGGTTTGGCAGGATCGCTGGTGTATTCGGCATAAGATCCTGTTGACCCTCTGGTAAAGCTGAGCTGGTTGCCGCTTTGCAGGTAAATATCTTTCGGCTGCATGGAAGCGGCCGGCCATTTCGGGAACTGATGCCACTCATTCACACCGGTGAAAAAAACATTCGCTTCTTTGATGCCATCGGGTGATCCTTTGCCGCGCAGATAGTATTCGAAGAAAGGCAGTTCGATATGCTGTCCATACCATTCACTGGTATTGCTGCCGAACTGAACATTGCCAAGGCGCCAGCCATCGCCGCTCGCCCATTGCCCGTGGTACCAGGGGCCGATCACAAGCTTATTATTATTCTGCGCCTTCGCTTCAATGGCTTTGTACAGGTTCCAGGCTCCGAAACAATCCTCTGCGTCGAACAAACCACCTACCACCAATGTTGCCGTGGAGGCAGGGATCTGCTGTACAAAATTGCGGGGATTACGGGCTTTCCACCAGCTGTCATAGTCAGGATGGGCATACAGATCCTTCCAGAAAGCGATGCTGTCGCCCATCAGCCGGGCAAAATTGGCCAGGCTGCCCGTGCGCAGGTAAAACTCGTAATTGTCTTTTGTCGGAAAATTAAATCCGGTAGGCCCTGTTGTTGTGGGCAGCGGCCGCGGCTTTCCGAATCCGCTGTAAAAGGCGAAAGCATCTGTCAGCATGAAAGCGCCGTTGTGATGGAAATCATCGCCAATGAACCAATCGGTCACTGGCGCCTGCGGGCTCACCGCTTTCAATGCCGGATGCCTCGACATCGAAGCCATCGTTGCATAAAAACCTGGATAGGAAATCCCGAACACTCCTACATTACCATTGTTGTTGTCCAGGTTTTTCACCAGCCAGTCGATGGTGTCATAGGTGTCTGTTGTTTCATCGGTATCGTTGTTCCTGCTCTTGTCGGTTTTGTAGGGACGCACATCCACAAAATTCCCCTCGCTCATCCACCGGCCGCGTACATCCTGCTTCACCATGATATAGCCGATCTTGTAATACTCTTTATAATGCGATACCGGCAACGTGATCATCTTTTCACCGTACGGCGCGCAGGAATACGGCGTTCGTGTAAGCAGGATGGGATGCTTCTCGTTGTTTTCTTTTGGGAGATAGATCGAAGTGAACAGTTTCACTCCATCCCGCATCGGGATATACACTTCCCTTTTTACATAGTTTTTGCGGATCCAGTTGGAATCCGGTTCCTGGGCTGAAAGCAATGCAGGCAGCAGCAGGATGCACAGGAATAATTTTCTCATGGATATATCTGTTGGGATTGTAACTGTTTATTTCACCCGCCTGAATTCCAGGTCATGAAAATCATAACTGAAATCCGTGAGCGGCGATATCGCCCGCATGGTGATGCCCGATGCCCGTCCTTCCTCATCCAGGCTGAAATTCACGAAAGCGTCTGCATCCATGCTGCGGTCGCGCCATTTCACAACAAAGGTATTGCCCTTGTAGGGAAACAGTTCGCCGGTTAGTTTCGGGGAACGTTTGGAATCGAACCAGGGTCTGCCGTCTTTTACGGAGATCAGCACATCGCCCAGCCACGGATCGCGGTAAGTGCCGGTAAACAAACGGATATCAGGCGTTTTGCCGCTTAGCCTGGTCTGATCTATCTCATGCCAGATAGAATCGGTAAGATGATTGGCCATGGCGAGGGATTGCTTCCTGTTTGCAGAGAGCAGGCTTACCCAATCCGTTCCTGTTTTACCTAAATAAGCGTCTTTGATCTGGTTGGTGATGGAGACAAAAGCGCCGCCCTCCTGCTGGTTGGTGAGTACTACAATACCCAGCCCGAGTTCCGGCAGCATCGTGATCTGTGTGACCATGCCCTCGAGTCCGCCGGTATGCGTTACCTGTTTGTACCCGCTCACATCGCTCAGGAAAAATCCAAGACCGTAAGAAGAGAAATGCGTATTGTATGGGCCAGGATTATTGACGGGGATGATCGTCTGCGGCGTCCATAATTCTCTGGCTATACGATCCGAATACAATCGTTTGCCATCGCCGTACTTTCCTCCGGCGAGTAAAGTTTGCACCCATTTGGCCAGGTCGGTGATATTCGAATTAACGCCGCCTGCGGAGTGGCCGATCTTCATCGTGCTTCTTGCGATTACCTGCACATTGCCGTTTACAGCTGCATGTCCTTCGATCACGTTCGATTGATCGGTAAGCCGATCAAATGAAGTTGCCGTCCTGTTCATGCCAAGCGGCCGCAAGATCCGTTCGGTAACAAATTCATCCCAGCTGCGGCCTGCAACCCGCGCCACCACTTCACCCGCTACGATATAAAGATTATTGTCATAGTCGTACTTTGTTCTGAAGCCTGAAGTCTGTTTCAGGAACCGCAGGTTATAAAGCACATCCTTCAGGGTAAAATCACTCGAGTCGGGAAAGAACATCAGGTCGCCCGCGCCGAGGCCCAGTCCGCTGCGATGCGTAAGGAGGTCGCGGATCGTGAATTCTTCTGACACATAGGGATTATAAAGTTTGAACTCGGGGATATAATCGCGCACCTTGTCATCCCATTTTATTTTTCCTTCATCCACCAGTATCCCCAGAGCAGCGGCCGTAAACGCTTTACTGTTGGATGCGATACCGAAAAGCGTGTTCTCATCCATGGGCTGCCTCGTGTTCAGCGAGCGGACTCCATATCCTTTGGCATGGATCAACCTGCCATCCTTGATCACACCCACGGCAAGACCCGGCACATCGAAGGCTTTCATAGAGCGTTCGGCCAGGCTGTCGATGGCGCGGCTGCTGATGGGTTGGGCAAAAACTGAATAGCTCAGGAAAATACAAAGCAGGACGGATACAGATCGTTGCATAAGATGTTTGTTTGGTAGGATGGCAAAAGATACTCATTTGCCCACAACCAACAAACCCCAACCTGTTGTTAAACAGAAATAGCTCAGATAGCCTGATGCAATGGCTGGTAAGCGATATTGGCAACAGAACCTTCGTTGCCCGAGATCAGGTGAGAGTGACAGCTGCAGATCAGCCGCACAGCCCCCGGTGCATCGTTTTTTAATATTGCTGCGGGATAGGCGCAAAACAAACTAAACAATTTTGATTTCTGTAACCTGTTCCAATAGGTTTCCAGCTGGATGGCTGCGGCTTCCAGACCCTTTGCCCAAAGCAGGGCTACCATTTCCCCGAATGCACGAACGCGGCGGTTCTTGCTGCCGGCTTTTTCAATAACAGGTACGATCGCTTCGATAAAGCATTGTTCATCGGGCCATTCTTCCACCATAAATTTCGGGAGTATTTCGTCGGCATCGATCGGAATATACAGCTGCTCGGTGATCAGGGACCCCACATGCAGCCCGTGCGATCGTAGCCGCTTGTTCAGTCCCGCGAGGTGATCCGCGGTGGCTATAACTACAACAGCGTCTCCGGCATTAATTCCGGCGCCAATAAATCCGGTAAGGGTTTCCAGGAAAGCGTTTTCCTTTTCGTAAATCTGAACTACATGTGCGGAAGAAGTCAACTCGCCCCAAAACACATCAGCTTTTACACGATTCAGGTCTTTTTCAGGATAGAGATTCATATGTATTGCAAAACAGTTAAAATAGAGAATGCTGGGTTATAAGATGCAAAAATTACGCCGGTTTTCGCCATTTAATAAAGAGTGCAAGTTCGTGCAGGGCTTTGAAATTCAACGAGATAAGTATGCCGCCTGGGCAACAAATTCCGCATTTTTTGCCCCGGCACGATTTTTTCCGTTGTAGTATTGTAACGACGTGTGGGTAGCATTTTATTTGTAGTTCTACACATTCGCCGCTACCGCAAATCCCCCCAGCATGAAACATATTTTGATTGTGGACAGCGACCCGCTGTTCACCCAGGCGGTTTCTTCTGTGTTGGCACAGGAGGATTTTAACGTGACCACCGCGCTGAACGGCAAGGATGCGGCGAATAAGCTCCGGCTTTCCCGCTACGATCTGCTGATCACCGATGTGCTCATGTCGTACAATACCGGTCTTGAATTACTATCTGAAGTGCGGCGAAAAGACCGACATCGCCATACGCCCGTGTTGGTCGTAACCGGCATCAGCCACGAACATAAAATTGCCGACTGGTTCAAAGCCGGCGCAGACGCATACCTGAAAAAGCCGCTCGACATGCCCACGCTGCTCCTGAGCGTTAAACAGCTTGTTGCGGATGAGAAGTATGTGGCTGCCTGAACTATCCGCCACCCCACCGGCGTTTTCCTGGCATTTCGCCTGGAAATCACTTCCCGTGTTCATAAAGATATGTCTGCTGATCGCGCTGGCAGCCATGCTTGGAGCAGCGCTGGCGATGATTTCCATCACCGTCCGCAGAAATGCATTGCAGAAACAGGAAGCCCTGATGGAACAGCTTGCCCGCCAGGTAAACGAACTATTGCTCAATACCATCGTTCTTTCTCCCACACCCAAAGGCCGCAGCATGGTAAGGGCGGATTTCGATACGAGCGGATTTTATAAGCTGGGATTATCCGTCAAAAAAGTAAACCAGGTTTTGGTGGAAGAAATGATCCATTACCGGAATTACTTCTCCGGCACCATCGCCGAGCAGATCCGGAAACTGTATCTCGGCCTCTCGCTTCATAAAGCAGCCTTATTGCGCCTGCAGAAAAAAAGCTGGGAATCGCGATCGAACGCGCTGGCCGAACTGTTCAAAATGGATATCGAAGTTCCCCGTGAACGGCTGCAGGAATTGTTGCGGAGCGATAACCGGTACATACGGGAGTATGCAAGACTGATGCTGATCAAATTCAGCAAGGCCGATCCGCTGGCCGTGCTATTCGAACTGGATGAGCCGCTTTCGCAATGGGAACAGCTGGAAATATTCCTGCTCGTAAAAGACCGCGCCGATATTACTGCCGCCGCACTTCAAAAACTATTGCCGCCTGCAAACAGCCAGGCCGGCCTGAATATGCTCGCCGTAAAACTGGCCATTCATTTTCACCTGCGGCAGGCTTTGCCAGGCTTACTGCTGCTGGCGGATGCAACAGACCCCAGGTTGCGGACAGAAGCGATACTGGCCATTGGATTGCTGGGCAATACCCAGTCGCAGCAATACCTGCGCGACGCATATTCCTGGCAAACCCATGAGGGCAGGCTGGCGATCATCAGGGCATTAGGGCAGATACAGAACAGCCGGCATATGCGGTTCCTGGAAAATGAATTTCTTTATTCGGATGATTTTGAAACGAAAAAATATGCAGCAGAGGCTTTGATCCGGTTATACCCGTTGTCGAAAGCTACGGTTGACAGGTTAGCAGGAAATACAGAGCCTGAGAACCAGGTGATCTTACAGCATTCATTGGATCCTCTAATCAATGCCTCATGAAACATTTTTTCGACGGATTTTTCACAACATACCAGAATGGCGTATTCATTTATTGTTGTGCCATCTACGCTATCTATGCAACACTTACCCTGTTTTCCTATCTTTCCATACTTGCCAATATCCAGAAAAATTGTTTGCGTGAAAAACTGGTGCTGATCCAGTCATCCCTGTCTCCCGGCATCTCTATCATCACCGGGGCGTTCAATGAAGAGCGGACGATCATCCCTAATGTGCGCTCCCTGCTCACCATGAACTACCCGCTTTTTGAAGTGATCGTGGTGAACGACGGCAGCACCGATAACACCCTGGAAAAACTCCGCGCCGAATTCGGGCTCGTGGAAGTGAAATTCGCTTACCACTATTTTATTCAATGCAACACCGTGTTGCGGGTGTTCAAGTCCAGCGATCCGGCATTTTCAAACCTGCTCGTTATCGACAAACTCAACGGCGGCAACAAGGCCGACGCCATTAATGCCGGCATCAATGCATCTTCTTACAATTATTTTCTGAACACCGATGTAGACTGTATTCTCGATAAAGACACCCTGGTACACCTGATCCAGCCTTTTATCGACGATGAAAAAAAGGTGATCGCTACAGGCGCCACTTTGAGGATGGTAAATTCCTGTGTTGTTGATGCGGGTGTACTGATAGAGCCCCGGATACCGAAAGAGATACTGCCGCGGTTCCAGGAAATTGAGTATATCCGTTCTTTCGTTATCGGCAAAATGGGCTGGAACCTGGTAAACTGCATCCCGAATGTATCGGGCGGGCTCGGCATGTTCGACAAGGATATCGTGATCAAAGTGGGTGGATACGACCGGCATTCCTTTGGCGAGGACATGGATATGCTGATGCGCATGAGCAAATACATGTGCGAGCAAAAAATAGATTATGCCATCCGGTATATCCCTCAATCCTTGTGCTGGACCGAAGGGCCTTCATCGCTTAAAGTATTCAGGCGGCAGCGATTGAGATGGGGGCGGGGGCTTTATCAGATCTTTTCTTCGTACTACAGGCTGCTATTCAATCCGCGCTATGGAAGCCTGGGGATGGTGGTGCTCCCCTATAATTTTATTTTCGAGCTCTGTGCGCCGATCATAGAATTCCTGGGTATCGTCTGCTATCTCTACCTGATCTTTTCAGGGCTGATCAACTGGCCCTATGCGATCATCCTGCTGCTGTTTGTATATTTTTTCTCCATTTTTATTACGCTGCTATCCATCGTGTGGGACCAGCTGGTCATCCGAAGGTACCGTCTGCGTGAAGTGATCCGGCTCTGCTTCTGGGCTTTCCTGGAGCCGTTACTGTATCATCCGCTGGTTATGATCTTCGCATTGGCGGGATATGTGCGGCAATTCTTCAAGATACACACGCATTGGGGACATATGGAGCGGCGCGGATTCGGCGAAACCACGGGCCCCGAAATGGAATCACTCAATTCATCTGCGCTATAATGGGCCGCAAGTTCATCAAATGGATCGGATTAGTGATGGCCGTGGCGGTCCTCATCTCGTTGTACTATTATGTAGGCGATAAGAAAAAGAAGATCCTTTATTCGCCTGATGAAGCGCTCAAACTCGCCAAACACGAGATCAATGACAACCAGAATTATCCCCGGGCTATCGAGCTGCTCGAACAGGTATTGCCGGCATCCACACGCTATGCGGATGTGCATGCCCTGTTGGGCAAATCCTATTTCCTGAACCATAACCCGGTGGCCGCACAGAAAGAATTATTGTACGCGCTGAAACTGGACAAAAAAAATGAAGCCGCACTGCTCAACCTGATTGCCCTGTCGCTGTCGCAGCATGATACCGCTGCAGCATTGTCATATGCAGACCGGTATCTTGTGTACCACCGTACGGACAGGTCGATACTGCTGAAGAAGTACTCACTTTACCTTAAAACCCGGAATGAAACTGCCGCGCGAAAATTATACGATTCTCTATACCGGCTGGGGCTGGGCGATACACTCCAAAAGATCACCGCATATCACCGGTTGGCACTCCGGGAAAATTCCGGACCGATGACCGCCACAACGCCGGCTGCAGAAGATACTGCCGCGGGGCGGCTATCGCACCGGCAAACCATCAGCCGGTCTGCAAAAGGCTCTGCCGGCATTTCCGCCCACCGCATCGAACATGTTCCCGTGCACAATGAGGAGCCTGCGCAGAAGGATGCTATGTTACAGGAGATCAACGCCTCGATTTCTGCCGCCAGATATGATGCCGCCCTGCAGGCTGTTGACCGGGCGCTGCGGTATTATCCGAATGACCGGGACTTTATTAATAAAAAGACCGGCATACTGACAGACACGAGGAACTATGCCGCAGCGATCCATTTCCTTGATTCTTTACCCGAGTACAACACCGACCCAACCTTCAAAGCACTGTACTCCGAAATTTCGATTCAACAGGCGACAGCGCTGATCCGGGTTCAGCGTTATGCGGCTGCGGTGCCCGTTATAGAAAAAGCACTTCAACACGATCCATCCAATATCGGCTTGCTCCAGCAGGCTTTGAATGCCTACGCCGCCAGCGGAAACACACAGGAGGCGATCTCTGCTGCAGATAAATTGATCAGCGCAGATCCCGGGAACCCCGTCCCCCTTTTCAAAAAAGCGGGCCTGCTGGAAATGGAACAACGATATGAAGAAGCTGCAGCGATCACGCGCGAATTGGCACAACATTATCCATCGCATCCGGAATACCGGCAGGCGATGGCGGATGAAATAACAGCAGCTCAAAAACAGGCTTTGTCTGCAGGCCAGTTCCAGCGATCGCTCAGCCTGTTCCATCAACTGGTTGCTGCGGGCAACCCAGGAAAACTTTCTTTTCAATATGCAGCTGCAGCTTATGCAGAGCAAGGCGACAGTACACAGGTTCTGCTGCTCATAGATTCAGCGCTTCAGCGATACCCTGGCGATTCACTGTTCCTCGTCAAAAAAGCAGGCGCTCTTGCAATCGTAAACCGGTATCCCGAAGCGCTTGCGGTATCCGGCACACTTGCAGCGCGTTATCCTTCCGATAGCTCACTGCAGCAATTCTACCTCGATCAATTGTTCAGCGCAGGTAAATATTATGAGCGCGGAAAAAAAATGGATACTGCGCTGGCATTGTTCCTTACAGCATTGCCACGGAGTCCGGCCGATACTTTCACGTTGCAGAACCTGTCGGCTATTTACTATACACGGCGGCAGTACGATTCCAGTATTTTCTATGCGCAACTCGGCCTTCGTGCCGACAGCAACAACGCATACCTGCTGATGAAGGAAGCAGCGGCTTATGAGCAGCTTAAGGAATATCCGCAGGCTTTGAAAGCTGCCAGCCGCGCCATCGCGCTGCAGGCCGGAACAGCCAGCCCAGGTTATATCGACTACCTGCGTAGCAAAACTTTTCTGAACCAGGTCGGCATTATGCATCTGCAATCGGTATTTTCCTCGCCAGATCAGTTTGCATCCATAACCGGTATTCATTATATGCGGAGGTTCAAACGCAGCTCTGTGGCTGCTCGTCTCAATTTAGGGGAGCGGCCGGCCGGCACGGGTGTGCAGGGCGGACTCGATATTTACCTGACGCATAATACCCGGTACTACTCTAATATTTTTGTCAATCTCTCTACCGGAACAGCATTTCCTTACCGGCAGATCGGCTATTCGCTTTACCGGAATTTACCCAAAGACTGGGAATTGGAATTCGGCGGCCGGTACCTGGGCTTCGATACAGCACAGGTATTCACCGCTGTGACCGCGCTATCCAAATATTTCGAGAACAACTGGTTAACCCTCCGTGGGTTTTACAGCAGGGATGCTCTGGGCGGCTATGCCTCCGCCGTGTTCAGCATGCGCCATTACCTGAACGATAAAAAGGATTATGTATCATTTGTGGCCGGTTCCGGCAGAACGCCCGATGACCCGGCCCTGGTGAGCAGCCTTAATAATTATCGCGGCTACCAATCCAACACGGTAGGCATCGGCTTCCAGAAAGTTTTCCGGTTCCGGACCTTTCTGCAGGTATCCGTGAATTATACCAATCTTTCCATACCGGCTAAACGATCGCTGAACCAGTACGACTTTTATCTTAGCTTGTTACGAAATTTTTGAACTTTACAAAAAGAACGCATGCTGCTGCGGATCCTGATATTTATGGGCTCTTTACAGGTTATGACCATCTCGCAGGCGCAGCCGCTGGTACTTGCTGATAAAGGCAGTACCGCATGGCGCATCCTGCTCCCCACCTACGCAACAGCTGTCGAAACAAAAGCCGCAGCAGTACTTCAGGATTATTTTTTCCGTGTAACCGGTGCGAAGATCGCTGCAGTAAAAGAAAATAACGGGCAGACGGATCTGCCGGGCATCTATGTCGGTAATACCAATGCCTGGAAGCGGGATATAAAACAGCAGTTTTCTGAGCAGGATGCATTCCATATCCTGAACCGCGGCAGGAAGATATTCATGAATGGCGAGGGCAGAGGGACATTGTACGCCGCTTATGCGTTCATTGAAAAATATCTCGGATGCAGAAAATGGGATGCCGGACCGGCCAGCGCACCAAAACGACCCGACCTGCTGATACCAACCCAGATAGAGCTGGAAGAGCAACCGGCATTTGCTTACCGCGAAGTATATCTCCCCGCTGCATTCGATGATGAGTACCTCGACTGGCATCGCCTGCAACGCTTTGAGGCATTATGGGGACTATGGGGACATTCTTTTTTTAAGCTCGTGTCTCCGGCATTGTATTTCAGATCACATCCCGAATATTTTTCCCTCGTAGATCAGCGGCGCCAGCCAATGCAGTTGTGCCTTAGCAATAAAGCAGTGCTGGCGCTTACGATCGCAACGCTCCGCAAATCGATGCAGGTGAATCCCGCTGCGGTGTATTGGTCTGTCAGCCCGAATGATGATATCGGCAACTGCGAGTGTGCAGACTGCCGTAAACTGGATGAGGCTGACGGTGGTCCTCAGGGTTCCCTGATCCGGTTCGTGAATGCGGTGGCAAAAGCGTTTCCTGAAAAAACATTTACCACACTGGCCTACGGTTATAGCGCCCATGCGCCTATACGCACCCGTCCCGAGCCTAATGTGATCATCATGCTGAGCAGCATCGATGCTTACCGGACCACGCCCCTGGCAACAGAACCTACTGCTGCCGCTTTCCGGGCCAACCTCGCAGGCTGGAAACAAAAAACACAGCATGTTTTCGTATGGGACTATTATACCCAGTTCACCAACTATCTCACGCCCTTCCCGGTTACACCCACATTTCAGCCCAATTTTTCATTTTTTAAGCAACAGGGCGTAAATGGGGTTTTTTGCCAGGGAAGCGGAGATAGTTACAGCGATATGCACGAAATGAAATCCTATGTGATGGCCAAGCTGCTGTGGAACCCGGCGCTGAATGCAGACAGCCTGGTGGGGGATTTTCTGAATGGCTACTATGGCAAAGCAGCGCCGTTTATATCCGGCTACCTGGATCTGATCGGTAATAAACTCAGCGTTACCCGCACACGGCTGGATATTTATGGCAATCCGGTAAACAACCATGCGGACTATCTTTCTCCCGCAAACCTGGACAGTTACAGTGGCTGGATGGACAAAGCCGAGGCAGCAGTAGAAACAGACGCTTTACGGCTGCAGCGGTTGCGGCAGCTGAGATTGACGCATGAATATGTGTACCTGCAGCAGACCCGTTTCTTCGGGAAAGAAAGACATGGCATTTATGAAAGAACGGAAACAGGCGACTTTGTTCTGAAACCTTTTTTACCGGGGCGCGAAAATAATTTTGTAGTCATATCGGAGCGGGCAGGCGTAAAGCATCTCGCCGAAAGCGGCGCCAGCCTGCAGCAATACCACGATGAATGGAAAACGATCTTCCGCACACCCTCAAAAATCAACCTGGCAGCCAACGCCGCTGTTACATTGACCTATCCTTTCGTTCCGGAATATCCTGCCAAACGTGAAAGGACCCTGGTGGATGAAACACCCGGCTATGCAGACTTCAGTTATAATTGGCTATGCTTTTACGGCAGCCCGATGGAGGTAACCATCGATCTGAAAAAAACGATCTCTGTCAACTCGGTGCGATTGCATTTTCTGGAAGATGCGCGACATTGGATCTTCAAACCGGCTTCAGTGAGCGTGCAGATATCTGGGGACGGGATCAGTTACCGCGATCTGAATATCGAAGTCAGCAAGCCGCCGGTTGAGGATTATTCGGTGAACTTTATTCCGTTCACATTCAACATTAACAGCGCAACACGCTTTATCCGGGTAAGAGCGGAAAACTGGCCTGCGCTGCCTTCCTGGCGCACACACAAATTCAAGAAGCCGATGATCGCCTGCGATGAGGTATGGGTGGAATAGGCCGGCCGCCATCAATCCGCAGGCATTTGTTCAAAAAAACCGGCAACTGCGAAATGTATCGCAATTGCATCAACGCTGCTGTATCATAAGCGCGTGGCATGCGGGCGGCAGCATAGGGCCAGGTCTGAAAAGATTTCATCTGCAGGAATGGATACCTCGGTCCATGATCGCCCGTAATGATCACGATCTTATCTTTCAACTCGGGGTGATCTGTCAACAGTGAGCGAACTATTGAATTTCCATACTGAAGGTATTCGGTATAAGCATG
Source organism: Chitinophagaceae bacterium (assembly GCA_019247775.1). Lineage (GTDB taxonomy): Bacteria > Bacteroidota > Bacteroidia > Chitinophagales > Chitinophagaceae > Sediminibacterium. The sequence goes on along the minus strand of JAFBAN010000115.1, from coordinate 178 downwards.
TTTGATGAGCGCCGAGTCTTTCTCCCCATAATCCGTAAGCTCAACCTGCCTCCCTTCGCTATCGCGGCAAAACGGCTCGTGCGGAACAGAGATATGAACCCAGAGCATTCTTGGCCTGTCACTGGCAGCGCGAAGCGTATCGTTGAGCTTGCGGATCAGCTCCGTGGTATAAGCATCA
>JAFBAN010000140.1 GCA_019247775.1 Chitinophagaceae bacterium | reverse complement strand
TCCCCGACAGCGGCCAGTTGCGGGTTGATGATGACATATTGGGAAAGATCAAACAGCTTGGGGAACACTATTGGTACGCCACGGATAACAGCCAGCATGTGGGATTGCTGCTGAAAAGCAGCGGTGATATACTTGTTGCCTCGGGATATGACCGGCCCGGTTTCCAGAAACTGCATAACCTGCGTATCATACTCGTGGCGGTATTGGCCGGCGCATTGATCCTTACAGCGTTCATTTCGTTCGTGTTTGTGCGGGAAGTTTTTATTCCGCTTAAACGACTGAATGTGCAGATGAAGCAGACCACACTGCAGAATATGGCCCAACGCCTGCCGATGGGAGCAGGTAACGACGAGATCAACGATATCGCCAGAAATTTCAACGCCATGCTGGACAGGCTGACCGCAGCCTTCGAATTCCAGAAAAGTTTTGTATTCCATGCCTCCCACGAATTCCGGACGCCGCTGGCAACGATGTTGTCCGAAACCGAGTCGGCATTGAACAAAGACCTGGCCCCGCAGGAATACAAACAGGTACTGCTCTCGCTGAAGGAGGAGCAGCAGGAACTGATAGAACTCACCAACTCACTGCTGCTGATCTCCCAGAACGACGAGATCAACTATACCCGCGACTGGCCGCTGGTGCGGATAGATGAGGTGCTGTATGATACGATCAGCCATGCCAAGAAGATGTTCCCCTACATGACGATCGATCTCGCGTTCGGGGCCATGCCCGATAACCCGGAAGACCTGGTGGTGCGGGGCAATGAAAGCCTGCTGCGCTCCGTATTCCTAAACCTGGTAAAGAATGCGTTCATGTACTCGATAGACCAGAAAGTATCGATCGTGCTGGAGTCGGCCGGAGATACCCTGCTGGTGCATTTCGACAATACCGGAACCCAGTTACCGGCAGATGAGAAGGAAAACATCCTGAACCCATTCTACCGCGGTGGTAATGCGTTGAAAACCAAAGGTTATGGACTGGGGTTGTCGATCGTGTATCGCTTTATCAGCATCCACAAGGGTACCATTACCTACACGCCCATCGCCAATGACGTAAACCGGTTTACGATCACCCTCACTACCGCCGCTCCGGCAGGGGCATAAAAAAACCAACCGGTTAGGGCTGGTTGATCTATTCAGAATCAGTTAGTTATGCTGCTGCATGGGTCCTTTTCGCGAGCTTGCTCTTCAGGTTAGCGGCCTTGTTCTTGTGGATGATCCCACGCTTGGCCAGCTTGTCGATCTGGGAAATAACGTTTGGCAGCTGCTCATCATACGCCTTTTTATCGGTGCCGGCTTTCAGCTCGCGGATGGCGTTACGGGTTGTTTTGCCATAGTAACGGTTACGATCGCGGCGTTTGGTAGCCTGTCTTACATCTTTCTTGGTAGCTGCGTGGTTTGCCATGTTCTGTTTTTTTCAGGACGGCAAAGGTAGGGGAGAACAAGGAAACAGGCAAACTTTTTTGTTGGTATTTAGCTGTTACCGGTAGCCGCCAGCCGGTGCGGCAAAACTAGGGCAATCACCCGATCCGTGCCTGCAATATGCCTGTTGGGGCTGCTTTCGCTGACAGCTAATGGCTAACAGGTAACGGCTGCCCGCCCGAACCTTGTTTTCTCCCCCCAATGACCGATATTTGCATCCCATTTGTTTTCAAGCAGCAGAATCCCGCGCAATGAAGGACTTTTCGTACATCACCAACTCTCACCCGGCTTACATCGAAAGCTTATACAACGAATTTGTTAAAAATCCGGAAGCCGTAGATCCCGACTTGAAAAAATTCTTCGAGGGGTTCGATTTCGCGATGTCCGGCGCCCCGATAGGCAATGGCAATGGCCATGAAATGCCCGCGGCGGCGGTTGCAACCGGAAGCAGTGTAGACTGGATGCGCGAAATAAGAGTGTACCGGCTGATCCTGGGCTATCGTAACAAAGGCCATCTGCTGGCCAAAACGAATCCGATCCGCGCCAGGAAGGACAGGGGAGCCAACCTTGAACTTTCTTTTTTCGGTCTGTCGGAAGCCGACCTCGACAGCAGCTACCAGGCTGGAAACCTGATCGGTCTTGGTCCCGCCAAACTGCGTGATATCCTGGCGAAGCTGGAACGAACTTATGCATCCAATGTGGGCATCGAGTTCAAGTATATCAGCGACCAGAAAAAGATCGACTGGTTGACCACCGAAATGGAAAAGCATTTTTCAAGGCCGCTGGATCTGAACCGTCAGAAGCGCATCCTGGAAAAACTGAACCAGGGGGTGATGTTTGAAAAATTCCTGCACACCAAATATATCGGGCAGAAAAGGTTTTCGCTGGAAGGAGGGGAAACTACCATCCCTGCGCTGGATACCATCATCAACACTGCAGCCAACAACGATGTGCAGGAGGTGGTGATCGGCATGGCGCACCGTGGACGTCTGAATATCCTGGCCAATATCATGGGTAAAACTTATGAGCAGATCTTCAGTGAATTCGAGGGCACGGCCAAAGTAGACCAGACCATGGGCAGCGGCGATGTGAAGTACCATCTGGGTTATGGCAGTGAAGTGCAGACTGCGGATGAAAAATCCATCCATCTTAAGCTGATGCCCAATCCCTCGCACCTCGAAGCGGTAGACCCGGTAGTGATCGGTTTTGCCAGGGCCAAGGCTGATGTGCTGTATAAAAGCGATTTCGATCGGATCCTGCCCGTGCTGATCCATGGGGATGCTTCTGTGGCAGGGCAGGGCGTTGTTTATGAGGTGATGCAGATGAGCAACCTGCGCGGTTACTACACCGGCGGTACGATCCATTTTGTGATCAATAACCAGATCGGCTTTACCACCGATTTCGACGATGCACGCAGCGCCGATTACTGCACATCCTGCGCCGCAATGATACAGGCGCCGGTGCTGCATGTGAATGGCGATGATGCAGAAGCAGTAGTGAAATGCGCCGAACTCGCCACCCGGTACCGCCAGGAATTCAACAGCGATATTTTTATCGATATGGTCTGCTATCGCCGCCACGGACACAATGAAGGCGACGATCCGAAATATACCCAACCGCAACTCTATGCGCTCATTGAAAAGCATGAGAACCCGCGGGAGATCTATACCCGTTACCTGATCGAACACGGCGAGGCCGATGCGCAGCAGCTGGCCAAAGACATGGAGAAAAAATTCTGGGCCGATCTGCAGGAGCGACTGGATGAAGTGAAACAGAATCCTTTGCCGTACAAATACCAGCAACCCGAGCTGGTCTGGAAAAGTCTGCGCCGTGCAACGGCTGAAGATTTTGACGCTTCACCCAATACCGCATTGCCCGAAGAAGAGATCAGACGGTTGTTCGGTTGTCTGATGCAATGGCCCGCCGAATTCCAGCCGCTGAAAAAAGTAGAGAAACTCTTACAGGATAAAGTGAAGCTGCTCGAAACGGAACAGAAGATCGATTGGGCCACTGCCGAGTTGCTTGCTTATGGCTCTATCCTGGTTGCAGGCAATATCGTGCGGATGAGCGGGCAGGATGTACAGCGCGGCACTTTCAGCCATCGGCATGCCATCCTGCGCGACGAGAATACCAACAAAGGTTATAACCGCCTGAACCATTTTCAGGAACAGCAGGAGAAATTCCGTATTTACAATTCACTGCTCAGCGAATACGGGGTACTTGGATTTGAATATGGATACGGGCTGGCCAATCCCAATGCCCTGGTATTGTGGGAAGCGCAATTCGGCGATTTTTCGAATGGCGCCCAGACGATGATCGACCAGTTCATTGCTGCGGGCGAGCAGAAATGGCAGAGGCAGAACGGCGTGGTAATGTTATTGCCGCATGGTTATGAGGGCCAGGGCCCCGAGCACAGCAGTGCGCGTATGGAGCGCTACCTGCAGATGTGCGCAGAGCTGAACATGGTGATCACCAATATCACTACGGCCGCCAATTTCTTCCATGTGCTTCGCAGGCAGCTGGCCTGGAATTTCCGCAAGCCGCTGATCAATTTTGCGCCTAAAGCCAATCTTCGCAATCCTTCAACCTATAGCCATATCAGCGAATTCACAAATAATGGTTTCAAGGAACTGATTGACGATGATTTTGTGGAAGATGCTGCCGGCGTGAAAAAAGTATTAATGTGCAGCGGCAAGCTGTATTTTGAACTGGCCGATAAACAGCAGAAGGAGAACCGCAAGGATACCGCCATCATTCGCCTGGAGCAGATCTATCCTCTGCCTTATAAACAACTGGATGCGCTGCACCGCAAATACGGTAAAGCCACCTGGTTCTGGGTACAGGAGGAGCCGCTGAATATGGGAGCTGCCAGCTTCCTCCAGATGAACCTGAAGTCGATTAATTTCGGCGTGATCAGCCGCAATGCCAGCGCATCTACGGCCAGCGGATACCATAAAGTTCATGTGCAGGAGCAGGCGGAGATCATTGAAACGGCGTTTGGCATTTAAGGCAATTAACAATCAGGAATTCATAATTGAAGAAGCAGAAATAATCTTTTTATGATCGATATCAAAGTTCCGGCGGTGGGCGAATCTATCAGCGAAGTCACTTTGTTGAAATGGACAAAGAAAGAGGGCGAATGGGTAGAGCGCGATGAAGTGATCGCTGAACTGGAAAGTGAAAAAGCCACTTTCGAAGTAAATGCGGAGAAAGCGGGCATATTGAAGCCGCTTGCCAAAGAAGGCGATACGATCGCTATCGGCGCCGTACTCGCGCAGATCGATGAAACTGCCGCCAAGCCGGAGGGCCAGGCAGAAGCGCCAAAAGCGCCGGAAGCCAAACCCCAGGAGACAAAACCTCAGGAACCCAAACCGCAACCCGCCGCGCCACAGGCCAGTCAGGCGCCGGTAACGGCTGTTCCCAACGATATTAAAGCAACACCTGTTGCTTCAGCCATTATTGCCGATAAGAAAGTGGACCCTTCCGGCATCAAAGCCTCCGGGGCCGGCGGCAAGATCATGAAGCACGATGTGCTGGAAGCGCTCGCGCATCCCGGTAAAAAAGCATTCGAAGGAAACGAATTGTTCAGCCGCAACCTGCGCCAGGAAAAAATGAGCAACCTGCGCAAGACCATCAGCAGGCGCCTGGTAGAAGCGAAGAATACCACCGCTATGCTCACCACTTTTAATGAAGTGGATATGAGCCGCATCATGGACGTGCGGAAGCAGTTCAAAGATAAATTCAAGGAAGCGCATGGGGTGAATCTCGGGTTCATGAGTTTTTTTGCGAAAGCCTGTGCGGTCGCATTGAACGAATGGCCCTCGGTTAATGCCTATATCGACGGCGACCAGTTGATCTACCATGATTATGCAGATATCAGCATAGCGGTAAGTACGCCGCGCGGGTTAACTGTGCCGGTAATCCGCAATGTGGAAAGCCTCAGCATGGCCGAGATCGAAAAACGCGTGGTGGAACTGGCCGGCAAGGCCCGCGACAGTAAACTTACCGCCGAGGAATTGCAGGGCGGCACGTTCACCATCACCAATGGGGGAGTTTTCGGAAGCCTGATGAGTACGCCGATCATCAATATCCCGCAAAGCGCTATTCTTGGCATGCACAAGATCCAGGAGCGGCCGATGGTGGTGAACGGACAGGTGGTAGTGCGGCCGATGATGTATCTGGCGCTGAGCTATGATCACCGCATCATCGACGGCCGCGAAAGCGTGAGTTTTCTGGTAAGAGTGAAAGAGCTGCTTGAAAATCCTGAGCTGCTGCTGTTCGGCAAAGACCCGGTAAAAACCCTGCTCGAATTATAATCCGTATATTCGTTTAGCTACCCCCAATAGCTTATCCGTTTATCCTAAACCTGATTTTATGCGTTCGCATTATTGGTTATTACTTGCTGCGGGGTTTGCTGCGTTCAGCTCATGTCAGAAAAGTTATAATCCCCCTGATCTGGTCATTAGTGGAGGAACAGGTTCGGGCGGCACCGGATCCGGCAGCACGGGTTCCAAACTGGTGAAGTATGAATCCAAGGGAGTAAATACCAGTGAGTCTACCACCATTACTTACCAGTACGATGCCAGCGGCCGGCTTACGCGGTACGATGAAACTTATGTTGACAGCAGCAATGTAGCTACCAGCTTTTATTTCAAATACAATCGTGACGCTTCAGGCAAAGTAACCCAGGTTGTTACCAACGAACTTGCAGCCAGTGCACCCGGTCAGGGTTATCCCGACACTGTTGTTTACAATATCCATTATCCCGGCAGCAGCAGCAATTTCGATTATGCCCGATACTCGATGGATCTCGGCGGAGGCGCGCTGGTATTTCGCGACAGTTCTGTTTTTGTTTATAATGGTGCAGGCGAGGTTACCGACAAGTACAGTTATTTTGGTGCGGGCCCTACGCCGCTCAATTTATCCGGGCATTACCAGTATACCTACAGCAACGGTAATATCACGATCCTGAAAATATTTGATCCTTCCAGCAGCCAGAGTACGCCATACGGCACATTCAATTTTCAGTATGATGATAAACCGGCCTCGCTTTATCTGGGCAATGAATCATACCTGCCTGGGCTGGATGAGGGATTTTCGAGCAAGAATAATCCGGTAAAATATACGATCACCGGGTCGGGGCTTAACGAGTCGGTTTCCTACAGTTACCAATATAACACGGATCAACGGCCGGTTACCGGTATCATCTATTTAGTGCCCGGAAAGGTTGCCTACAACGTGAAATACACTTATCAATAGTATTCAGCCCTGCCTATTGCTTTTAGTGCTGTATTTTAGCGGCAGATGCAATATGTCCATCAATATCTGCGGTCGGCAGAGGCAATTTGTGGCCTGTACGATGGCGCACAGCCGCTTGCTTCTTTCCTGAAGCAGTATTTCCAGCAGAACAAAAAATACGGCTCCAAAGACCGCAGGCATATCGGCCATCTCTGTTATGTCTATTACCGGCTGGGCAAAGCACTTAGGGACCTTCCCTTTCGTGAGCGGGTAAAACTGGCGCTATTTCTCTGCGAAACGGATCCCGGCAACTGGAAGGAACTGTTCAGCGAAGAATGGCTCGCGAACTGGTCGGGGGATATGCCGCATCGTATCAGCTTCGCAACTGCTTTTTACCCTTCATTCAGTGTTGACGCGGTCTTTCCCTGGCGTGATCAACTCAGTGCAGGCCTCGATGCGGCCCGATTTTCTGTTTCACATTTCAGTCAGCCCGATCTTTTCCTGCGCGTAAGACCAGGATATGAAGCCTCTGTTCCCGGCAAACTGAAAGCTGCAGGCATCGCATTCAGTACTGCCGGTCCAAATTGTATTGCGTTGCCGAATGGTACCAAACTCGATGCGGTATTATCGCAGGACAAAGAAGTGGTGGTGCAGGATCTGAACTCGCAGCGCACAGGCGAATTGCTCGGCGTAGTACAAAGCAAACGTCCGATAACTATATGGGATGCCTGCGCCGCCAGCGGCGGAAAATCGATACTGGCAAAAGATCTGTTGGGTGATATCGTACTCACTGTTTCCGACCTGCGGCCATCGATCATGCATAATCTGCAAAAGCGTTTTGAGCGGGCAGGAATGAAAGCACAATATGCACTGGTCACCGATCTGTCGAAGCAGGATACTCCACGGCCTAAGGGATCATTCGATCTGGTCATCTGCGATGCACCCTGCAGCGGCAGCGGTACCTGGGCGCGAACGCCGGAACAACTGTATTTCTTCGAGCCTTCACGCATCGCCGACTACGCCGCATTGCAAAGGGCTATACTGCACAACACAGCGGCGCAGGTTTCGGCAGGCGGCTACCTGTTATACCTGACCTGTTCGGTATTTGCGGAAGAAAATGAAATGCAGGTGGAAAAATTACTGCCGCTCGGATTTGAATTGATAGAACTCCGATCGTTCACCGGATACGATAAGCGCGCCGACAGCCTGTTTGGCGCCTTGTTCAGGAAATTATAGAGCGCATTATTTTTGACGGGCGCCATAAGTGCTGTCTATCTGCCTGATGATCCTGCTCATTTTGCTGATACAGGTATCATATCTCTCAATGGTCTGAGACGGGTTGGCAAGCACTCCGGAAATATTTTGTCCCTCGTCCTGCGCAAGAACGGCCGGCAGGTTGCCGGCGGAAGAACTCAGCTGTTTAACGTGTATGCGGAGATATTGCCAAAGCTGTTTTTTGTATTCGATATAAGCGCTGGTGGAATTGAGCAGGGCGGGGATATTTTCCTGGTAAAGATCCAAAATATTATTCTGCAGTTCGTAGTTCTCGATATTGCCGATCTTGCCGGAAGATTTGAATCCTTCGAAGCGCCCGTTATTGGGCACCAGGTAAGTTGAATTCAGGATATAATTGCCATAGTGTTTCAGCGTGTCCAGTGAAATATTGGCCCCGCTGGTGATGTACTGGAAAATATGCGCCTGCTTCCGGTAGGAGCCGATATCGTCTTTCATCTCTCCCGTATCTTTTTTAAGATCCTCACGCAGGCCTAACAGGAATTCTTTTACATCCGCCTGTTCGTGCCGGTGCTCATTCCAGCTATGGAGCCAGATGGAAATGGTAACGGCAAAAACGATGATGAAGATCTCTATTGCAAACTCGCGGAATTTGTGCCAGAAGCCATGTTCATCGCTGTTCCAGATCTTATAGACCTTTTTGGTGTGTTTGATGACTTCCTGTTCTGCCATGGTCGCGGTTTTGGTTGCTGGGTGAAGTTACACCGGGAAGAAGAAATTGCCACAGACGGCACGGATTTTCACAGAATTAATCCGGGGCTGGTTTAATGTCTGTCAGGAATAGGAGGTCTGAAAGGTTTCGCTAAGAGGGATAAGAGCAAAAGAGGGTAGCAGGAGTGGTATAGCCTGAAGCCATCTGTTCGTGTACGGGGTTTGGAAAAAAATTAGATGAGCTTACCGCGCTGGATGATGCCTCCGCCGATCACATCGTCGCCTTCGTAGAAAACAGCGCTCTGTCCGGGCGCAATGCCTTTTACGTGTTCGTAGAAATGCGCACGGATGCCGTTGGCGTCGGTGTAAAGATTGCTCAGTGCGCCTTTATCCTTGTAGCGTATCTTGGTGATGGCTTCCATGCCATCGGAGATGCTATCGTATTTCATCCAGTTGATCCTGCCCACCAGCATATCATTCTGCTCCAGGTCATTCTCATCGCCTAATACAACGGTATTCGTTTCCGGATCGATGCCCGTTACATACACGGGCCGGCCCATCGCAATTTCCAGGCCCTTACGCTGACCGATCGTATAGAATGGGTAACCTTTATGCTGCCCAAGTTTTTTGCCTGTTCTGTCTACGAACCAGCCGCCATTCACTTTTTCTTCAAGACCCTCTACCCGGCGCTTAAGGAATCCGCGGTAATCGTTATCAGGAACGAAACAGATCTCGTAGCTCTCGCTTTTTTTGGCGAGTTCCGGATAACCCAGGTCGATCGCCATCTGGCGGATAGCGGATTTGCGGTAAGTGCCGAGCGGCAGCATGGTGCGACTGAGCAGATCCTGCTGCAATCCCCAAAGCACATAGCTCTGGTCCTTTGTTTCGTCGAGCCCCTTGCTGATCACATACCTGCCATTATCGTGACGGCGAACCGAACCATAATGTCCGGTGGCGATGAACTCACAGTCCAGCGCATCTGCTCTTTTCAGCAGTGCACGCCATTTGATATGGGTATTGCACATCACACAGGGATTGGGTGTGCGGCCGGCGAGGTATTCGTCTACAAAATTCTCGATCACGAAATCCCCGAACTCTTCCCGGATATCCAGGATAAAATGCGGAAAACCATGATGCACCGCCGCCTGGCGGGCATCGTTGAAGGAGTCGATATTACAGCAACCGGTCTCTTTGGTGCTGCTGCCGCTGCTGGCATAATCCCAGGTCTTCATGGTAATGCCCACCACTTCATAGCCCTGCTGGTGAAGCATCAGGGCCACCACGGTACTGTCGATACCGCCGCTCATGGCTACCAAAACCTTTCCGTTACGACTCATATCAGGTAAATAGAAGCTGCAAAAATAACCCTGAACCTCCGAATAACAGTTGTGTAAGCTTTCGAAACCGGAAAAATTAACATGCTCCAACAAAAAATAATATATTAGTATGTCAACAGCAAGTCATGAAACCGCTGATCACCCTGTTATTCCTGGTCTTTCTTTCGGTTGGCGTCCGGGCCCAGAAGATCGATCCCGAAACCTTGGAAGTAAAGGATTCCACAGGAAAACAGTATGCCGTTGAGGTATGGCAGAAACTGGTCTTCTCAGGCCGCTATTCGCTCCAGATCAATAACGATATGAAAACGGCCCTGCTGGTAAAACTTTCCGAGGAGGAAGCCACACGCCGCTTGCTGAAAGCGCCCAAACCCAGGGAGAGCATATTTTTCACTACAGGCGAGTCGATCGCTCCTTTTGCCGAAAAAGATATCAATGGCACCCAATTCGATCTGAAAGCGCTGACAGGTAAAGTGGTGGTACTGAATTTCTGGTTTATCAACTGCGGTCCCTGCCGGATGGAAATACCTGAGTTGAATGAAATAGCAGAGGCTTACAAAGACAATAAAGACGTGGTATTCCTGGCCGTGGCGCTGGACCAGCGCTATGAGATCCAGGATTTCCTGAAGAAAATTCCCTTCAGTTACAATATCATCGGCAATGGCGGGTCCATTGCGGGCAAGTATGGGGTCAACAGTTACCCCACCCATGCTGTGGTGAACAGGCAGGGCAAGATCCTCTTCCATACTACCGGTTACGCCATGAATACGGTGGCCTGGGTAAAACGATCCATCCAGGCCGCGCTGGAGAATAAACCCCTGGAATAATTAGTCCCAAGTTATACAGTGAAAACAACCGATTTCCTGCGTTAAATACGCTTTTGTAGTAATTTCCGGCTTTGGATATTTACTAAAACATTTGTTATGATAAAACTTCAGGTGATCGGTAACCTTGGCAAAGATGCCCTGGTCAATAATGTGAACGGCCGCAACGTGATCAATTTTACCGTGGCGCATACCGAAAGGTTCAAAGACGCTCAGGGCAACCAGAAAGATAAAACGGTCTGGGTAGACTGTGCGTACTGGACAGACCGCACTGCCGTAGCGCCCTATCTTAAAAAAGGGACCCAGGTGTATGTGGAAGGTCAGCCGGATGTACGCACTTATACCACCCAGGACGGACGCAATGGCGCAACTTTGTCGCTCCGTGTGCTTAGTGTTCAGTTATTAGGCAGCAGGGGCGAAGGCGGCGGGTCGGACAGCGGCAGCAATGGTTACCAGTCGCAGCCATCTTATGCGCAATCGGCGCCGGCTTCCTCGCAGAGCGCCAATGATCTCACAGAGCCGCTGGATGATCTTCCATTCTAAATGGATATGCAATGAATGCAGAAAGGAGATGAAATTAATTCGTCTCCTTTCTTTTTTATCTTAGTGTCAACCTTTCATGCATGAGGAATGTTATTGTTTCTGTTTTTCTTTTACTGCCCTTTATCGGATCGTCGCAGCTCAAAAAATTGCAGACGCAGGTATTGGTCGTTGGCGGCGGCACCGGTGGCGTGGCGGCAGGCATTCAGAGCGCGAGGACTGGTGCACAAACGGTCATTGTAGAGCAGACAGGCTGGCTGGGCGGAATGCTCACAGCAGCAGGTGTGAGTTGCACCGACGGCAATGCTGCACTGCACAGCGGTATCTGGGAGGAATTCAGGCAGGCGTTATATAAACATTACGGCACCCGAAATCTGGAGACAGGATGGGTCAGCGAAACCTGTTTTGAACCGCATGTGGGCGACAGCATTTTCAAAGCATGGGCGGCGCGCGAGACCAACCTGAAAGTTTATTATGGCTGGTATTTCGACAGGGCGCTGAAGACAGGAAATAAAGTGACCGGCGCCGCTTTCGTCAACTCGCGCGGCGAACATATGGAAGTGGAAGCGATGTTCACCATCGATGCAACCGAGCTGGGCGATGTATTTGCATCTGCAGGCGCGGCTTACGACCTCGGAACGGAAGACAGCAGCCAGAGCGGTGAAAAGATCGCGCCCGGCAGAAGCGCCATGATCCAGGATCTTACCTGGACCGCTACGCTGAAAAACTTTGGTAAAGGCGCCGACAAAACTATCCCCGTACCACCGGGTTATGAAGCCACACGATATTACTGCAGCACCAGCGATGCACCCTGCAATGGCAGTCCCTATGCCATGAACACGTTGAAAGTGCTCGACTACGGAAAACTTAGCGTGCCGAAAGGCAGTCCTTATAAATATATGCTGAACTGGCCGGCGCATGGAAATGATTGTTACCTCAATGTGGTGGAGCTGAAACCGATAGAACGCGAACAGGAATATCGTAAAGCGAAGGATCAGACCCTGGGCTTTATTCATTTTCTTCAAACTAAGCTAAAACAAAAAAATATCGGGCTGGCAGAAGATGAGATGGACGGGGGCATGGCTTTCATTCCCTATAACCGTGAGGGGAGAAGAGTGAGAGGTAAGGTGCGGTTCAATGTCGATCATATGCGGGCTCCGTACGATTACAAACTATATCGGACCGGCATAGCTGTTGGCGATTATCCGGTGGATCATCATCATGGGCAATATCCGGGCAGGCCGCCATCGATACCTTTTCCCAAAGTCCCCGCCTTTAATATCCCGCTCGGCGCATTGTTGCCTGAGCGGATCAGTAACCTTGTCGTTTGCGAAAAAGGTATTTCGGTAAGCAATATCGCCAACGGATCTACCAGGCTCCAGCCCGTGGTGTTGCTGACCGGACAGGCCGCCGGATTATTGGCGGCCACAAAGGTGTTGAGGGGTGAGGACCCGATAACAGGTGTGAGGCATCTTCAGGAACAGTTACTGAAGATCAGATGCTGGCTCATGCCTTTTGCAGATGTTCCGGTAACCGATCCCGCCTGGGAGATGGTTCAGCGAATCGGCGTAACGGGAATAATAGAAGGTGTTGGCAAGGCAGAGGGCTGGGCTAATAAAATGTATTTTTATCCCGACAGTCTGTTGCGCGTATCTGATTTTTTACGAGCCGGTACCAGAACTGGTTTGCTCCGCCTGGCAGATCATTTCGTGGGCGCCGATCACAGGTATGTAACACTTGCCGATCTTACTTTGCTGTATAAGGCACAGGATTTCCGGCCAACGGAAATGCGGCACAAAGCGGGCCGCCTGCGCACCGCGGAACATGATCTGGAAAAATACCATTTGCCGAAAAAAGCAGCTGCTGATCCGCTCACCAGGAAAGAGGCCGCGATCTATCTCGACTATTTTTTTGATCTGTTTGAGGAAAGTGAACTGTCTATAAACGGCAGCTATCAGCGAAGCAGTAAAGCAGGCGGATAATTGCATAATACTGTTTGTTCCGTGAACTTCAGCGAACCAGCTCTTAATTCTGCCCGATGAGTTTTTCGATTTCAGCAGATGTAACTGCAGTCTGCTGATTGTCGAGATTGATCACGAACAGATAACCCGTTGTTCCCGGCGTGGCAAGAAAAGTATCTGCCAGCCTGAACTGATCGCTTTGCACGATCTTCCCGGTGAACATATTCCAGCTTTCTTTAGCGCATAAACAGCCCATGGTAGGAGTAAGGGGATAAAAAGGCATGTCCTTGAAATAGTCGGGGTCCATCGTGGTGCCATGTGCGATGATCTCGGTGCGGCCGATCTTACCCGCGTAGAAAGATTCCGTCATCGGCGCGTAGCTCCGCCAGGAGTCGGGCAGCAGGTTGAGGTAGTTGACCAGGGGCGTCTGTGTTGAATCGTAAGGTCCATGCCAGAACAGGCTGTCCGTTTCATTGGGCATCACCAGCTGAATATTCGGCGTGGGGCCGATCAGGTTGTTATGTGATACTTCGGTGCCCTGGATGCTGAATATGCCCTGCGGCGTACTGCCATCGGTAATAAAATAAGGCAGGTCAGATGCAGACCTCGCCAGTTGTTGAAACACCAGTAATTTGCCGGCGCTGTCCCTTGCAAAACTTCCGTCTGCATTCTGGATAACAGCCAGTCCGGGATAATCGCGGTTCCAGCGCTGGAAAGAATAGATCGTTTTCTGGCCGCTTGCTTTCCTGTAATCGAATAGTGCCTGGAGCCCCGGCCGCGGCACGGTGATCTGTGACGCATGATTCAGTAAATAATTATCCAATTGTTGCAACAGAACGTTCTGCTGATAATCGGGGAATCGGGTGATGAGCATGCCACGCAATCTTTCTACCCCGTTCTTACTATTATCAAGCCGGTACAGGTACCCTGCCTGCATCGCAAATAACCTGGGCGATCTTTCTGTTCGGATCAACGCATCGTACCGGTTCTTATATTCTGAATGATAAGTTCCGTATACGGCCTCGAGCAGCGCACGCCTGGTGGCATCTTCCATCTGACCATATTGATTGAACATGGTCTGAAATCCATGTTCGATCTCCGGCGAACGTAATAGGAACTGTGAAATGGCCCAGCAGGCTTCGCGGTATTTTTCTTCGGTATTGCTGTCGAGCGGCTGGGCGAAGACTGCATTGATGGTCCTGTTGCGCATGTTCCGGTCAAAATCCAGGCGGCGCTGATACAGCACAAAATCAGAATGGATCTGGTCACGGTCGAGCTGAGCGTAACCTATATTGGCTATGATAATAAATAGTAGAAAAAACCTGGTTTTCATGCTGTAAAATTAAGTGTTAATACTAAGTATTTCGCGCAGTCGCCCGCCTCCAGGCGGGTGACCAATATATCTTTGGCATCCAGCCAGTAATATGAGCGAATTACGTAAAGCCAATTATGATGCCATTTTTTTCGTTACGCTTACCGTTGTAAGCTGGATAGATGTGTTTACGCGCAAAGATTATTGTGAAGAGATCGTCAAAAATCTTCAGTACTGCCAACAACATAAAGGACTTGAGCTGTACAGCTATGTAATTATGACCAATCATATCCATCTTCTGGCAGCCCAGAAAGATGGCGAACTGAATCGTGTACTGAGGGATTTCAAGAGCTATTCTGCCAAACAATTATTGGGTATGATTTTAAATAACGAAAAGGAAAGTCGCAAAGACTGGATGAAAATCGTGTTCCAATACAATGCAAAATATAAGCGGCAAAATGCGGAATACATGTTCTGGCAACGGAACAATCATGCGATCGACTGTTTCAGCTCAGGAGTTTTTGAGCAGAAGAGAAGATATATCCGTCAAAATCCTGTGAGAGCAGGGTTTGTTGAGGAACCGGAACATTGGTGGTATTGCAGTGCAAATCCACGGTCTCCAATCAAGATCCTGGATGTGTGAACGGGCCTGGAGGCCCGGGAGATATTTGTCACCCGCCTGGAGGCGGGCGACTGCTGCCAAAAGAATTACCTTGCTTTCAAAATCATTCTCTTGACCACTTATACTTATGATCGGCTTTTTCAGTTCACCTGCAACAGTTTCAAAAAAATAGGCTGTTCGGAAGAGCATGCTGCAACGGCGGCTGTCGGACTGCTGGCTGCAGACCTGCGGGGCATCGACAGCCATGGGGTAGCCCGGCTCAGCGGGTATATCAGGCTTTGGGAAGTGCAGCGCATCAACCCGCAACCAAAGATCAGGCTCGTTCATGAAACACCTTCCACCGCTGTTGTTGATGGCGATGCGGGGCTCGGACTGGTAGTTGCGCCTTTTGCTATGCAGGTGGCGATCGATAAAGCGAAGACTGCAGGCACCGGCTGGGTGAGCGTGCGCAACAGCAATCATTTCGGCATCGCAGGCTATCATGCTATGATGGCGCTAAAGCATGATATGATCGGCATGGCCATGACGAATGCCAGCGCCCTGGTTGCGCCTACTTTTTCCATCGAGCGGATGCTGGGCACCAACCCGATCGCTGTTGCCATTCCTGCAGGCAAGCAGCCTGCGTTCGTTGCGGATTTTGCTACCACCACTGCTGCAAACGGCAAACTGGAAATATTGCAACGCAAAAATGCGGATACGCCATTGGGATGGGTACAGGATAAAGACGGACGATCTTCAACAGACGCCAATATCCTGAAGAAACAGGGAGCGCTGCTGCCGCTTGGCAGCGATCGTGAACATGGAAGCCACAAAGGCTATGCGCTGGGGAGCATCGTCGATATTTTTTCAGCGGTGCTGAGCGGCGCATCCTACGGACCCTGGGCGCCACCTTTTCCTGCCTATGTGCCGATGCCGGAAAATATGCCGGGCCAGGGACTCGGCCATTTTTTCGGCGCCATGCGGGTTGATGCATTCCGGCCTGCCGAAGAATTCAAACAGCATATGGATAACTGGATCGGAAGATTTCGCGCTGCTACACCTGCGCCGGGGCATGACCACGTGCTGATCCCCGGCGATCCGGAAAGAGAGGCGGAATCCATCCGGTACAAGGAAGGAATACCTGTAGTGGATACAGTTGTGGCCGACCTGCAAGCCATCGCCGCGAAATTCGATCTTGTATTGTGAGCTTATTTTTTAAGGAAGGAGATCGCTTCATCGGCGAATTGCTGCGTGGAAGCTGCATGGTTGTGATCGCCCGGCGTTTCTTTGAACACTGCGCCGGGGATCAGGGCCGCAAGCTTATCGCCCCGGTCCTCATCCTGCGCTCCGCAGATCACCAGCACAGGTCTTTTCAGTTTTGCTAATTCCGCCACCGATGTGGAGGGCTGCTCTTTTTGTTGATAAGCAAGCGCCAGTTGGTCGAGCCCGGCCCGCTGTACATTCTGCACCATCGCTTTGAGTGCGGGCACACTGTCGCCCATCAGCGCATGGTAGAACATGATGCGCCTCGGCCATTCCGGATCCGTGAAATCACTGCTCATTCCCCCGAGCACCGCTTTCCGCACGCGACGGTCGAGCACCAGCAACCTGGCGGCAATAATGGAGCCGCGCGAATAACCGATCACATCATATTTCCTGATGCCGAGTTCCGAAGCGATACCCATGATGTCTTTTGCCTGCGCATCATGAGCATAGGCTTCGGGATCATGCGGTTTGTCTGACTGGCCATTGCCGCGCAGGTCCATGATCACGACGCGGTACCCGGCTTTCAGCAGATCGGCATACAGCGGCGATCTTTTCCAGGTAGAGGAATTGACGATAAAGCCATGTACCAGGAATACCGGGTAACCTTCACCTTTCACTTCGTAGTAGATCCGCGCCCCGTCCTTTGCCAGGTACCAGTGCGCACTGTCAGGTTGCGCTGTTGTCGTAAGCGAGTGGCAGATAAATATCGCAAGGCATAAAATGCGGGTAAAAGCAGGCATAACAATCTGTTGAACTAAAGTTACACCAAAGCCCTGAAAGCCTTGCCAGGCTAACGTTTGTTCACAAAATAGGGGATCGAAATAACAGTGCAGCCTGTACATTTGCACCTCAAACTCCAAATCGCAGAAGGATATTTATGAAAGTCATGAAATTCGGCGGCACAAGTGTCGGAAAGCCGGAACGTATGCACGAAGTAGCGCAACTGATCACCAAAGACGCGGAACCGAAAGTAGTGGTATTAAGCGCTCTTAGTGGCACCACCAATGCACTGGTGGAGATCAGCAACAGTTTATCAACGGGGAACCGCGAAGCGGCCAAGCAGAAGATCGATACGCTGGAAGCCCATTACCGCACATTCATTACCGAGCTCGTTAAGCAGGAAGGCAGCCGCGCCAAAGCCAATGCGATCATCACGGAGCATTTCGAATTCCTGAATATCATTCTGCGGATATCCTTCAGCGAAGCCCTGTATAAAGATATCCTTGCGCAGGGCGAACTGATGAGTACTAAACTGTTCAGTGTCTATCTCGAAGAGCAGGGAATCGATCATATGCTGCTGCCCGCACTGGAATTTATGTCGATCGACGCGAGTGAAGAACCGCAGCTTGGCACCATCAAGGCAAAGCTTGGGCAGCTGCTGAAGCAGTACCACGATAAAAAATTGTTTATCACCCAGGGCTATATCTGCCGTAACGCCAAAGGCGAGGTAGATAACCTGAAACGCGGCGGCAGCGATTATACCGCCTCACTGGTGGCGGCGGCTATCAATGCTTCCGTCTGTGAAATATGGACCGATATCGATGGCATGCACAATAACGATCCGCGCATCGTTGATAAAACCGTTGCCATCAAACAGCTCAGTTTCGACGAGGCGGCGGAGCTGGCCTATTTCGGCGCCAAGATCCTGCACCCAACCTGTATCTGGCCTGCACAGCAGGAGAACGTGCCCGTGAAATTGCTGAACACCATGCAGCCCGATGCTTCCGGCACGGTCATCACCAAAGAAGCAGGAAGCACCGGTGTGAAAGCCGTAGCAGCCAAAGACGGCATCACCGCCATCAAGATCAAAAGCAGCCGGATGCTGCTGGCGTATGGGTTTCTGCGAAAAGTATTTGAAGTGTTCGAGAAATACCAGACCTCTATCGATATGATCACGACTTCAGAAGTGGCAGTATCGGTAACGATCGACTCGGATGCAGCCCTGCCGAAAATTGTAAAAGAGCTCGAACCTTTCGGTAGCGTGGAGGTACAGAAAGATCAGACGATCGTGTCTATTGTTGGCAATGAGATCTCCGAAACGGACGATGTGCTGCATAAGCTTTTCGATGCGGTCAGAGAAGTGCCGGTTACCATGGTCAGCTATGGCGGCAGCCCGCATAATATTTCCATGCTGGTGCCCAGCGCCCACAAAACAAAAACCCTGCAGTTGCTGAACAAAGGATTGTTCGGGCTTTGATAAACCTGTTGCACCGATCGTAAAACCGCCTGTCAGGGCGGTTTTTTTGTGTCTGTATCTGTCTTATCTTCCGCAAGCAGGCCGTGAGGCTTGTAGGGTAAACCGAAGAGTATGAGAGTTGTTTGTTTGGTGTTCTGGATGAGTTTCTGTTTTGGTGCAATTGCACAAAACCGGTTAACGGGCCGGGTTGTCGATGCCGGTTCACGAACGCCCGTTGCACTCGCCAATGTGTTCCTGGCCAGCACTTCTATCGGAACAGTTACAGGGGAGCGGGGTGAATTCGTCATCAACCAGTTACCCGAGGGCAATTATGACCTGGTGGTTTCCTGTATAGGATATGAGACTTATACACGTAATATCCGTTCGAAAGATCTGCCGTTGAACCTGCAGGTAGAGCTAAAGGCCAGAACAGAAACGCTTCGTGAAGTGACCGTGAGCAATAATGAGCGCAGCGGCTGGGAAAAATGGGGGCCAGTGTTCCTGGAGCATTTTATCGGCACTTCCGTATTTGCGGAGGACATGCAGCTGATGAATAAGGAAGCGCTGATCTTTGATTTTAACCGGCTGACCAATAAATTAAAAGTTACTGCCCGGGAGCGGCTGGTGATGGAGAATCATGCACTGGGTTATGTGTTGAAGTATGATCTTACCAGGTTCGAATACGATACCGCGCAGCATATGTTCATGTATGGCGGATATTCTTTTTTTGAAGAGATGCAGCCCAGGAATGCCGCGGTCAAACTGCGCTGGCAGCGCAACAGGCAGGATGCCTACAGGGGTTCGCTGCTGCATTTTGTGCGAAGCCTTTACGCAGGCCAATTGGAGAAACAGGGATTTGAAGTGCGCCCCAAGCTGGTACTGACACAGGAAGAAAAACTGCGGGTAAAAAAAATCTACGACGCAGTGATCAGCCAGCAGAATGGTCTCTCGCAAACGATGAGCGGCATTGAAATGAATAAATACAATAACCGGGATTCATTGAACTATTTCAGGCTGGTCACAAAAAATCCTGCGGGCACCGTCCTGGCTCCTGACCCTCCTCTGCAGGAAGAACAATTGACCGTGACGATCGACAGTACTGCCAAACGCTTTCATTTTATCGGCAAGCTGGAAGTGCGGTTTCCGTCACGGAAATTCCCCCGTGAATATGGGCGGCCGGCTATAGGCATTTCAAGAGAGGCGCCGCGCATCAACCTGCTGCAGGGGATGCCGCTGATCACCGATATTGAGCTTGATCACGGAAAGCCGGTAACCGTATTCGCCGATGGTTCCCTGGCAGACGGGATTAACCTGATCACCACTTACTACTGGGCCTGGTGGGAAAAAATGGCGAATATCCTGCCGTATGACTATAAGGCAGTGGGTAAGTGAAAAGATAAATGGTTAAAGCAGTTAAAGTAGTTAAATTAGTTAAAGTAGTTAAAGTAGATGAAGGGGGGGAAAGAGGTCCTGGGTCAATAAAAAAAGTGATTAAAAGCATGGGAAGTTTCCTTCAGCTTTTAACCACTTACTTTTTTAACCCTTTTAACTACTTTAACCGCCCCTCAAATAATCAACAACGCATCTCCATAACTGAAGAAACGGTATTTATCCTTGATCGCTTTTTTGTAGGCTTCCATGGCCAGGTCGTAGCCGGCAAACGCACAGGTCATGATCAGCAGGCTGGTCTTGGGCAAATGGAAATTGGTGACCAGGCTGTCGGCCACATTGAAATTATAGGGCGGATGAATAAAATGATTGGTCCAGCCTTCGCTTGGCTTCAATAATTTCTGCGCGGTGAAACTGCTTTCCATAGCCCGCATGGTGGTGGTACCAACGGAGCAGATGCGATGACCGGCTTCTTTTGCTTTGTTCACGATATCACAGGCCTGTTTGTCGATCGCATAGTATTCCGCGTCCATTTTGTGCTTGCTTAGGTCTTCGACCTCTATCGGACGGAAAGTACCCAAACCGGTATGCAGGGTTACTTCTGCAAAACGGATACCCTGGATCTCGCAACGCTTGATCAGTTCGCGGCTGAAATGCAGACCGGCAGTAGGAGCTGCCACAGCGCCTTCGAACTTGGCGTATACTGTCTGGTAGCGCTCTTTATCTTCCTCATCCGGCTTGCGCTTGATGTATTTCGGCAGCGGTGTTTCGCCCAGATGTTCCAGCATTTTTTTGAAACTTTCATCATCATCATCCCAGAGAAAGCGGATGGTGCGGCCGCGGCTGGTGGTGTTATCGATGACTTCAGCCACCAGTTCCTCATTTTCGCCGAAATATAATTTGTTGCCTACACGGATCTTTCTTGCGGGATCAACGATCACATCCCATAAACGGTTGGGCTTGTTCAGCTCGCGCAGCAGGAATACTTCGATCTTGGCCCCGGTCTTTTCTTTGCGGCCATACATCCTGGCCGGAAATACTTTGGTGTTGTTCACTACAAATACATCCTTGTCTACAAAATAATCGAGGATGTCGCGGAAATGCCTGTTCTCCATGGCGCCGGTCTTACGGTCAACCACCATCATCCGGCTGTCTTCACGTTTTTTGGTTGGGTTCTGGGCGATCAGGTTAAGAGGAAGGTCAAACTTGAACTGGGATAATTTCATGTGTCTAATCCTGTTTTGATGATAGCCACATTCAGGTTATCGCCCTCACCGGAAGGTAGAGCGCGACTCGCTTCATGTTACGGCATGAATTCGGAAGTCGGCAAAGGTAAGGGAACGGCAGGAAAGGGCCAATTGCTCAGGTAATTCGTTGATCTTCAACATACTAAAGCACAGGCGAATAGGGCTACCGGCGACCGATGCGCTCCGGGACAACATGCAGAAAAGAAATACCCTAATATATTTTGAAAATTTTAAATAAGTAAAGATATTCAGGAATGAAATATTCACGCAAGCCTTTATTGGCCGTCTTATTGTCGGTCAGCTTTTGCCAACACAATTTTGCCCAGGGCCTAGGCGGCATGTGGGGCGGTATATTCGTCTCTAATGTTTCACGGGTAGAACGCAAGTTCTATGTTTTCCTCGAGCTGAAGCAGCAGGGAAGGGCTGTATGGGGCATTTACAATACCACCGATTCCAACAATAACCAGTCGGTGAACTGTCTCTGTACCATCAGCG
>JAFBAN010000112.1 GCA_019247775.1 Chitinophagaceae bacterium | reverse complement strand
GCTTTTTTTTGTTCCATTTATCGTATAACTAATTAGCAGCCAGATCATCCGGTGCCGGATGCGCGTGGGGCAGGTGTCAACTTGTAAGGAGGGGCGGCAGACCGGGTTTCGGCCGCCAGATTTGCACCCTAATTATCTAAAAACTTAAAAATGAAATCAAAATTGATGATCGTGGTCTTGGCCATATTTACAGGATTGGCCTTTACCGGATGCGAAAAAGAACTGAAGTCAGAGGAGCCCGGAATGTTGGTCCCCAAAACAGTGGACGAGGATCCTTCACTGCCTTCCATCACCATAAACGGTACTCAGCTTCATGCCGAAACCTTCGGTAATCCCGACAGCGCAATGGTCGTTTTCCTGCATGGCGGTCCGGGCGGCGATTACCGGAGTGCATTGCAGGTAAAACAGCTTGCCGCCAACGGGTATTATGTAGTGTTTTACGATCAGCGCGGAGCGGGACTATCCAAAAGGCAGGACAAAGACAGGTACTCGATAGATATGATGCTGGATGATCTGGCCGGTGTAATCCAGCACTACCGCCGCTCACCCGCACAAAAAATTTTCCTGTTCGGCCATTCATGGGGAGCTATCCTGGCAACTGCCTATATAAATGCCCATCCTACTGCCGTCAATGGCGTTATACTGGCTGAACCCAGCGGGCTTACCTGGAATGAACTTAAAGAGTATGGTAGAAAGACCAGGACCCTGGAGCTGTTCAGCGAAGCCGCCAATGACGTAGTTTACCGCGATCAGTTCCTGACCGCGAAAGAAAATGAGCATGCACTGCTGGATTACAAACTGGCGCTCAACTCGGCATTTGAATATGCGGCAGGAAATGCGGAAGGTGTAGAAGGTCCCTGGCCGTTCTGGAGATTCGGCGCAGTATCGCTTAAAGCGCTGTCCGATATCGGTGAAAGAGATGGCATGAACGTTACCGTCAATCTTTCCCAATTTCATGCAAAAGCCCTATTCCTTTACGGCGAATACAATAAGGCATACGGACTTACCACTGCGGAGCACCAGGCACAATATTTCTCCAGCAGCCAGATCACTAAAATAGCCGGAACGGGTCACGAGATGATATACTTCAGGTGGGACCTTGTATACCCGGCAGTACTTACTTATTTAAATGCATTAAAATAATTCAACAATGAAGATGATAAAAACAATAGCATGCTTTACCGTGCTGGCTTTTTTTTCCAGTGCGATCAACGCCCAGGCTTACAATTGGGAAAGCCTGAAAGAGAACCAAAACCTTATTAATGTACAGGCCGGATTTGATTATGGAGTGGTGGCCGGTGTTGGATATGGATACCGGATCAAATCAAAAATTCCTATGGTACTGCATGGCGACTACTCTTTTCCTGCCGGTAAAAATCTGCTTGATGATTTTAAGACGAGGGTCGGCGCCACGGCCCGGTTGTACGATGCAGGGGGTCTCCAGGTAAGCGCCGATATCACGGGCGTATTCAGGCGAAATGAAAACGATATG
Source organism: Chitinophagaceae bacterium (assembly GCA_019247775.1). Taxonomy (GTDB): domain Bacteria; phylum Bacteroidota; class Bacteroidia; order Chitinophagales; family Chitinophagaceae; genus Sediminibacterium. The sequence goes on along the minus strand of JAFBAN010000112.1, from coordinate 1,476 downwards.
GTGCGTATGGTGAATTTTGGGAGCGAGATGAAAGCGGTAGCAGGATATTACAGGTCCGGCTGGCTTGTTGCGGCCGAGATCGGATTTGACAAAGCCATTGTTACCCATTTAAAGCATTCGGCTGTGTATAAGACAAGCTATCCGGGTGTAACCGATGGTTGGTATATTCCCACGGGAGGTAATTTTCTGTATGGAGTGCAGGGCGGATTTTCTTTTCGGAAAACAGACCTGTACCTGAAAGCTGGAAAAACAGTAATGCAGGACTTTAAAACCACGCCATTGTTGCCATATTATTTTGAATTTGGCATAAACAGGAAATTCTGAGGAGTTTGGGTAAGCTTCGAGCTTGAATTCTTTACGGGAAGATGTTTTCCACAGTTAGAAAAATAAGCTCGTTGCTCCCTGCTCTTTACCCGCAGTGCGGCGCACTGTCAGATGGCTTCTGTACTCCGTTTTGCTTCCAGGTATTTCTGGCGGATGATCTGTTGCACCGGCTGGTTATGGATCTTGCTTTCAAGCCAGGAGATGATATCTAGATACATAAAGGCCCGGCTTTCTAGCCTGTTTTTTTCAAGCGGAAGCAGGCTGGCGAGCAGGGCCTCAAACTGCGGTTTCATCTGTTTTGGGGATACTTTGAACGACCTGCGGAGAAAGCGGAAGATCTCTTCTTCTACCGTACTCAGGTTTTGCATCTTGTACATGAAACGATAGACCGATTTCAGCAGGTATTCCATCAGTTCGAAATTTCCCAGCTCATAATGGGCGATCAGGTGCAGTAGCCGCGCATAACATTGCAGATCGGTGCGGAGGTCTACTTTCCAGTTGATGATCTTGTTCAGGTAATCGATGCTGCGGCCAAAATCCCCGCTGCCGAAATACAAAGACGCGATCTTGTAATAGAAAACAAGTACCCGGTGCCTGTCGAGATAAAGCTCGTATTCCGTCAGCTTCTCTTCGATATAGGGAACCAGTTCCAGCCCCTTCGTAAAACTCCCTTCCAGGAAATGTTTGTTCAGCCTTGCAGTGTTCAGGTAAATGAATGTCTGGATCAGGTTGTTCTTGTTCTGCTGCACTTCCGGTGTTTCCATGAATGCCTCAAACACGCCGATCGTTTCGTTGAACTTCTGGTAATTCCGCAGATCAAAATGTGCGCTTACCAGGTTATGCAGGCCTTTGATATAATGCGCTGTCTCAATGCCTACCATTTTGGGCTCTATGTCGAACAGCGCCACCCATTTCTGGCAATAGCGATAATACATCAACAGGTTCTGCGTAATGAAAGCATGCCAGCAGTAGCACTGATAGAGATATAAGCGCTCATAAAATCCTTTTGCATCGGCAGCATCGGTTACTGCTTCATGACCGAGTATTGCATCTACCTCGGCGGTGTCGGCCGCATTGCGGGCATGACCGTGGCGGATATACCAGCTGTACAGTTGCAGGGAGAGATCCGATAGTGTGCTGATCAATGCCAGT
>JAFBAN010000023.1 GCA_019247775.1 Chitinophagaceae bacterium | reverse complement strand
GCTCGATAAGCTCGGTATCGTTTGAGCTGTTACTGTTTAACACCCAGGCTTTCCAGCGAACGACCCCTTAACTGTAAGATCGTTTCTCCTTCAAGACGAATGGATTTTTTAAGGATCAGTGCATCATCGAGGCTTAGCAAAGCGTTTCCACTGGTATGAATGACCGCTTCCCTGACCGGCTGCCTGGCTGCAACGGTTATTCTGGATCCTTCACTTGCATCGAGATAGAGCCTATTCATCCCGTTCAGCTTTAGGTTGGCTGCCGACTTGCCTGAGGTTTTAACAGACAGGGTACCGGTATCGCTGTTCTCTACATAATATAATCCCTTTGAAACTTCCAGATTTTCCAGCGCGGGAGCGTTAATGATGACCGGCTCGGGGCTTGTATATCCTTCCTTGTTGAGCGGATCCATTCCGATCAGAAGTGTATCATGAGAGACCGTGTATTTATAGCCCGGCGTTAGTGAATAGTATACTTCCAATGAGGGCTCGATACCCCTGCCTGCTTTCACCTGGAAAATAGTGACCAGGCCTGTTGTCGAATCCAACTGTTCTTTAATGAACCTGAATGGCGGCAACTTTGTTTTAGCGTATGCGCTGGTGATATTGCCTTTGGAGTACTCGTTTTTTATTTTGAAATTGGCTGCATTAGTGGCTGCAAAAGCGACGATAAGGGCCGAAGCTGCTAAAAAACTGCTTGTTTTCATGTTACTATTTTTGGACATCGGTGTTATTGATAAATTTTGCATATAGCTCCTGTAGTTCCTCCGGTGAAATGGCCAGCAGCCTGGCGGTTTTGAAGAACTGCGGCAATTTTACCTGTACGAATTCCGTCTTTAGCAGATCACCCGCTTTGGAAATCCCGTCAGCAGCCACAAAATAGCCTACGCCTCTTTTGTTGTTGATGATCTCTTTTCCCTGCAAAAACTCGAATGTGCGCATTACGGTATTGGGATTTACTTCCAGTTGCACCGCCATTTCCCTGACCGAAAGGATCCGCTCGTCTTCCCTGAATTGTTTCAGTACGATCCGTTCGCAGATCATTTCTGCTATTTGAAGGTATATGGGTTGCTGGCTGTTGAACTCCATTGATCAGACCTGTTTTTCTTTTAGTTTGAAATAACTGGCGCCCCAGAACATCAGGTACAGAAATGATGGCAGGAACCAGTAAAGGAATTTGTCCCAGGATTTTGGCAACAATATTACACCACGGATACTATTGGTAACGATCTTCATTTCTCCTTCATACCTTACGCTGTTCGTATCGTTCAATCGCAGGCTTTCCGTATAGAACATGCCTCCGGGCATCGCTTCTTCGGGGATCATTGCCTTCATCGAAAAAAAGTTATAGTAGATATGCAGGAATCCGATAATGAGTACGATCAATCCTGCCTTTACAAATGCGTGTTTTTCAAAGATCAATGAACCGTAGTGAGCCATCGCCGACAAAACGATGGCGAGGATGATCCCACCGATCACATGCCGTTCGGTAAAATCCATAGGCACTGATCTGTAAAATTGGTAATACTCCCTGGGCACTGAGGCTTTAATGGTGTGAAACTGGTCGTAGATACCACCCATTAACCTGTCGATCACGAAGAATACCAGAAAATAGGTGATGAAAAACACGATCTGCGTAAACAGGAAGCCGAGCACAAGCTTTTCCGCATGAGATGAGGGCAGGTTCAGGAACTGGATGCCTTTGGCCTTGTTGTTGAAAAAACTATAAAATGACGATGCAAAAATGAAACTGCCCAGGATCAGGCCGCCCAGGAAATAGATAGGAGGTACATCTACCGGAAATCGTTCTTTTAACGCTGAGATCATGGTAAGTCCATACAGCACGAAAAGGATACCGAACAAACCTGCGATATACAACAGGTAGGTATAGAAATGTTCCTTGAGAAATTTCCTGAGAAGCAGACCAAGCCTTTGAAAACTGAAAACGTCGTTCATTGCTAAAACATTAGTTGATAAATAATGATTGCATGGTTGCCTTATCGGCAATTGCCGCATTGAAAAAGAGTTCCGTGTCCATGCGTCCGTCACCCCCCTCCTTTTCTGTATTCCGCATTACTGCATAGGTGCTCATCAGGTGAGTTTCGGTATAGATGCTGTCTTCTACTTCCTGTCCGCCCGGGTACTGTTCAAAGCGGATCTTTTGCGTAATGGTATCGATAGATGCATTGACGACCAGTTCGCCCTCATCCACGATAAGGATATTGTCGATCAGGCTATCCAGGTCCCTTACCTGGTGTGTGCTGATGATTACACAGCGTTCTTCGGTAAGTGAGGCCGCCATCATTTTTCGGAACTGCCTTTTGGAGGGAATGTCGAGTCCATTGGTAGGCTCGTCCAGTATCAGGAGCTGTGTATTTGCTGCTATGCCCAGCGCTATCCAGGTCTTTTTTTTCTGGCCGTAGCTCATTTGTTTCAGGCTCCGCAACGGCACATCGAAATCGGTAAGCAGTTGCCGGAACTGCGCCTGGTTGAAATTTGGATAGAATGGCGCATAGTCCTCCGCAAAACGGATCACGTCCACATCGGGGGTCTCGATCTCTTCCGGTATCACGAATATTTTCTGAAGAAAGGAAGGCTGCCTTTTCGATGGATCGTAACCCAATACTTCCAGTTTGCCTGAAACAGGGAAAACCAATCCGGCAACCAGTTTCAGCAGGGTAGATTTGCCTGCCCCATTTTTCCCAAGCAAACCGTAAATATGACCGGCTTCCACCTCCAGTTTCAGGTCACGGTACAGTGGCCGTTTCTTTTTATAGCCGAAATGAACCCCTTTAAACTCGATCATAGAAAGTGTATTAGTGTGATAGTACACTACAAATGTATAAATCGGATTTGAATTACCAAATAATTTTTATTTTTGGTTAATGCAACGCTGCAATCCCTGCGGCGTTGTATTTTTTTTGACTCTGCTAAAAGATAGATTATGAGCGACGCTAATATGTATGTGACAAAAGAGACATTTGATAAAATGCGAGAGCAGCTCCAGCACATGAAAGGTGTGGAACGGCCGGCAGCTTCCCGGGCCATCGCGGAGGCACGCGAAAAAGGCGACCTGAAAGAAAACGCAGAATACGATGCGGCCAAAGAGGCGCAGGGTATGCTCGAAGCCAAGATCAAGCAGCTCGAAGGGGCTATCGCCAACGCCAAGATCGTAGACACCAGTTCTATCGACACCAGCAAAGTAACCATCCTCACCAAAGTAACGATCACCAATATCGCTACCAAGAAGACCGTCACTTACCAGATCGTTGGCGAAAAAGAAGCGGACCTGAAACAGAACAAGATCTCTGCCGGCTCGCCTATCGGCAAAGGACTGATGGGTAAAGCAAAAGGCGAAGTTGCCGAAGTACAGGCGCCTAACGGGGTTTTGAAATTCAAGATCGAAGATATAACAGTGTAATTATGGATTTTGGAAATTTTGAAATTGAATAAAATTTCGAAATTTCCCAATTCCAGAATTTCCCAATCTGATGACCATATTCAGCAAAATAATCAAAGGCGAGATCCCTTCTTATAAGATCGCCGAAGACGAGAAGTTCTTCGCGTTCCTGGATATCTTTCCGCTGGTGAAAGGCCATGTGCTGGTGGTGCCGAAAACGGAAACGGACAAGCTGTTCGATCTGCCGGCCGATTATTTATCCGCATTGCTGGTATTTGCGCAACCCATCGCCAAAGCCATTGAAAAAAGTTTCGACTGTAACCGCTGCGGCATCAGCGTAGTGGGACTTGAAGTGCCGCATGCACATCTCCATCTCATCCCCATCAACAGCGCCGACGATCTGAATTTCACGCGCGGCAAACTCAAGCTCTCACCTGATGAACTGAAAGAAGCGCAGGAAAAAATTATCAGCAATCTTTAAAGAAGGGTTCTCTGCGTAAACTCTGCTTCTCCCGTTCTCTGCGGTGAAATAGTTTCGAACATCGATATTGTGAAACAGTTTTTTACCGCAGAGAACATGAGTTACATGAGGTTGCGCAGAGGATGGTTATTTCCTGATCTTCTCCGGATTTTTTGCGATAAAATCTTCCCAGTTTTTTAGGCCTTTGGCAGCTTTTCCGATGGGGGAACTTGTCTGGTAATGATGGCATAGCGCAACCGCCAGTGCATCGGTGGCATCGAAGTATTGCGGTTTTTTTTCGATGCTGAGGATCAGCTGCAGCATACGCCATACCTGGTCTTTATCGGCATTGCCATTGCCGGTGATGGATTGTTTTACTTTTTTGGGAGAATATTCGGTTACCAGCATCCTGGCCTGCATGGCTGCAGCGATGGCAACGCCCTGGGCTCTTCCCAGCTTAAGCATACTCTGCACATTCTTTCCGAAGAACGGCGCCTCGATAGCGAATGTGGAAGGCTGATAAAGTTTGATGAGTTCGCATACTTTGGAATGGATCAGGTCGAGCCGCGCATAGATATCTTTTTCTTTCGTGAGTTTCAGCACATCCATCAACAATACCTGGGGCTGATTGCGCTGTATGCGCAACAGTGCGAAACCCATCAACTGCGTACCCGGATCGATGCCCAGGATGATCTCATCTTTCATCGCTGTGAAAATACTGCGTTCCGGCCGATATTTATCTGGACGCTATCCCCGTTCTTTGTAAAGCATCAAACTCCTGTTCTGAACAAGAAAACCAAAATATTTCTTAACTATATTCTCGGTCCTGTCATTTTCCTGTGGCTGAGCTGGGCCATTTACCGGCAGATCAGACAGCAGGCCGAACTGCAACAGTCATGGGATTTTATCCGCCATTCTTTTACCGGGTCCGGCAGCTGGAAGATCATTGCGGTAGTGCTGTTCATGATACTTAACTGGGCGATCGAAGCGTGGAAATGGCAATTGCTTGCGCGGCATATACAGCCGGTATCTTTCGGTGGCGCCTATCGCTCGGTGCTGGCAGGCCAGTCGCTGGCTTTCAATACGCCTAACCGGATGGGTGAACCAGTTGGGCGGGTTGCATTCCTGGGCGAGGGTAACCGGCTTCGCGGTATTGCTTTAGCGGTTACGGGGAATATCAGCCAGTTGCTGGTCACTTTCTGGGGCGGACTTGCCGGGCTGTTGTATCTGCGCTGGAACATTGCAGGATCTGCCGGCCAGCTGCGGGGTATGGAATGGCTTTACAACGGTTTCGTGTTCGTAGCTACCATAGCCGCGGGGTTGCTGCTTTTACTGTATTATCGCTTGTCATGGGTCACGCAAAAACTGGAACGCCTTAAATTTATTGCCAAACATCGTTACCTGATAGCGGAGCTGGAAAATTTCCATCGGTCAGAATTAACAAGAATTTTGGCACTTTCTGCATGCCGGTACGTTGTATTTATGGTACAGTATGTGTTACTATTGCAGGTATTCGAAGTGCGGGTATCGGCAGCGGATACAGTATGCATGGTGAGTGTGATGTTCCTGGTGATCACCATCATTCCCAGTGTATCATTTGCGGAGCTGGGGTTCAGGGGGCAGATCAGCCTGCAACTGTTCGGACTGCTGAGTGCGAATAGCCTGGGCATCATCGCCACTACTGCGGGTATCTGGGTTGTAAATATGGTGGTACCGGCTGTAGCAGGTAGTTTATTTTTGCTCGGCCTGCGGCTGTTCAGAACAAAAAAGGAAGACAACAAGTGAAAAAACTTATACCGGTAATTTTATTATTGACAGGGCTGGCCTGGAAACCCGTTGAAACCGGCGATGAATTCTGCGGAATCCGCAACCTGGCTTTCGACGCCGGCGAGAATATCAGCTACAATGTTTTTTATGCGGTGATGGGCCTCTATGTAAATGCCGGCTCCGCCAATTTTGTGGTAACACAGGATCATGTCAATAACCGGCCTGCTTATCATGTGGTGGGTACCGGAAGCTCCAATCCCAGTTATGACTGGATATTCAAAGTGCGCGACCGTTACGAGACTTTTATCGACACAGCCAGCATGCAGCCGCTGAAGTTTATCCGCGATATCAATGAGGGTGGATTTAAGAAATATGAGAATGTGACTTTCAATAACCAGACAAACACCGCAGTTACCACCAATGGCGTGTTCAAAGTGCCCAACTGTGTGCAGGATGTAATGAGTTCGATCTATTATGCCCGCAATATTGATTTCAGCAAATACAATCCGGGCGATAAGATCCCTTTTACCATGTTCCTCGATAACGAAGTGTACAATCTGTACATTAAATACATGGGAAAGGAAACGGTTAAAACAAGGTACGGTAAGTTCCGCGCCATCAAATTCAAGCCATTACTGGTGAAGGGCACAATGTTCGAAGGCGGTGAAAAGATGACGGTATGGGTAAGTGATGACATGAACCATATACCGCTGCGCATCGAAAGTCCGATCGTTGTAGGCAGTGTAAAAGTGGATATGATGCAGTACCGGAACCTGCGATACCCGCTTAGTTCCATGATCAGCTTCCGGTAAGAACGGATGACTGGCCGGGATCAACTTTTGACTGGAAGGGCCTGTAAACATGCTCGGTATGCATCCTGCTCAGTTCCGAGTGCCGGTACGCATACCTGCAGATGAACACGATGATCAGCGTGGCGAGCCCCAGCCCCGTAAGCAATCCACCTAAAAAAGACTGGTAATTTTTCTGCCCATAGTAGGTGCAGAGCACGATACAGGCGGCGGATACGCAGCCGGATATGCCGGCGATCAGTGCATTGGCGTTACGGTTGGAGATCTCCATGCGGGTATTGCAGGAGTCGCAATTGGTAGCGGAGAAGTTGTTGAGCATCACGAATTTCTTAAAAGAAATCGGCTCCCCACACCCCGGGCAGCAGGCGTTCTGGTTCTTGGACATAGGATATTGGATTTATAACCGACTCTAAATTAGGCGGCCTGAACGGAGTGACCTATTGTTCAAAATATGAGTTTTTTGTAGGGGGATCACGAGCTGAGGTAGTTACCGGGCGTGGTTATCTCAACTGGGGTTCCACTATCGAACAGCTACAATTCGGCCAGTTTGAAGCAGTCTTTCTGCCTGATCCCCTTGTCTGTCAGCTGCAGGCTGCAACATTCGTAGTCCTTATCGTGCTCAAAAAACAGCAGATAGTCTCCCTCCACGGCTTCCTGGAGAAAAGATTTTTTTTCCTGCAGTGAAGTGAGCGGGAACATATCATAAGCCATGATATACGGGATGGGGATATGCGCTACCGAGGGGAGCAGATCGGCCATATAAACGAGGGTGCGGCCTTTATAACTGATCTGCGGCAGCATCATTTTATCGGTATGACCGCTTACAAAGCGGATCGAGATATTTTCCGTAAAGCCGGTTGAACCAGGCCGGCCTGTTTTCGAAGCATGAGGAACTTCTGCAAACTGCAGCTGGCCGCTTTCTTGGATAGGCAGGATATTCTCTTTCAGGAACGAAGCTTTCTCCCTGTCATTGGGCTGCGTGGCCCATTGCCAGTGGTCGGCATTGCTCCAGTACACTGCATTGGGGAAAGCGGGCGCCAGTTTATCGCCCTGCCGGATGATGCTGCCCCCGCAATGGTCGAAATGCAGATGGGTGAGGAATACATCGGTAATATCAGACCGGTTAAAGCCGTGCAGGGCCAGGGAACCATCTAGCGAATCATTGCCATGCAGGTGATAGTGGCCGAAAAATTTGGCGTCCTGTTTATCGCCCATGCCATTGTCGATCAGGATCAGCCGGTCGCCGTCCTCGATCAGCAGGCAGCGCAGGGCCCAGGAGCACATATTGTTATCGTCTGCCGGATTGAGTTTGTTCCAGATACTCTTGGGTACCACACCGAACATGGCGCCGCCATCAAGCTTAAAATAACCGGTGTTGATCGTATACAGGTCCATGCAGGTGATTGTTGATCCGCGACAAAAATAAAGATTTGATAGTGAGGGACTATGGAAATATGAAGTAATAGTACAGTTTGAATACTGAAACTAGGTTTACCGCAAAGACGCCAAGACGCAATGATACGCAAGGGGGTTTTCACCGCGGGTTTTCTTCGCGTTGCTTTGCGCCTCAGCGTCTTCGCGGTTAAATTCAAACTGTACCATTACCAAATATGAGGTGGAAATGCATAACCGATGCTCCTTTGCATTCTTTGCGAGACTGAATGCCCGCCGATCTGTAACGCAGAGAACTCAAGGGAACGCAAAGGACGCAGGGATTTAGTTGATGACGTTGGATTGAAAGGAACTACGCAGTTGCAGAAGCGTTCTTTTTCTGCGCGGACAATGCCGTCATCAATAGCACCAGCCCGATCACGAAGAAGACGACCAGCGCCAGCACCGAATTGCGCTGCGAGCCGCTCCACTCGTTGATATAGCCGAAGCTAAGCATGCCGATAACGATCGCGATCTTTTCGGTTACATCGTAGAAGCTGAAAAACGAAGTAGTATCACGGGTTTCGGGCATAAGTTTGGCGTAAGTGCTGCGGCTGAGCGATTGTATTCCTCCCATTACGAAGCCGACCAGTGTGGCCAGTCCGTAAAATTCATAGATGCCATTCCGCGGCAGCAGGTAACCGATCACGCACAGCACGATCCAGAACGCAACAGTGAACATCAGGGCTTTGAAATTGCCCAGCTTCTCAGACAGTTTCGCCACCAGGTATGCGCCGGGAATGGCCACCAGCTGAATAATGAGTATGGCGATGATCAGGTTAGTGGTAGGGATATTCAGTTCGCTTTTTCCGTAAAGCGTGGCAGCCAGCATTACGGTCTGTACCCCCATATTGTAAAAGAAAAAAGCGCCGAGGTATCGTTTCAGTACCGGCATCTGTTTTACCTGCTTCCATACCTTGCTCAGCTCCTTGTAGCCATGGGTAAGCAGGCTGCCGCGATCCCCGGTTTGGGCGATAGGCGTACCCTTGGGCAGGCGGCTCAGGGAGAACTGGCCGAAGCCCCACCACCAGATACCCACCAGCAGGAAGGAGATCTGCGAACCCTTTCCTTCCGTGATCCCGAAAAGGGTATGCTGCAGTACGAATACGAAACAGATGATCTGCAGGATCACACTGCCGATATAACCCATGGCAAAACCTTTGGCGCTTACCCGGTCCTGGTCTTCCGGCGAAGCGATCTCGGGCAAAAAAGAATTGTAAAATACCAGGCTGCTCCAGAAACCGATGCAGGCTACGATCATGCAGAGCAAGCCATAGCCAAGATTCGTTTTATCAAAAAAATAGAGGGCTGCGCATGCAATACTGCCCATGGTACAGAAAAAGAACAGGAATTTTTTCTTGTTGCCTTTGTAATCCGCGATGGATGAGAGCAGGGGCGACATGATGGCTACTACCAGGAATGCCACTGCCAGCGCATAATTGTACAAAGAAGTATTCACGAACTGCCGCCCGAAAAGTGTGACCGTATCGTTGAGGGTCTCGTCTTTTCCGTCGCCGGTCACCGCTTCAAAATAGGCAGGAAAAATGGTGGATGTGATTACCAGGTTGTAAACGCTGTTGGCCCAGTCATACATGGCCCAGCCATTGATGACCTTCTTCGAAGCAGTTTGCATGCGATGGGTTTTGGTGTTTTAAAGATAGGGAATTCACCAGAAGCCATAGGCTGTGGCGATCCTGCTATGAGAGGTATCCAGTCAATACTAATACCAGTAATGTGGCGCCTACGATAATACGATACCATCCGAACAGCCTGAATCCATGTTTTTGCAGGTAGCCGATAAAAAACCTGATCGCAAGCACCGCTACCAGGAATGCGACGATATTGCCCACGGCCAGCAGCATCAGGTTGTGTTTATCGGTAAGCAGCTGCGGAGTTTCTTTATATGCCTTCAGTAATTTATAACCTGTGGCGGCAGCCATGGTAGGCACGGCCAGGAAGAACGAGAATTCCGCCGCCAGCCGCCGGGTCAGTTGCTGTTGCATACCGCCGATGATGCTCGCGGCGCTGCGGCTGGTACCCGGTATCATTGCCAGGCATTGCCAGATACCGATGACGAAAGCTTTCCCGTAGCTGATCTGCTCTTCTTTATCAACCTTGGGTTGTCTGAACAGGGAATCGACGAACAACAGCACAATACCTCCCAGCAGCATGGTAATGGCCACCGTAAGCGGGCTTTCCAGCAAGGCATCGATCTTTTTTGAAAAAACCGCGCCCAATACCAGTGCAGGAATAACTGCCACCACAAGCTTGATATAAAAACCCAGCCTGTTGGCCGCAAAGAACCGCTTCCAGTACAATACCACCACCGAAAGGATCGCACCCAGCTGAATGGTGATCTCGAACAGCTTGGTAAAATCGTCTTTTGCAATACCCAGCGCCGAACTGGCGATGATCATATGCCCGGTGGAAGAGATCGGCAAAAATTCGGTAACACCTTCGATAATGGCGATGATGATGGATTCGAAGAAAGACATGGGGAGAGTTGAGAGTTAGGAGTTAGGAGTTGCAATCCGGGGCTAATGTAAGCATTGGGATCTGTAAAATAAAAAAAGCGGGCAGGCCGCTTTTTGGGATGAAATGTGATTGCGGGATTATTTACCCTTTTTGAAGATGGCATATATTTCCACGCCCAGGCCCAGCAGGATGAGAATGGGGGCAATGGTGATGCGCACGGTACTATAGACCTGGTTGGTGTCGAACACTTTCGGATCATTGCTTTTGCCGCCGCTCATCAGGAACATGCCCAGGGCCACGATCGCGCCGCCGATCAGCATCCAGGTATAATTATCTTTTGTGAAAAGGGGTGCGTTGGTTGCGGTCTTTTTTTGCTCAGCCATGTGGAGGGTTTAGAGTTATGAGTTTAGAATTCTGAGTTTGGAGTTATGAGTTTAGAGTTATGAGTCTGGAACTGTTTTACAACTCTGAACTCATAATTCTCAACTCTCAACTAATAAAGGTCATCGAGTTTCATTTTAAGGTATTTCATTACGCTGCGGTGCGTGCTGAATACCGAGATGCCTACGCCGAGCATGATCAATCCCAGCGAGAGCACCAGCGTAAGTTTGATATCACGGATCGCTTTCAGCTGGGGGAACTGGTTCTCCGCCCAGCCGATCAGGCCGAACAGCAGCATGATGGCGATCAGCGAACTGATCAGTCCGTTCACAACAGCACGCAGCCCGAGCGGCCTGGCTATAAAGCCTCGGGTAGCGCCCACCATCTGCATGGTCTTGATCAGGAACCTGCTGCTGAACATGGCCAGTCTGATGGTATTATCGATGCTGAAGATCACGATCACACAAAGCGCAACAGCGATCACCAGGAAGATCAGACCTATTTTGGAAGCCCGCTCATTCAGGTTCGTTACCAGGCTTTTCGGGTACTGCAGATCAGTGATCTGGTTGCCGTATGCGCCCATCAGTTCGGCAGAGATCCTGCGCAGACTGTCGGCATTCACATAATCGGCCTTTGCATAGAAGTCGATGCTTTCGGGCAAGGGATTAACGTCCAGTATCGTTGCCCAGTCTTCATTGTTCTCTTTGTTCCAGATCTGTTTGGCAGAATTCTTGTCAACATAGGTCACATTCTTGGCATAGGGCCTTGAAGCGATGAACTGCTGGATCTGGCCGATGGTATCTTTGTTAAGCGTGCGGAGGTACGCGCTCATCCGGATATCTTCCTTGAAAGCATTCCCCACCGAGTTCAGGTTAAGGAAGAACCAGCCCATGATGCCAAGTATCAGCAGCACCAGCGCAACGCCTACGATGCTGTATATGTAGTTGGGTTTGCTTCTTTTCAGGGATCCTTTTCCGCTTGCTGCCATAATTGAAGATTTATTGCACCCTCCGTAATTGTGCGAGGGCCGGGTGACGCAAATGTACGGTTTTTGGTCTCTAAACACTTACATTTGCAACTACGCTAACGGTCCACTTGCCAGTGAAAAATAGGGCATTCCGGGCCGAATTGGGTTAAAGAAAAGTTAGGATTGGGAGCGAGCGGTATGAAGGCCGAAGCGGGAACGGACCGCTTCAATTTACAAACCACTCTTACCATAACCTTGCAGCTTAACGGTGAATCCGGTCGGGCCCGAATCAGAAAATTATCATCCACATAAAATCACCGGATCGCCCTGGCGGATCGGGCAGCAGATCATGGAATACAATTTCAGAGAGATAGAGCAGAAATGGCAGGCATACTGGAAGCAGTCGGGGGCCTACCGCGTCAGCAACAGCAGCAACAAGCCGAAATATTATGTACTGGACATGTTCCCGTATCCCAGCGGGGCCGGACTCCATGTGGGTCATCCCCTGGGGTATATCGCTTCAGATATCTTCAGCCGCTTTAAAAGACTGAAAGGCTTCAATGTACTGCACCCGATGGGTTACGATGCTTTCGGGTTGCCGGCGGAGCAGTATGCCATCGAGCACGGTATCCATCCGGCCGTTAGCACGGAGCAGAACATCAATACTTTCCGTAAGCAGCTCGATAATATCGGTTTCTGCTTCGACTGGGACCGCGAACTACGTACCTCCGATCCCAAATTCTATAAATGGACGCAGTGGATCTTTTTGCAGTTGTTCGACAGTTACTATGACCGCGGAACGCAGAAAGCTGAACGCATAACGCGGCTGGTGGCTTCGTTTGAAAAGAATGGCAATGCGGAACATGTTTGTCCGGGCGATGAATCCCTTCATTTCAGTGCCGCCGAATGGAGATCGTTCGGTGACAAGCGGAAGCAGGACATCCTGATGAACTATCGCCTGGCTTATTGCGGTTATGGCGAAGTAAACTGGTGCGAAGCCCTGGGAACGGTGCTTGCAAACGATGAAGTGGTGAACGGCGTGAGCGAACGCGGCGGGTTTCCGGTAGTGAAAAAGAAATTACGGCAGTGGTATCTCCGCATCACCGAATATGCGGACCGGTTGCTGGAAGGACTGAAAACAATAGAGTTCAGCGAGGCAATGACCGAGATGCAGTCGAACTGGATCGGTAAAAGTTTTGGAGCAGAAATTGATTTTGAGATTGTGACCGGCGAAGCGGGTGCCAGGATCCCGGCCGGCCAGCCCTTAAAGGTTTACACCACCCGGCCGGATACTATTTTCGGTGTAGATTTTATGGTGATCGCACCGGAGCATGAATTGATCGCGGAGATCACGTCCGATTCGCAAAAAAAAGCTGTTGACGAATACATAGCCTATGTGAAGAGCCGTAGCGATCGTGAGCGTCAGGCGGAGAAGAGGATCACCGGCTGTTTTACCGGATCCTACGCGGTGAATCCGTTCAACGGAAGGCAGATCCCCATCTGGATTTCCGAATACGTGCTTGCAGGTTACGGCACCGGCGCCATCATGGGCGTGCCCTGCGGCGATGAGCGGGATCATAAGTTCGCAAAGCATTTCAATATACCCATCACTAATATCATCGGTGAACATTATAATGGCGAAGAGGCCAACCCGACGAAAGATGCGATCTTAAGCAACAGTGATTTCCTGGATGGAACCGTAATGCGCGATGCCATCGATATTGTGATCGGCAGACTGGAAGCAATGGGCATCGGCAAACGCAAAGTGAATTACAAGATGCGGGATGCCGCTTTCAGCCGCCAGCGTTATTGGGGTGAGCCTTTTCCGATCAAGTGGAAGAACGGGGTAGCTGTTCCATTGCCCGAATCGGAACTGCCGCTGTTATTGCCCGAAGTAGAGAGCTACAGTGCCGGACCCGATGGCGAGGGGCCATTGGCGAATATCCCCGAATGGGTGGCGCAGGAACTGGAAACGAATACCATGCCCGGTTATGCCGGCAGCAGCTGGTATTTTCTTCGCTATATGGACCCGCACAATGAAAACGAGTTCTGCAACCGCCAAGTGAGCGATTACTGGAACCAGGTGGATCTGTATATCGGCGGAACAGAACATGCGGTGGGACATTTGCTTTACAGTCGCATGTGGACCAAAGCCCTGTTCGACCTTGGCTATATTGGCTTCGACGAACCTTTCCGGAAATTGCTGAACCAGGGAATGATCCAGGGGAGCAGCCGGTTTGTATACCGCAAACGGGGCACCAACCTGTTTGTTTCCGCAGGCAAACTGAAAAAGGACGAGGAATACGATCCGATACGCGTGGATGTGAATTTTGTGGATGGAACGGAAATGGACTTGACTGCTTTCAAGAACTGGCGCAACGGCGAATATGCGGATGCGCAGTTCGAACTGGAAGACGGGAAATATTTCTGCGGTGTGGAGACCGAGAAAATGTCCAAGTCTAAATTCAATACGGTGAATCCCGATGATCTTGTACAGAAATTCGGCGCCGATACTTTCCGTATGTATGAAATGTTCCTCGGGCCGGTAGAGCAGAGCAAGCCATGGGATACCAAGGGCATTGAAGGCGTACACCGTTTTCTCAAAAAATTGTGGCGGCTGTTCTTCGATGAGAACAAGGGAAAGATCTGGGACGAAGCACAAGCCAGCCCCGAAGAATTAAAAATCCTGCACCGTACTATCCGGAAGATCGAAGAGGATACCGGCCGTTACAGTTTCAACACCGCTGTCAGCGCCTTCATGATCTGCGTGAATGAGCTCAGCGATCTCAAATGCAATAAAAAGCCGGTGCTGGAACAGTTGCTGATCATGCTCACGCCTTATGCTCCTCATATCAGCGAGGAATTATGGCAACAGTTAGGCAATACGGGTTCGGTGCTGGACGCTTCTTATCCGGTATTCGAGGAAAAATACGTAATCGAATCTTCCAAGGAATACCCGGTAAGCATCAACGGGAAGGTTCGTACCAATATCGATATTTCGCTCTCTGCCACCCAGGACGAAGTAGAGTCGATCGTGTTGGGCAATGAGCTGGTTCAGAAATGGCTGGAAAGCAAAACGCCTAAGAAGATCATCTTTGTGAAGGGAAAGATGATCAATATAGTAGTCTAGCGTGAGCCACAGATGGCACGGATGACCGCGGATTTGATCTGTGAAAATCTGTGTAATCTGTAGCCATTCTCCGCACATGTATTTTACGCAGGCCCAAGCATTCAAATTCTTATATTACAGGTCCATTCAAACTACCTGTATGAGAAACTCGATTTTGGGCGGCATCCTTATTTTATTTGCTCTTAACGCCCAGGCTCAGAAGCCGGAAACCTATTTTTTATCCTCTCCCGTATTAACGCCCGACGGCGCAACAGTTGTTTTCAGTTTCGAAGGCGATCTCTGGAAAGCCAATATCAAAGACGGGCAGGCCATGCGTTTGACCGCCATGCAGGGCTATGAAACAAATGCCCGTATTTCACCCGATGGTAAATGGATCGCTTTCACCGGCCGGCAGTATGGCAACAGCGATGTGTACCTGATGCCGCTGAACGGCGGTGAGATCAAACAGCTTACTTTTCACAGCGCAGCCGACGATGTGAACAGCTGGAGCTGGGATTCGCAGAAGATCTACTTTACCTCCACCCGCTCCGGTCAGTTATCGGCTTACGCCGTAGGGATACAGGGCGGTACGCCTCAACATTTATTCGGCGATCATTATTTCCTGCTCGACCACGGTATTTTCGAGCATCCGAGCAACGGCGAGATATTTTTCAACGATACCTGGGAAAGCAGTAACCAGATCGCGCGCAAGCGTTACAAAGGACCATTCAACCCGGATATCCAGTCGTACAATCCCAAAACCAAGCAGTACAGGAAATACACAGACTGGGTGGGAAAGGATTTTGGCATGAGCATCGACAGGAACGGTAATGAATATTTTATCTCCGATGAAGCCAATGGCGAATACAATCTCTATTCCTTTGTGAACGGTAAAAAAACAGCGCTCACACATTTCAATACTTCCATTAAAGCGCCGCTGGTGAATGCCAATGGCGGTAAGATCGTTTTTGAAAAGGATTATCAGCTCTGGTTGTACGATGTTGCCACGGCAAAAGCAGGTAAACTTGAATTGAACCTGCTGCGGAATAATATCCTGCCGGCTGAAAAGGATTTCGATGTCAGGAACAATATCACCAACTTCGATGTCTCTCCCGATGGCAAGAAGATCGCTTTTACTTCGCGTGGTGAGATCTTTGTGAGCGACCCGGATGGCAAGTTCGTTCAGCATATCAATAAGGGCAATACCGAACGGGCCCGCGAAGTGCACTGGACCAGCGATAATAAAACGCTTCTGTTCAACCAGACGAAAAACGGCTACCTTAACCTGTACAGGGTAGGAGCCGATGGAAGCAGCCCAGTGGAAGCGATCACCAGCGATAATAAGGACAACCGTTCCATCGTGCTGAACAAAGCCAGGACCAGGGCGGTTTACCTCAGTGGCCGGGATGAAGTGAAGCTGCTCGACCTGAAAACGCTGGAAAATAAGACGCTGGTAAAAGACGAGATCTGGGCATTCCAGAATTCGGATCCCGGGTTTTCGCCGAATGATGAATATGTGGTGTTCACCGCCATCCGGAATTTTGAGCAGGATATCTTCGTGCACCAGATCAAAGAGGGACGCACCATCAATCTTACCAATACAGGCGTAACGGAATCGAGCCCGGTATGGAGCCCTGACGGAAAGTATATTTATTTTGTTTCCAATCGCACCAAGCCTTCCTATCCTTTCGGCCCGCAGAACCCGCGGATCTACCGCATGCCACTGGATAAGATGGATGACCCGTACCGCAGCGATAAATACAATGATCTTTTCAAAACTGAAAAAAAGGAGCCTGAACCTAAAAAAGATACCAGCGCCGTAAAAAAAGATACCGCGAAAAAAGCGCCCGTTGTAACTGCACCTATTTCCATCAATGTCGAAAATATTATGGACCGGTTAGAACAGGTTGGCCCTTCTTTCGGCACCCAGTTCCTGCTGACCGTATTGCAGCGCGGCGAAAAAACAATGGTATTGTATGTAAGCGATCATGCTGAAGGACGGTTCAGTCTCTGGAAGACAACGCTTGAACCTTTTGAGGCTACCAAAACAGAACGGATTGCCGGTGCAGACGGTGGAAATATTGACTATGAGGAGGGTGGCGACAAGACCATGCTGCTCATCAATGGTAATCTCGCCAAACTGAACCTCGATGCCAATCGCGCAGATCCTGTGAATATCAGCAGCACCTTCCGCCGTAACCTGGCGGCAGAGTTCTCCCAGGTATTTGAGGAAGCCTGGGCGCAGGTTGAGGAAAATTATTATGATGAGAAATTCCATGGGCTCGACTGGAATGCGACAAAGAAGAAATACGCGGCTTTCATTCCTTACCTGAATAACAGGAACGACCTGCGGATCCTGCTTGCCGATATGCTGGGTGAGCTGAACTCTTCGCACCAGGGATTCAGTACCGGCGGAGACGATGAGAATGTAGCGCTGGCCAACCGCACCATGGAAACGGGCATCATGTTCGAAGACGCCGATCCCTACAAGGTGAAATATATCGTGAAGGGCAGCAATGCAGATAAAAAGTCGATCGATATCCGGCCGGGAGATGTGCTGGTAAAAGTGAATGATGAACCGGTGGACAAGAATATGGACCGATACTATTATTTCAGTAAGCCGTCGATAGACCGTGAGATGAAGCTCGCTTTTCAGCGCAATGGTGAAGCGATCCAGGTAAAAGTGCATCCCCAGGCCAGCCTGGCATTAAACCTGTACGACGAATGGATAGACAACAACCAGAAACGCGTTGATCAGAAAAGCAATAACCGCATCGCCTATCACTGTATGAAGAACATGGGCCTGCCCGAGCTCGATAAATTTCTGGTGGATATGACGCAGGATTTTTACAAAAAGGATGCGATGATCCTCGACCTGCGGTACAATACCGGCGGTAATGTGCACGATGAAGTGCTCAAGTTCCTGAGCCAGCGGTCTTACCTGAAATGGAAATACCGTGATGGTAAACTCACCAGCCAGCCCAATTTTGCGCCATCGGATAAGCCAATCATCCTGCTAACGAATGAGCAGTCGCTCAGCGATGCGGAAATGACTTCGCAGGGTTTCAAGGCGCTGAAGCTGGGCAAGATCGTGGGTACAGATACCTATCACTGGATCATTTTCACCAGTGGTGCCGGATTGGTGGATGGCTCCTTCGTGCGGCTGCCCAGCTGGGGTTGCTATACCCTGGATGGAAAAGACCTCGAGGCAACAGGCGTGCAACCCGATATCTATGTGCCCATGAACTTCGAAGACCGCCTGAGCAAGCGCGATCCGCAGCTGGACCGGGCCATTGAGGAGATCATGAAGCAGTTGAAATAGTGCTGAACCTTTTGGAACGCTGATTGTTTGAATCACCACAGAGTCACAGAAAGCACGGAGTTTCACAGAGGCCCTCCGTGGAATTCTGTGCGCTCCGTGACTCTGTGGTAAAACCTCCATGCCTCTATCACCTCTAAAAACCCGCCATGAAACTCATTCTTACCCTTAGCGCCCTCCTCGCACTGAGCTGCGGTTTCGCGCAGAATGGAGCCAGCGTTTCGATAATAGATTTCAAAGTGGCGGAAGGCAAACTGACAGGCTGGCTTAGGTATCTGGACTATTCTTCAAACAAGCCGTTCTCCATGCCTGCAGAAGTTGAGTTGCGGGTGTCGGGCCCGGATAAGATCGTTCTGGCTATCAGTTACCCGAAAGAACCGAAGGCGAATGGAAATGATATCCTCACCATCACCGGCAACGGAACCGTACTGAATGGCGCGCCGCTGGTAGAACGCTCGATGACGGAAGATGGTGCGATAAAGCTGGTGACAGAAACCAGCGGCGAGGATGGTAACCAGCATCGCAAAGCGCTGATCCGGCATATCTATTTTGTAGGCAGGAACATTTTTCAAAACCGCAAGGAAGTGAAGTTCGAGGGCGAAGACAAATGGATCATGCGGAACGAGTTTCTTTTTATTCGCTGATGGTCATGAGTACACTACACTTCAAAGAGCAATTACCTGCTTGCAATCCCGTTGTAGATTTTCAGCAGGGTACGGACAAATTATTGCTCCTGGATTTTACGGACGCGAATAATAGCCTCACCGAGGAGATCATCGATGATACCCGGCTCTTTTCCCGCTATATTGGTCGGCTGCTGAAAGAAGCCGGCGCCCGCTATGGCATCGGAGGCTACAATGAACACCGGACCGTATACAGCCGCAGCAGCGTATTCGATGCAGCCGAAGGGGAAGATGAGCCGAGGCGACTGCATCTCGGTATCGATATCTGGGGAGCGGCCGGCTCAACGGTATATACGCCATTGACGGGAACCGTACACAGTTTTGCTTTCAACAATCATTTCGGCGATTATGGCGCCACCATCATCCTGCGGCACGAATTGCCGGGAATTGTGTTTCACAGTTTATACGGACATCTGTCTCTTAATGATCTGGACGGGTTGGAGGAAGGACAGACTAAAACCGCCGGCACTGTGCTCGCTCATTTCGGCGAACCACAGGAGAACGGTCACTGGCCGCCGCATCTGCATTTTCAGCTGATATTCGATATGGAGGGAAATAAGGGCGACTATCCCGGCGTCTGCAGGTATAGCGAAAGGGAAAAATACTTATCGAATTGCCCCGATCCGGATCTTGTACTGGGGATGATGCAGTATGCAAAAGGCTCGTGATCTTAATTCCCTACAACATTGCTTTTACGATCTCCTCCCATTCTTTTTCCAGCGGCAGTTTGCAAACCGGCTTATCTGCGCGGTTATACCAGTAGCGTGCATTGCCGGCATCGCCTTCCTTCCGGTGAAGATATGCATGTATCCAGGCGGCTTTCTGTCCATCCATATCGTCGATTAGATCGTGGGCGGCATTCCAGTCGCCACGGGCATCATACCAGAGCGCGAGCAGATGTACCGAAAGGGCAGGAGGATGGTCTGCGGTCAGGCTTTGGCGGAACAAATTCAGGTCCATGACCAAAAATAAAAAAATCCGGAAAAGTATGGAACGAAGACGGAAGGGAAGAAGACATTATTAACGACGGCTTGCTAAAGCGCAGAAACTGTAATGGTTTCGCTAAGAGTTTAGGAGAGAAGGAGGGTAGCCGGAATACTATCTCCTGCGCTCTTTTGCTCTTATCCACTCTTAGCGAAACCCTAAAAAGTCTAATTTTTTTTCAGAACCGAATGTGTAGTTTTGGTCATGCCCAATCCCAATCTCAACAATGATGCTTCCGGCCTGAGCGCTGCCGAACGGGAATTCGAGAACACGATCCGGCCAAAAGAGATCGACGAATTTGCCGGGCAGCCGCAACTGATCGAGAACCTGGGCATTTTTATCAAAGCCGCCCGCATCAGGGGCGAAGCGCTTGATCATATTCTTTTTCATGGCCCGCCGGGGCTGGGCAAGACCACCCTCAGCCGGATCGTTGCCAATGAACTCGGGGTCAGTATTAAAGAAACCTCCGGTCCCGTGATCGAGAAGCCGGGCGATCTTGCGGGTTTGCTCACCGGGCTTCAGCCGAATGATGTATTGTTTATCGACGAGATCCATCGGTTGAGCACGGTGGTGGAAGAATACCTGTACGCGGCCATGGAAGATTTCCGTATCGATATCATGATCGACAGCGGTCCCAATGCCCGGAGCATTCAGATCAATCTGAACCCGTTTACCCTGGTAGGCGCTACAACCCGCAGCGGTTTGCTTACAGCGCCACTGTTATCCCGTTTCGGGATCAAATCCAGGCTTGAATATTACCAGGCCGATGTGCTGCAGAAGATCATTGAACGAAGCGCCGCGATACTGCAGGTGGGCATCACCAAAGAAGCAGCAGGCGAAATTGCAGGAAGAAGCCGCGGCACGCCTCGTATTGCAAACGCCTTGCTCAGAAGGGTACGCGATTTTGCGCAGGTGCTCAATGATGGGGCCATCGATATCGGGATCACACAGCATGCACTGAAAGCCTTGAACGTAGATGCGCACGGACTTGACGAAATGGATAACCGCATCCTGCTTACCATCATCGACAAGTTCAAAGGCGGACCGGTGGGCCTCACAACGATCGCCACTGCCGTGGGTGAGGAAGCCGGTACGATAGAAGAGGTATATGAACCTTTCCTGATCCAGGAAGGTTTTCTGCAGCGTACACCCAGGGGCCGTGAAGTAACGCTCAAAGCCTATAATCACCTGGGCCGAAAAGCCTCCAAAGGCAATCTCCCCGACCTCTTCAGCGAATAGACTATGTGTCTATGTGCCTAAGTGTTTAATGGTATACGCGTGATGGAAGGGTATCATATTAAACACATAGGAACATAGAAGGATAGGGGCACAATAGCGCATAAAAAATGCTCCGATTTCGCGCGGAGCATTCATAATGACTTTGTCGCTGCGTTTAAGGCGCTACCAGCCGGAAACCGTTGCCGTGAATATTCACGATCTCGATGGTGGTATCGTCTTTCAGGTATTTGCGCAGCTTGGCTATATACACATCCATACTCCGGCCATTGAAATAGGTATCGCTGCCCCAGATCTTTTTCAGGGCGCGCTCGCGGGGGAGCAGGTCGTTCTTGTGTTCGGCCAGCATCTTGAGCAGTTCATTCTCTTTCGGAGAAAGGGTCTGCGTCATATCATCATGCTTCAGCTCCCGCAGTTTGGGATTGAAATGATAGCGGCCCAGATCGAACTCAATATTGTCGTTGACCTTATTTTCTTCTTCGTTGCGTTTCAGGATGGCGCGGATCTTCAACAGCAGTACCTCACTGTCGAAAGGCTTGGTGATATAATCATCCGCTCCCAGCTTGTAACCCTGGATGATATCATCCTTCATGGTCTTAGCGCTGAGAAAAAAGAGTGGGATATCAGGATCCACATCGCGGATCTCTTCCGCGAGGGTAAAGCCGTCCATATTGGGCATCATGACATCGAGAAGACAGATATCAAACTTTTCCCGCTGGAAAGCTGCAAGGCCTAAACGGCCGTCTCTTTCCAGGGTGACATCAAAGTCGTTCAGCTCCAGGTAGTTTTTCAATACCATGCCGAGATTGGTATCATCTTCACATAAAAGGATCTTACTTTTTTTGTCTTCCATGTGGTTTATATTTAATGTAAGTATAGATAATTAGAAGCTAATTCACGTAATCTTACGGCAATGTTTTGTTAAAAACGAATGCCATCTTACGTTTCATTTGAAAGTTAATCAATTCTTTAGACACTCCTGAAGGGATAATTATACTGCCACACAGTTCTATTGCATTGCGAGAAGCAAAATAATTGTGCCAGCTATTTGTGGAACAGTTTTTCATAGCTTGGCTCATCCATGTATTCCAGCAGATCGCCTGGCTGGCATTCGAGAATGCGGCAAATCTCTTCGAGTGTTGAAAAGCGGATGGCTTTGGCTTTGCCACTTTTGAGGATGCTCATATTGGCGATGGTAATGCCCACTTTTTCGCTGAGTTCCGTCAGGCTCATTTTGCGGCGGGCAAGCATTATATCCAGGTTAACTACAATGGGCATAGGGGGGAGTTATACCGTGAGTTCAATTTCCTGCTGCAATCTATAGCCTTTTTTGAAAGCCCTCGCAATGGCCAGCAATACCACCGCGATCAGCAACATATAAACATGATCCATGATCCGATTGCCGAGAGAGGGCAGTTCAAAATCTCGGGGGATCAGACGGCTGTAGAATGCACGGATAATATAAGGCAGGAAAATAGTCAGGGTTGCGTGAATCACCAGCACCAGCGTTATCGTATGGAGGGCCCTGATATTTTTTTCGGTAAATGCATAACCGCTGGAAATGCTCAATAATATATGTATCGGCAAACCAATGTAGACATAGGCCATGCACATCGCCAGCAGCAGACCCAGTACCGGAATAGCGACCCTCCAGAAATCATACCCGGATTTGGAAACAGGAATAAGGATTTTTTTCCTGTCCGGGATATAGCGGACAGCGAGCGGCTTGCTCAGATAATGCCCCGAAATGGAGGTATCACCATTCCTGACTATCGTGTCCCATTTCAGATACGCCAGATTGTAGGTTTTGTTACGGATAAAAAATTTGGAGTCGGGATCGAGGCTGTAGTTGCCCATAGCCAGAAAATGCAGGTCAACATCCTGTTGTTCGGTCTTTAGCGCCGAGTCCATCAGCATCTTGAACATCGCCGACTGCCGGTCGGCGAGTTCATGCAACCTCGTTTCTGCGGCACTTGAAAAACTATCGCTGGCGTTGAGGTCTTTGATTAACGCCGACACCGAATCGTGGAGGCGTTTCTGGGAAGGCAGGTTTTCGATCTTTCGCGTCAGTTCCTGGGAATTGCGATTTCTCAGGATAACTGCAAAGCCAAAGTCCTCATATCCGCCCATGATCGCTCCCTTACTATTGTGTTTTGCCTTCAGTTCTTCCCTGATTTGTCTGATGCTGTCTTCTGCATGGGCTAATTGGCTGTTTAGCTGGTTCGGATCTATCTGGTCCAGCATGAAAATGCCACCGAAAGCTGTATCGCTATGATCCGGCCAGGACCAGCTTTTCGAATCACGCCAGTTTCGGATTTCAGGCCTGAAATGGAATGTGAGCACCGTGATCACAAGATAGCCTGCGAAGAGCGTGGTCACGGCCATAGCGATCAGGTTCATATTCTGGATGCCCAGTCTTTTCATGCATTTTTTGTTTATCATACCGTCAAGTCCTGCTCCTGCTGAAGCTGCACGCCGCGCCTGTACCATGTTGCGATCGCAACGATCACAAAGCCGGCGTACATTTCACCCCAAAGCAGTATCGGGAACCGTGAGAGGGGATTAAATGTCTGCTGCGTGGCTTCCTGTACTATCCGATATTCATAAGTGTTCAGGAAGGTCAACGCAATACCGTGAAAGATCACCAGATATCCTAAGATTCTGATCAGGCCCGATGCGTCCTTTCTGAAAAGATTTTGATCATTGAATTTAGGCGTCATTACGATCACGATAATGCTAGCTGCGGCGATCAGCATAAGCGTAAACAGGCTCGTGCCCGAACGGCCATTCAGGAAAAAGCGCTGGGCGGGCGTGGGATGTTGGATCACCAAATTCCCGGCAAAGATCTTCCCCTGGGCATACACTGCAACAGGCCTGGCCGCTGCACTGGACGTGTCAGCTGCTTTTACAGCGATATGCATACCCTGATCATCTCCCAGATCGATCATTATCGTCAGCAGCGTAAAGGATAATAAGCCCCAAAAACATCGCCTGATCCGTGGAGCGAATGGGAAACGTGAAGACAGGTTGCGGGACACAGAATGGAAAAGCGATGCCATTTTCAAGCTGATTGATAATCATCGTGAAAATAGGAGTATTTATTGAAAAACAATAAATAGTAGCCTTTTTTTGATAATCCCGTTAGGCGTGCTTCCTCGTTACAACCCCCTGCTCATCCACTGCGATCAGTTGCTCCCCTTCCAGAAATTCAAGCAGTACCCAGATCTTTTCCTGGCTGTATTGCCGGAAAGAAGCAAGCAGTTCTTTAACCGTAACAGGGCTATCTATTCGATCGATCAACAACTGGCGCAGGGTGTTGAATTCTTCCGGCGACAAGGTCTTCCGTTTGTTTGCGAGACAATTATCGCAAACGCCGCAGATGCCAGACCGGTCATCGCCAAAATAGTGTGCGATGAATTTGCTGCGGCATTCTTTTTCCAGTTCCAGGTACCGGATCATGGTATCTACGCGCTGCTGGTATTGTTTTTTTCTTTCAAGGTAGCTGTCCTGCGCGATATGCAGGTACTTGGCCGGCGCCCGGTTAAGCAGGTAATGCACCTGTGGTGTTTCCTTTTGCGGTAGCCATTCGATGATACCGAATGCCGCCAGCTGCCGCAACTGTTCGTTTACCTGTTGCGGTTCCATCCGGCAGATCCGGGCCAGTTGTTTTTCTGAAACGGAAACCCTGTTGTCGATAATGCCTTCATAAGTCCGGAGCAGGTATTTTATCAAAGCCTCCAGGCCGGGATGCGCCGTTTCAAAATCCCTGAGCGCTTCAGCAGACACCGTGAAGCAGATCTTGGTGGGAAGGAAAATATTTTCGGCGAACGTAATATGGCCTTCCTGCTCCAGCACTTTCAGGGT
>JAFBAN010000208.1 GCA_019247775.1 Chitinophagaceae bacterium | reverse complement strand
TTTTATTGGGTATGATGCTGAGCACTGCCTATAAAAGATCCGTGTACTGGCAGAAAATGCCAGCCCTGATCAGGAAGCTGAGTATCGATGACCTGCATAACTGGACCGCCTATGTGGCGTTGCTTTTTGTAGTGCTGCACCCGGCTTTTCTGCTGCTCGACAAAACAGCCGGTTTCAAACTGGTTGATGTTTTTGCGCCAAACCATGCGCCCAATCAGCCCACCGTTGTATGGCTGGGCACGTTCAGCATGTATGCCGTACTGCTGGTGATCATCACTACCCAAAAGGTCGTAAAACGTAAGATGGGGTTCAGGCTCTGGAAAAATATTCACCTGATCTCCTATCTCACAGCTGTTTTATTTGTAGTGCATGGATTACTGATGGACCCCTTGCTGAAAGACCGGCCGACGGACTGGTTTGATGCAGAAAAATTCCTGTCGGAGATCTGCTTCCTGTTATTGCTGCTGGCCACCATAGCCCGCTGCCGGTATCATCTCAAAAACAAAACCCGCCTGCAGGCAGATGAATAAGGAGTTCTTCAATAAACTGCTGGACAATAAAGTCAGGGACCTGTATTCGGGCGAGCCTGATTTTATGCTGCTGTCGCGGTATAAGCACCTGGTAAAGGACACTGCTTATTTCGATTTCCTGATAGAAAGCCACAACGGCGGCTTTTTTTATAAGCAGTCGCTGCATGTGTACAGCTACTCGCATAACCGCGACTTCAATGATATCGAGCAGGTGAATCAGGTATTGAAACAGGAATACGGCGAGATCGTACAGGGACTCGAATCATTTGGGCAGGATCTGTTCGGCAATCAATTCTGTTTTGATACGGCCGCCGGTAACAGGATCGTATTCTTCAATACCGAAACAGGCAAGAAAGAGGATATGGCTGCCGATTTCATGGGCTGGCTCGACGCGATCTACCGGCATTTCGGGTATTATGTGGGATTGAACCTGATGAACGACTGGCGGATGAAGAATTCCCTGGTGTTCAACCAGCGCCTCTGCCCGAAAATACCTTTTGTAAGCAGTGGCGATTTCAGCGCCGGCAATCTCTACGCCTGTAATTTCCCCGACTACCTGAGATCATATGCAGCCATTGCCAAACAGGTGTACCATCTGCCCGAGGGTACGACCGTGAAAGTAACCTTCAAAAAATAATCATTTTTTCTCCGTTGCATGCTCTGTTCGGAGCACATAATACGCCCAGATAGCGCTTGCCAGCATAAAAATAAAGGCCAGGAAAAAAGAGGCGCCGGGAAAATAGAACGGCGCTTTCGGCCCTATAAAATAAGCGAACAGGTTTGTCATCAGCGGAGGCCCAACGATAGCTGTGGCGCTCATCAGGCTGGTAAGGGCGCCCTGCAGTTCTCCCTGTTCATTACGCGGCACATGACCTGAAATGATCGACTGCAATGCCGGCCCGGCAATCCCGCCAAGGCAGTACGGGATAAGGAATACGAACATCATCCAGCTCTGCGTTGCAAAAGCGAACAGCAGCAAACCCAGGGAATACAGTCCCAATCCCATATACACACTTTTCTCGTTGCCCAGTTTGGGATTGACGACGCGCACCAGCCCGCCCTGCACTGCTCCCACCAGCAGCCCTACCACGCCCAGCGAGATGCCGATCATCTTAGGGCTCCACTTAAATTTTTCGATATTGAAAAAGCTCCAGTTACTTTGTACGGCATGTGCTGCGAGATAGACCAGTGTAAGCGACATGATCAATCCGCCCACCTGCGGATATTTTCGCAGGGCCAGTAACGAACCTACAGGATTTGCCCGCCGCCACTCGAAAGGCCGGCGATGCGCCGCATCGAGCGACTCAGGCAGGACAAAATAGCCGTATAGCCAGTTGGTGAGCGCCAGCGCAGCGGCTACAATGAAGGGAACTCTCGGTCCCAGCTCGCCCAGCAATCCGCCGATCAGCGGGCCGATGATAAACCCGAGACCGAAAGCCGCACCGATCATACCGAAATTCTGCGCGCGGTTCTCATTCGTACTGATATCTGCGATATAAGCTGATGCTGTTGTAAAACTTGCGCCTGTGATCCCGGCGATAAGCCTGCCCACGAACAGCCACCAGATGCTGGGGGCAAATGAAAGGAAGAGATAATCGATGCCAAAACCGAACAGCGAGAACAAGAGTACCGGCCTTCGTCCGTATTTATCACTCAGGTTGCCCAGTACAGGCGCAAAAATGAACTGCATGAAAGCATACGCAAAAGTGAGCCAGCCGCCATACTGAGAGGCCTTGCTGATATCGCTGACGCCAAGCAGCTGCTCGATCAGTTTCGGCATTACTGGAATGATCAGGCCGAAACCCGTTACATCGATAAGCAGGGTAACAAAAATAAACCCGATAGCAGCTTTACGGTTTACAGGCATACTTTTCATTCCAGGTTAGAAACGGAATGGTTGCCAAAATAAAACATAGCGGCGACTATTCCCGATAAATTCCACATACCGCATAAAAAAAGGGGACATCGCTGTCCCCCCTTACTTATACTCAAACGGTCGCCTATTTATGTAGTTTGATGGTGCCTATGGATGTCTCCCGCGGCGCATTCACAGTCACATTGCTGATCGTAGTGTCTGCATAGCCGTTGGAAGCGTTGATATAAACCGAGTATTTTCCGTCGGCTATCCCGCGCACCTTGAAATTGCCTTCTTTGTCGGGTAATGCATAGGCAGTATCCGAAGCATTAAACACGGTAACTACGGGGAAACCATCCCTCGGCGTAACCCTTCCTGCAATGCTGCCGGTATTGGAGACGATGAAGAAATGGAAAACAGCTTTCAGGTAAAACCGGTTATTGCCTTCCTGCACGATGGACCTGGCAACATCGAAATCGAGCCAGAGCCTTTTCTTGCCTGGAAGGAACTGCTCGAACTCATGGCCGGCGAGTTTGATCAGCACATAATTCTTGGCATTGGCCGGCAGGTAGAGCGGATAACTGACACTGTCTTTCACAACAGAATTATTGGTGCCGAGTTCTATCTTGATCAGCCGGATGGAGCCTTTGGCAATATTGGAAGCCGCCAGCAAAGTATCGGCGCCATTGCGGAATTTCAGGATATCGTATACCCCGGGCTTGATATTGAGGGTTTCCCAAACAAATACCGAATCTTTTTTCTCATCATCCCCGTGCCGGTCCCAGTCTTCATGGTCATGGGGGCGCGGCGTGGTGTCCACCAGTACTTTCACCGATCTGATATCGACCAGTACCTGGTCGAACAGGCCGGGGCCATCGGTAAGATAAAGGGATACATTTTCTTTTCCAGGCGGGATGGAGCTTTCGTCAGAACCCGATTTTTTACAGGAAACGATGCCCATACAGAGCATCAGGGCCATAGCGGCCATGAGGATGAAGTGTCTGTTTTTCATAGTTGATTTTGTTTAAGCGTAGCATTGCTTCATCCAGACTGTTTAGTTCGCTGAGCAGTACAAGAACTGTGCTAAATCTTTCCCAACGGTTTGTTAAGACTATTATAACAGCCCCGGCTTTCGTACCGCTTCACTTCTTATCTTAGACGCGGAAACAATGCCCCAGACAGGATACTTTTACCAGATAGGCCGTTGCCTGCCGGGGCCAAAAAAAATTATCCCGCTAACTAAAATTTTTCTCATGAACAGACTATTGTTCGCCACTCTTATCTTCCTGTGCATTTCCGCTTCGGCGCAAAAAAGAGAACACTACGAGATCAAAGTATATCATGTAAAGACCAATGAACAGGTACAGCAGGTAGATCAGTTCCTGAAAGACGCTTATTTGCCTGCCCTGCATAAGCTGGGCATTAAACAGGTAGGCGTATTCCATCATATCGATAACGATACGGCAGCGGATAAACGCGTATTCGTATTCATCCCTTTGAAATCACTCGACCAGGTAAGCGATGTGGCGGATCTGGACATTAAAGATGCTTCTCTGCAGGACCAGCCTTATTGGAAGGCGGCTTACAATGCATCGCCTTTCAGCCGGATAGAAACGATCGTGCTGAAATCGTTTGCCATGATGACCAAATACCAGGCGCCTTCACTAACCGGCCCTAAAACGGACAGGATCTATGAACTGCGCAGTTATGAAGGACCTACAGAGCGGCTCTACCGGAAAAAAGTGGAGATGTTCAATGAAGGCGGCGAAGTGGCTTTATTCAAGCGGCTGAATTTTAATGCCGTGTTCTATGCGGAAGTGATCGCTGGCAGCCATATGCCCAATCTAATGTACATGACCAGTTTCAACGACCGCGCCGACCGCGATGCCCACTGGAAAACTTTTGGCGCCGATCCGGAATGGGTGAAGCTGAAGGATCTGCCGCAATACCTGAACACGGTATCTAAAAACGATACGATGTTATTGCATCCGACGGAGTTTTCGGAACTATAGAATTTTGGAATCGGGAAATTTCGAAAGTTTGGAATTTGGCGCCATGCCGATATTTAAATTTCGAAATTTCCCGATTCCAAAATTCCTATTCCCGCAACGCTTTCAACCCTCTTATCATCGCCACGAAATCTTTTTTCCGGGCGAGTGCGTCGATAGCCTGGGCCATTCTTTTGGCTACGGCCGCCTCTCCTTTTACGCCGCCCAGCCATTTGATATAATAATTGCGCTGGGATAGTTTCAGCCCTTCGAAAAAAGCTTTGGCCTTAGGTTCATCTTCCAGGCACTCAAGAAAATCAGGCGGGATCTGTAAGGGTTTGGTATCAGGAGCGAGTTGCAATTTTAGCGTGCTCCCTTTTTTCTTGCCGGTACCTTTGCGCATTGCTGCGTTGAGCGGTAAAATAAAGCGGCCACCGCCCATCGGTAACAGCGCAATTCCGGCAATGGCATATCCATCCAGCTTACCTTTTACCCTGAATGATTTTTTATTGCCGGGCGAAAGCTGCTCGGCAATATCGGCGGGTACCTCCACATAGGTCCAGCCTGTTTTTTCGCCCTGTCGTTCGAACTGGTGTATGGCTGCGGTAAAACTTACCATACCCTAAGATAGAAAACTCCAGGTATCCGATCAACGGCCCTGTTTTAATAAGTCTGCCACATAGCTCATCACTTCGTCCGGCAGGGGCACATGGCCTTTACCGGCAACAACTTTTTCAGACACATTGCGGAACCCATGGTCCGTAGCCGCTTTTTTTGCGTTCTGCCATTGAAAATAGACCCGGCCATTCGTTCCATAAATGGTGTCGCTGCCGGCTGTAAAACCGGTGATCGGCAATATGGCCCGAGACGGATCATGAGAGAACAGTTCTTCGGTCATGCAACTGTTCTGGTTATAGTTGCCCGCCACCGGTATCGCAGCTTTCAGGCTCTCCGGGTGCTGAAAAGCCATCTGCCACACAGTATGGGCGCCGGCTTCAAAACCGGTGAGATAATACCTGTCTTCGCCGTTATAGGCGGCCTGCACATCTTTGATGACCTGCGCAAGTCCGTCCTGGTTGAATTTACAATCGCTGACTTTTTCAATATAGTCCCAGTCCTGGCTGGAATAAGGGAACACGGAGGGATCCCTTCTGCCGCTGCGGCTGTTGTTGACATTATAAGGCGCAACGATGATAAATGGCAATTGCTTTCTTGCACGGACGAAACGCAGTGCATTCTCGCGGTATTCTTTATCTGCAGATTCTATCACCACCAACACCGGCCATTTTTTGTCTTTGGACCAGCCCGCCGGCAGCGATACATAATACTGCATCGGGTGACCATTGGCTTTTTTCAGCTGAACGGAATCGTTGGGAGCGGCCTGCAGCAGGCTGGAGAACACGATACACAGTACGATCGGCGCGATCAGAAATTTCATGGCGGCGGGTTTAGGAGCTCAAACTAATATCCGCATCGTGCAAACAAAAGTTAAAAATGACAGGCGTGCGTCATGGCCTTTCCCTGCGTTCCCTGCGTACCTTTGCGTTCTCTGCGATACTATTGTCGCGAATTTGTAACGCAGAGGGAGCAAGGGGCTTTACGGGCTTTATTTCTTTACTGGCTCCTCATTCCGGAAGATGACGATGCCATCGAATACATCCACCAGAACAGTCTTGTTCCGGTCGATATCGCCCGCCAGTATTTTTTTGCTCAGTTCATTGATGATCTGCTTCTGGATCAGTCGTTTCAGCGGCCGGGCCCCGAACTGGGGATCGTAACCCTGTTCTGCGAGAAAATCGAGCAGGTAATCACTGAATGCCAGCTGGATGCCATTTGCCGCCAGCATATTCTTAATACCGTCCAGCTGTATCTTCACGATACCCGCTATTTGTTTTTTCAGCAGCGGGTGGAACATGATGATCTCATCCACACGGTTCAGGAACTCGGGGCGGATCGTCTTTCGCAGCAGGTCCATCACTTCCGTTTTCGCTTTTTCGGTTACCTCTTCCACATTTTTCTCCGTTACATCCTCGAATGCATCCTGGATCAGGTGGCTGCCGATATTGCTGGTCATGATGATGATCGTGTTCTTAAAATTCACCACCCGGCCTTTGTTGTCCGTAAGACGTCCATCATCAAGCACCTGCAGCAACACATTCCATACATCGGGATGCGCTTTCTCGATCTCATCCAGCAATACCACGCTGTAGGGTTTTCTCCGTACGGCTTCGGTAAGTTGTCCGCCTTCATCGTAGCCAACATATCCCGGAGGAGCGCCCACCAGTCTGGAAACGGTATGTTTTTCCTGGTACTCGCTCATATCGATCCTGGTCATCATGCTCTCGTCATCGAACAGGTATTCGGCCAGCGCCTTGGCAAGCTCTGTTTTACCTACACCGGTAGTTCCCAGGAAAATAAAGGAGCCGATCGGCTTTTTCGGATCCTGCAGACCGGCGCGGCTGCGGCGGATAGCATCCGATACGGCCACAATAGCTTCCTCCTGCCCTACTACCCTGTTATGCAATTCCTCTTCGAGGTTCAATAATTTTTCGCGCTCGCTTTGCAGCATTTTGGTAACCGGGATGCCCGTGGCCTTCGCAACATTTTCAGCGATGTCCTCTGCATCCACTTCTTCCTTCAGCAACCGCTTATCGGTGGAAGCTTCCAGTTGCGCACTCAGCTCATTGATGACAGCTTCCTGTTCCTGTACTTTGCCATAACGGATCTCGGCCACTTTACCGTAGTCGCCATTACGTTCGGCCTGCTCGGCCTGTAGCTTCAGGTCTTCAATGTTTGCCTTCGCGTTCTGCACTTTTTCTACCAGCTCTTTCTCCTGTTGCCATTTGGCTTTGAGCGTATCACGTTCTACAGACAGGTTGCTGATGGTGATATTGAGCTCTTTCAGTTTATCCTTGTCGTTCTCACGCTTGATCGCTTCCCGCTCTATCTCGAGTTGTCGGATCTGCCTGTCGAGCCTATCCAGTTCCTCGGGCATGGAATTCATTTCCAGCCGCAGTTTGGCGGCGCTCTCGTCTATCAGGTCGATCGCTTTATCCGGAAGGAACCGGTCGGTCATGTACCGGCTCGACAGTTCCACTGCGGCAATGATCGCTTCATCCTTGATCCGTACATGGTGATGCGTTTCGTAGCGGTCTTTCAGGCCACGGAGAATAGAGATCGCGTCTTCCATTGTCGGCTCATCGATCATCACTTTCTGGAAACGACGCTCAAGTGCTTTGTCCTTCTCAAAATATTTCTGGTATTCATTGAGTGTGGTGGCGCCGATGGCCCTGAGCTCGCCACGGGCAAGTGCAGGTTTCAGGATATTGGCAGCATCCATCGCGCCCTCGCCGCCGCCGGCGCCCACCAAGGTATGGATCTCATCGATGAACAGGATGATCTCGCCTTCACTGCCGCTTACTTCTTTTACAACGCCTTTCAATCGCTCTTCAAATTCGCCTTTGTATTTGGCACCGGCGATCAGCTGACCCATATCCAGCCCGAAAATCGTTTTCGACCGCAGGTTATCCGGCACATCGCCATTCACGATACGCATGGCAAGGCCTTCCACGATAGCGGTTTTACCTACACCCGGCTCACCCACCAAAATAGGATTGTTCTTGGTGCGGCGGGTGAGGATATGCAGCGTGCGGCGGATCTCTTCATCCCGGCCGATCACAGGATCCAGCTTGCCCTGTCTGGCCAGTTCATTCAGGTTCTTGGCGTATTTGTTCAACGCATTCAGTTGCGTTTCCTGGGTCTGCGATTGTATCGTATCCCCTTTGCGCAGGTCTTTGATGGCAGTGATCAGTCCTTTTTCGGTAAGACCGGCCGCTTTCAGGGTTTTGGCAGCATCGTCGTTCACATGCAGCAATGCCAGTAACAGGTGCTCGGGACTAACGAATTCGTCTTTGAATTCTTTGAGCACTGCATTGGCCCGCAGGAAAACATTGTTCAGGTCGCGGCTGATATTCTGCGCCGGCTCTGCCCCCTGGGTCTTTGGTAGCTTGCTGATCGCTTCGTCCACTTTGGTTTCGGTGAATCCGATATTGACGTTGTTACGCTTCAGCAGGAATTCCACAGGGCTATCCTTATCGGCAAGCAATGCTTTCAGCAGATGGTCGGTCTCAATATTCGGGTTGCCGTTATTGAAAGCGAGCTGTTGTGCCGCCTGGATGGTTTCCTGGGCTTTGATAGTATAGTTGTTGAGATTCATATTGGTTTTCCGTTCGTTACTAAATTGATAAACTTCTTATCTTGTTGTATCGAAGTCCTAATTTGTATGCAAAAATTGTTCTTAGCGATCAAATAGGCTTATCACCTGAAGAAACCTGAAAATATGTCCGACAGAACGTTTGCCAACTGTACGAAAGTCAGCCTGCTGCTTGTTTCCATGCTATTCTTTCAGTCTGTGAGGGCCCAGTACGATTTCAGTGCCGTGGAGCGAAAACTGGAGGCTGGTAAAAAGGACCTGGGCAAAGACGCATTCGTGATTGTATACAAAGATAGTAAAGTAATCTACCAGAAAGGAACAGGCGAATTTACCGTAAAGACCCAGGCTCCTATCGGCAATGCAAGCCAGTGGCTGACCGCCGCGCTGGTGATGGTGTATGTAGATGCCGGCAAGCTTTCGCTCGATGATAAGGTCAGCAAATACATTCCCGTCTACACCAAATATTCCAAAGGTTATATCACAATAAGGGATTGCCTGGCGCATCTCACCGGACTGGAGTCCGACCGTTCGTTTAACCTGCTGGGCAAAAAAAAATACAGTTCACTGGAAGAGGAAGTGAATGATTTCGCGGCCAAAAAAGAGATCGAGTCCAATCCCGGACTGGAATTCCGTTACAGCAATGTAGGGTTGAATATTGCGGGACGGATACTTGAAATAATCAATCACCGCAGTTTTGAGCAGTTGATGCAGGAGAAGATCACCAGGCCGCTGATGATGCGCAATACCAGTTTTGCGAGTTTCAGTTCGGTCAATCCATCTTCGGGTGCAGTCTCCACTCCAAACGATTATATTAATTTCCTGTCGATGATCCTCAACAAGGGCATGTTCAACGGCAAAGCGATACTTAGCGAAAAGGCTGTGGCAGCCATGCAGGCCGTAGTGACCACACCGGCTACCATCAAACTGGCGCCAAAAGTGGATGCGGGCTTCAATTATGGTTTTGGCAACTGGATCATGGAATCCGATGAGAATGGCAATGCTGTCGTACTGGGGCATCCCGGCCTTACCGGAACCTGGCCGTTTGTTGACAAATGCCGCAACTATGCAGCTGTGATCTTCACCAGGGGCACACTCGGCGAAGAAAAAAAAGAAGTTTATCTCGATATCAAAAAATCGCTGGATGAGCAATTAAAGTCATCCTGTAAATAACCATTATGCCAAGGCCTGTTACTGTTTACGAACACAAATCGCAGCCGCTGGCGCCGCGGAAAGTGTATCTCCAGCGGGTATACCGCAATGTGCGACTGGCGTCGGCCCTGCTGGGTGGATGTCTGCTGATCGGCGTTATCGGCTACCGGTACACAGCGCCGATGGGCTGGATAGATGCACTGCATAATGCATCCATGATCCTGAGCGGCATGGGCCCTGTAGCGGAAGTAAAAAGCGTAGGCGGAAAACTTTTTTCATCGGCCTATGCTTTGTTCAGCGGCGTTGCCTTCATCACCAATATCGGTATCCTGATCGCACCTGTTGCCCATAGGTTCTTTCATAAACTGCATGTGGAAGAGAAATAGTTATCCCTCTTTTTTTACAAGCACGATCCTGCTGTTGTCTGCCTTGTATAGCATGTCGAAATATTTAACCAGCTCCGGATAATAAGCTGCCGGGAAACTGGAACGGTTCATGATGCGGGTACGGACCACCTCTATCTGATTGCCCGCAAACTTATAATCGATCCGGTACTGCCCGAATTCAGTAGTTACTGCAACATTCTTCGGCATTGACTCGGTAATATATCCAGCCGGTATATCTATGAAAATGCTGTCCACATGTGTAAATGCATCCAGGAATTCTATCGGATATTTCCGGCCGCTGTCGGCTGCCAGCCGCAGGGTGGACCGGGTAAAAAGATTAGGCGTCAGGAACAACCGCCTGCCCGAAATGGTGGCATAATTGGGTGCGCTGATATGCAGGTATTCATCGATTACCGGCAACGCGCCTTTGACCTGCTTATAATCGAATTTGTCTACTTTGTAAGTGGCCAGTCCCAATGAGCTGTTCAGGTACTTTTCACGTTCTTCCTGTGTTTTGTGATGGATGAGCCGGTCGGCCTCCTCCTGCTGTGTTCCGGTAAACCTGGTATTCACATCTACGGAAAGATTCCCTTCCCCGTCAACCACCGCTTTAATACGCCTGACCTGGGTATTCTGCCCGGCCAAATATCTGGGCGTTGAAACAAGATGACCACCGTCATCATCGATCAGAAGCGCTTTTCTGTCGCCAGTGAATGTGCCCATGAATCCTGCCGATTCAGTCTGGCTGGTACATTCCAGCCAGGTGGTATCGCGGTCTCCCGGTACACAGGCTATTACATGGTTAAAATACGGAGCGGGGAAATCCTCGCGGGGATTCCGGCTGCCTCTTCCCGCATTCACAATAACATAATTGGCTTTGATGCCCGCTTCTTTCAGCAGGCTGACCATATAATTCGACAGCGCCTTGCAGTCGCCGTATTTGTTGGCAATAACGTATTTCGCATCGAAAGGCTGCCATCCTCCAACCCCTAGCTGCACGCTGACGTACCTTGTATTGCGCTGCAAGAATTCATACAGCAACCTGATCTTTTCTGCCCGGTCGCTGACGCCATCGGTGAGTTTATGAACTTCCTGCCTGATATTATCCGGCAGCTGGTCCCGGCCTTTATTCAGCTCCGCCTGGAATTTGCCGAAACCCTGCCAGGTGCTCATATTGCCCTTGTAATTGCCCAGCATAAAATCATCGGGCCCTATGTACACCGAAGGAACCAGGGTATTCATCGCGGGCTGAAACCGCTCGGATTGAAGACCCGTATAGTTTTTCAGCTCCCAGGTATAGGTGGTGAGCTGGGCTGTTTCCTGCACTGCCGGCTTCGCCGGAAAATTCAGGGCCTTATAGCGCAGTTTGTAGCCCGCAGGCGTTTCAACAATATACCTGCTCTGTTCTACCGAAAACTCCTCATCAGCAACAGGATGCCAGGCAGGCAGGAAATAAGATCCTTTCACCTGCTGCTCATCTTCGTACTCAACAGTATAAGGGTATTGCCTGTTATGAAAATTATGCCGCTTGATCCTGTCATCCAGCATCAGACTGTACCCGTCGCTGGAGGATTCATCCTGGATGTCTTTTCGTTTTACAGATTTGATCTTTTTGCCGGCTGCATCATAAAGGTTGCCCGAAATATCGCTCAGCCCTTCCAGGCTGCTGTACGAGTTACTGTATTCCGCAAATTCATCTCCGTTCTCGTTCAGTATCGTGATCGCATAGCGGTGTTTGATGACCACTTTATCCAGCGCTTTGATGGTTACCCGCAGTTCCTCAAGCCGTTTTACGGCATTGGAATTGCGTTTCAGAGAGTCGGGGATATTTCCAATATTGTAATCCTGCGCCGCTACTGCCGTAACCAGCATCAACTGCACACAAAACAGCACTATTCTCATGGTCTGGTCTTTTTAAACACTATCTGCTCGCCCTGTTTTTTGATGGCAAATGAGAAAAACTCGCGGAGTGATTCGTAATCCTCCTGTGCAAAGTTGGCCTTGAACACTGCCATCCTGCAGCGCATCTGCACTTTTTCAGGCGTTTTGGCGAATATGTATTCGAACATCCCCTCGTCTTCATTGAATTTGTACCGGACAGATTTCGGCAATTCGTCTACTTTGTAACCCTTGGGAACTTCCATATCGAGCACGAAGGTTTCGTCGAAGGTGTAGGGCATTTCTATCGGATATTTCCTCTCTGCTGAAGTAAAAGGATTTTTCTTTATGGCCTCATTGAGGAGGGGATTGAAATAAATAATATCCTCATCGTTCAGTTTCATATGAAGGTCGTAAGTGATGCCGAGGGGCTGGTCATACAGTTTCAGCGAATCTATGCCCACATTGCTCACCGACATATCATTTCCGATGCGCGTGGTCAACTCCTTTGCATATTCTTCCGGTTTCATTTTCGCCATTTTTGCCCGCATCGCATACGAGCTGAAGTCGCCAAGTATCGAGGTAACGCTTCCGTCCATGCCTCCTTTGTCGCTGTTGACAAGTATGAGCGAAGTGCGTTTCGATTCTTTCAGCGAATCTGCCGAAAGCACGATACTCGCCGGCGTCTCAGACAAAACCCAGGCGGTGCC
>JAFBAN010000080.1 GCA_019247775.1 Chitinophagaceae bacterium | reverse complement strand
AGGCTTTGATCTGTCCATCCAAAGGATCCATCACCATAAAACCGGTCTGAAGCATCTGCTTATGGTATTTGATTGAATCATACGGCGTCATGATCGTGTCCTTGCCGCGTTTGGCATTCCAGGCAAATACATGCATCGGTACTTTCTGAAAAAAGCTCTGCTTGATCTCTTCATCTTCCAGCCCGTCTTTTTTCAGGTTGCGCCAGCGATCGCTCTGCTTCATGGCTGCATCGAGAATGCCTTCAAATCCTTTCCATACCGAACCCGTTCTGATGTTCTCCTGCCGGTCGAGCATCTTCTGCATAGTGCTCATGTGCTTGGCTACCGATTCCTCGGCATACAACTGCATGCGGGTATTGATGGTAGTGTATATTTTCAGACCGTCGCGGTAAAGATTGTAATTATCGCCATTGCTCTTGGTGTGTTCCTTACACCATCTCTTCATGTCCTCGCCTAGCACCATACGGAAATAGGGGCCAAGACCGGTGGTCTCATCAAGCTTTTTATAATTCAGTTCGATCGGCTTTCTGCGCAGGTTGGCTGCTTCAGCTTCGGAGAGATAGTTCTTGCTTACCATCCGGTTCAATACCAGGTTGCGGCGATCCAGCGCTCTTTTGGGATTGACGCGGGGATTGTAGATACCAGGTCCGTTCACCATGCCGATCAGCACAGCAGCTTCGTCTACCGTAAGGCGATCGGGTTCTTTCTGGAAAAAGGTCTTGGCCGCGTTGCGGATGCCGAATACATTGTCTCCGAAAGCAACCGTATTGAGATAAAGCGTGAGGATCTCTTCCTTGGTGAAATTCCTTTCGAGCTTGATGGCGATCAGTCCCTCCTTCAGTTTCTGGATACTGCGAAGCAGGAAATTCTTGGTACTCCAGTTTTCCGTGAACAGGTTCTTCGCTGTCTGCATGGTAATGGTACTGGCGCCGCCCTCACTGCCGAGGTAGAGGAAGGCCCGCATCAATGAAT
This sequence comes from Chitinophagaceae bacterium, assembly GCA_019247775.1. Classification (GTDB taxonomy): domain Bacteria; phylum Bacteroidota; class Bacteroidia; order Chitinophagales; family Chitinophagaceae; genus Sediminibacterium. Next base: position 2,859 of record JAFBAN010000080.1, on the reverse strand, counting down.
ATCCATCAATGCCGGCATGCTGATAAAAACGTTTGTCTTCCGTAGCTACCAGTGCATCCAATGCATACTTGCTGATATCCTTGTAGTCTACATTGATGCGGTCTTCGATATAATATTTACCCATTAGGGTGCCGTCCTGGGCATAAACCTGGCTGGCAAGCGAAGCGGTAGGGTTCTCGATATCTTCCAGTTGCGGCATCGATCCGAGCCAGCCCCAGTTGATCATGAGCAGCAGCAGGAAAAACAGGGCGAGTCCGCCAAAAAAGATACGCCAGAAGATTCTTACGGGTTTGGACATAGCACTAGAGGATGTATGGATTACAGTGTATAAAGCTAAAGAACCGAACGAGATTTACGCGTTAAAATTTCCCCGGCAATGCCTGGTTCATGAATGTCTTGTAACCCGGCAGGTCCTGGTTGCCGAGCAAGATATTCATGTTGGCATCGCTGATGATATTGAAACTGTATTTATCGGCCGCCAGCCAGGGTACAATCCTCGTGCCAGCAAGTGGCCGCACTTTGTCTACATATCCCACCGCATCTCCCGCATTCGCAAAGGGACCGAACATCAGCAACTGGTATTGCGCATTCAGTTTCCGGTTATAGATCGGGATCTGCTGATCACTGAACCGCTCCTGGTTATACCGGTTGAAGGCATTGCGGGCTTCGGTAGCGAAGATCGGATCCACATTGTTCAGGATCAACACCACATACTGCGTATCGGCCGCATTAAAACTGAAAGTATTGTTGCTGATCGTGCCCGATTTAGGCGCGGCCACAGCGAGTTCTTTTCCGGTCAGTTGTTTAGGTGTTCCCACTGGCATGGAATCTATCTTGCCGATCGGCGGAGCATTAACGGTGCCGGTATTGCTCAGGTTCACGAGCGCTTTGGGCGCCGGCGCATTGATCGATTTGGGTATGGAGATACTGTCTGGCCACTTGCCTGCCTGCCCCAGGGTATTCGTATTGTTGAGATCGACCCCGCGGCTGGTGGCATCCTCCGGACGGTTCACATCCAGGTTGGCGAGATAAGCTTCGATCTGCTTTCTTCTTTTCAGCACATCGATCATCGTTGCCGCTTTTTCTGCCAGCGGCGATTTGCCGAACATGGCCTGAATATTCTGCAGCCTGTTGATGGCAACGCTGTCCTCTTTCTGTTTGATGTAGTAAATGGATTCGATGTACAGCAACTGCGGCGTCCAGTAACTCTTGCCGAACTGTTTGTCTGCGGCGAGTTTTGCTTCCTTCGCCTGTTCGAACCTGCCCTCGATGAACATGCTGTAGATAGACTCATAGGTACGCTGGGCAGGGTCGTTGTTCCTGTCGGTCCTTACCGTGTTGAGCTGACCAACAAGTTTTCCACCTGGAAATAGCCTTTTTAACTGGGCGGCTGCAGCGTCGGCTTTGGCCAGATCGCCATTCTTTCGGTAAACGTATGCCAGGTTGTACAGGGCTTCTTCCACTTCTGCCGATTCGGGATATCGGCGCATCAGGTCCTCGTACACCGTAGTAGCTGATGGATAATCTTCCAGTTTGTTCTGGAAAGCCAGCGCCTCGGCCATTAATGCTTTGATGATAGCTGCATGGGAAACGTTGATCTGTTCAGTGGTGAGCGGCACATTCTTCATCAGCCCCTCCAGCGTAAGATCATCGCTGTCTTTTTTGCCCGGTATGTTCCTGGTATCCGGCGTGGGACTGTTGCTCACCAGCGAGCGGTCCACTGCCGATTGCCTGCGCCAGTTGTCTACATTGGGCCGGTTGCCCCATTTCGATCTGAATTCGCCCAATCCTCTTGCTTTCAGCGAGGCATTCTGGAAATAGAATTCCCCCACGTTGGCCCCGAACATGTCCGGCGTAGCAACGCCCACATTCAACGCAGTGGTCTGCATAAGATCGGTACCCGCATCTTTCAGTCCTTTTTCCTTACGGAGCTGACGCAGCAGTTTTCTTACCAGCTCGGTACGTTCGTCGGGATTCATCGCTGCAATCCGCTGCAGGCTGTCTTCGCGGCTAACGATGTCCTGGTTCTGGCTGATGATCTGCAGCGCCGGCTTGCGGTCCGTTACCCGCATCCTGTCTATATCGGTAAGCGCAGCAGGTGCGCTGATGCTGTCGTAAAATTTATAGGATGGGCTATATGCTTTGCGCAGGTAGTTCATATCCGCCAGCAGTAAAAAGCTAAGTTGTTTTTGCTGCACGTTGTCGATATTGTACTTCACACTTTTCAGCAGCAGGTCCTGGGCAGCGGCATAATTTCCGCGCTTCAGTTCCAGCTGGGCGGCTGCATAGTAGATCACATCGCGCTGCGTTTCGTATTTATCGCGCTTTGCCATCCGCAGCAGTTCATCGAGGTTGCGCTGCAGCGAATTCTCCTGTCCGCCCGAAGCCAGGCTCACCATGTTCAGTCGCGCATATACTTCCATCAGCGGGTCGGTGGTATGCAGTATGGCGCGCTCGAATAGTTTGATCGACTGCTGGTCCTGCCCGGCCAGTGCATACATCTGTGCAGCCAGGTATTCCCAGCGCGCGGTTTCCAGTTTGCTCCCTGCATTCCCCAATGCTTTCAGGAGATGATCGGCAGAGGCGCCGTAATTTTTTTGTTTGTAAAACAGGTATGCGGTCAGTTCTTCCAGGTCGGTGCGAAGGCGTTCGGGGAAATTGGGATCGGCGCGGACGATCTCGAGCAGGCTGGAGGCCTCCACCAGTTCGTCCTGCTCAATATAAGTGCGCGCCTGCCAGAGAAAACTCTCATTGCGGCCCGGGGGAAAGCTCATTACCCTTTTCCAGAGACTGCGGTTTTCCCTGGTGGCCACGGTAAAAACGCCGTTCGTATTGCTTGCGTTGCTGCCAACGGGCAGA
>JAFBAN010000211.1 GCA_019247775.1 Chitinophagaceae bacterium | reverse complement strand
ATTGAATATCGAGCAAGGAACATGGAACATTGAACGGACGGACCGGCGACGCTGGTTGCGCCGGAAGATCATTTTCAATACATTTCTATCGCTGCGCCTTACCTGGAACTGATCGAGGAGATGACGGGGAAAGAGTTCCTGAGTTTTCATAACCAGTTCAAACCGCTGTTCTCTCATCTTGGGTTAGAAGAGATATTATCGATCATAGGTCTGGAAAAAGCGATGAACAAGCAGATCCGCTATTTCAGCAGCGGAATGAAACAAAGGCTGAAACTCGCACAGGCCATATTTGCCGAGGTGCCGGTATTATTGTTGGATGAGCCCTGCACCAATCTCGATGCTTCCGGCTACCAGCTGTATCACCAGCTGATCGAACAGTATTGCGGCAACAAACTGATCATCGTCAGCAGCAACGACGCGCAGGAAATGGATTTTTGCAGGGAAAAGATTTCCATTCTCGATTACAAATAAAGACTTCTCATAGCGTAACCAATTCCCGGCCCGAAAGCATGAAAAACCATTTTCGCTTTAGCCTCAGATATTTCCTGCTGGTATTGCTATTATTGGGAACGGAGATCTGCATTGCTTTATTTGTACACGACAGTTTTGTGCGGCCTTATATCGGCGATCTGCTAGCGGTGATCTTCGTGTATTGCGGTGTACGCAGCGTACTACGGATCACGCCATCGGCGGCAGCAGTCGGCGCATTGCTCTTTGCCTATACTCTTGAGATCATGCAATATTTCCACCTGGTCAAATTGCTGGGACTGGAAAATTCCCAATTCGCCCGGATACTGCTCGGCACTTCATTCGCCTGGGAGGATATGATCGCATACACTGCGGGGGCCTTGTTGGTTTTGCTGATCGAGCGCAGTCCGGTCAGGCATGCTGCAGCCCGTTCACATTGATCTCGCCTTCCACACCATCATCCATACTTTTCCCGGTTACGATAGCCGCGCCGATCTTAAGGAGCGCCACCAGTTTATTGTGTTTGGTGTCCCAATAGTAAGCGTCCAGCGGTTTCACTTTGATGATACTCAGTTCCGGATCGTCTACACCTTCCGTGAACCAGGCTTTTGCGATAGTACTCCATAATTCCTTTGCCTTTTCCCGATCGATCAGGATACTGGCCTCGCCATACACACTCAGGTATTCCGAACTGCTTTTGCCGGCATAAAACAACTGCACGCGGTTATCCTTTTCGATCTGCCTGTTCTTATGGCTCGACCGGCAACTCAGGAACCAGATATTGCCCTCATCATCCACTTTTGCGGTACTCATCGGCCGGCTGGTCAGCGGCAGTTGCTGCAGCGCCGTCGTGAACATGCACATATCGATCTCTTCAGCCAGCTCCTGCAATTTGCTGACCGCTTCTTTATTGAGCAGGTCTTTATGTTCGCCCATATATTTGGTTTTGCTGATCAGCATCAATTCGTATACCTCTTCAGAAACGCAGATCTGTTGAATTTTCAGGAGCGGACTTTCTGAAAATTTTAAACAGGCCGATCTCAACTGAGTAGGGAATTCTACATACCTTTCTGCTGATCATTCAACCCGTGTCAGCCCGCTTACCTGATAACTATCCCCGGATCTACCTGTACCGCCGACTGGTGCAGGCCAAGATCTTTATAGACACGCATTTCTCAGAGCGCATCGACCTGAACTGTATTTCAGATGAAGCTTTTTTTTCCAAATTCCATTTTATCCGGCTGTTCCGTCAGATCTATGAAAGAACGCCGCATCAATACCTTATCTCCGTACGCATCGCCAATGCGAAACGATTGCTTGCATCGGGAATGAGCGCAACAGACGCCTGTTATGCCGTAGGATTCGAAAGCGTGTCTTCATTTACCTCGCTGTTCAAAAAGCAGACCGGCTCTACCCCTTCTGTTTACCGCCAGCAGCAGCTGGATCTCCAGGCCGCCATCAGAAAAGCCCCGCTGGATTTTATTCCCAATTGTTTTGCCGAATCCAATGGCTGGTCCAAAACCGCAATTTTAAAGAAGCCGCCCTCAGAATAAGCCGCGAGTTTTGTGCTTCATTCAATAAAAAGTAATGTATGATCACTAAACTCAACCATGTTAGCGTGTTCGTGCTCGACCAGGACAGCGCCTACGATTTTTATGTAAACAAACTCGGCTTTCAGGTACATACCGATGCGGCGATGGGTCCGGGTATGCGCTGGCTTACGGTATGCCCGCCAGAGCAACCCGATCTTGAGATCAGCCTGATGGCGATCAGCGCCGGCATGATGTTCAACGACGAATCAGCCGCCCAGATGCGTGAGCTGGTAAGCAAGGGCACATTCGGCTTCGGCGTATTCGAGTGCAATGACCTGGTAGCTACCTACGAAGAGCTTAAGGCCAAAGGCGTTCATTTCAAGAAAGCGCCCAAACAGGAATTTTATGGCTTCGAAGCGCTGTTCGTAGACGATTCAGGCAACTGGTTCTCACTCGGGCAGAAAAAATAAAATGTCCCCCTGCGGTTCCTCATGCCCTCCCGTTCTCTGCGGTTAATTTTTTCACCGCAGAGAACGGGAGGGCATGAGTTTACGCGTAGGAATTACCGGACGGCAATCATCGGCACATTTTTTATATTAGCGGATCAGATGGAAACGAAGCAACCCAAGATCTACGATATTTATTATGACGCCGCAAAGAATTTTGTAGTGATGCGCTGGAATGGTTATGCCACCAGCGCCCAGTTCAGAGAAGGCACCGAATACATGCTTCAGGTGCTGACCGCGCACGGGGCTTCTAAAGTGCTGGCGGATATCCGCGATATGGTATTGATCGGCATGGAAGACCAGCACTGGCTCGATACCGATTTCCTACCCCGTGCCATCGCCGCCGGTTTCAGGGCGATCGCGATGGTGAAGCCACTGCATTATTTCAATAAAGTAGCTGTTGAAACGGTCTCTTACAAAGTGGACCGGGAAAAACTCGCCATCAGCTTTTTTGAAAATCCAGAAGAGGCGGAAGCCTGGCTGCAAACCGTTTAACCATGGTTTCTATCGATACATTCCGGAAAATGGCGTTATCGCTCCCCGATACCGATGAGCATCCGCATTTTCACCTGCGGGCCTTCCGCGTTCGCACAAAGATTTTCTCCACCCTGCATGCCGCGGATAACAGGGTAATGCTTGCTTTATCGCCTGCCGATCAATATGTATACTGCCAGTATGATCCGGCCATGTTCTCACCTGTACCCGGCGCCTGGGGTAAAAAAGGAAGCACGTTCGCCGACCTGCGCAAAGTGAATACCGTGATCTTACGCGAATCGCTGCGTGCAGCTTATGACTATATTGCCGGTAAGTCTGCCAGGAAACCAAAAAAATAACTGACATAAAAAGCCTGCAAGTCCTGCAGTACGGAATGCAACCTATGAACCGCATCGACCGGGTAACCGCCATATTGATACAGCTGCAATCCAAAAAAGTGGTGAAGGCGCAGGAGATCGCAGACCGGTTCAATATCAGTCTTCGTACCGTTTACCGCGATATCAAAACACTCGATGAAGCCGGAATACCTGTTATCGGCGAAGCCGGTATAGGATTTTCGATCATGGAAGGGTACCGGTTGCCACCCGTTATGTTCAGCCAGGAAGAAGCCACTGCAATGCTGACCGCAGAAAAACTGGTGGATAAGCTGACCGACGCTTCTACCAGGGAAATGTATACCGCCGCTATGTACAAGATAAGGGCGGTGCTGCGGCATGCCGAGCGCGATCACCTGGAAAATATGGGACCGCATATCGAAGTGGTGGAAAGCCCGTATTTCTCCAAATCGAAAAATGAGACGGCGTACCTGCAGAATATCCTTAAAGCGATCTCCCAGCGGTCGGTATTGAACATCGATTATTTCGCCGAACACAGTCAACAGACCAGCAACCGGAATATTGAACCTGTAGGCATTTTCTTTATGGGACGAAACTGGTACCTGATCGCCTGGTGCTGTTTGCGCAATGACTACCGCACATTCCGTATCGAAAATATCCGGTATCTCTCCATCACTGCTATCAGTTTTAGCACCACCCATCCCAGCCTGCAATCTTTCCTGACCAAAGTGAGCGAGGAAAAAGAACTTCATAATATTGTTATCCGCGTTGAAAAAGAAGTCATGCGCTGGCTGGGCGAACAGAAATTTTATCATGGCTTTGTATCGCAGCAGGAAATTGGAGATAAAACAGAGCTCCGCTTCCTAACGGCTTCCCTCACCGGCTTCGCCCGCTGGTTCCTGCTCTTCGGCGATATGGCCGAGATCGTAAAACCTGCAGAGCTTGTTAGCCTTGTACGGCAGAATCTTGTTTCCATTAAGACACGTCTGGACGGCAAAAGCAATTAGTAATTAATAATTAGCAATTAACAATTCAATTATTAATTCTTCAGCACCCTGTTGACATACAGCTGTCACACCCCCATCGTTCCTTTGGGCTCTAACCAAAAACACTTGTATGTCACAGATCAAACAATTCCGGAAAGAGCTTGAAAGAGAAGCGGTTATTACCCGCAAAATGCTGTCCATCGTACCTGCCGCCAAATTCGACTGGCAGCCGCATCCGAAAAGCATGACCATGCGCAACCTGTCTACCCATATCGCCGAACTGCCATCCTGGATCGATATGGTACTGACGACCAGCGAACTTGATTTTGCGGCCAATCCTTATACGCCGGCAGCCATCGACGATACCAAAGCGCTGGTGGATTATTTCGAGAAGAACCTCGATACCGGCCGCAAAGCCCTCGAAACCGGGAACGAAGAAAGCCTGGGCGAAACCTGGACACTGCGTAATGGCCAGGATATTTACAGCCAGGAGCCCAAACTGGATGTGATCCGGATGAGCATGAACCAGATCACGCATCACCGGGCACAGCTGGGGGTATACCTGCGCCTGCTGGATATCCCGATCCCGGGCAGTTATGGGCCGAGTGCGGATGATATGAGTTTTTAACATGCGCTGCGCATCCTCTGCATCTCATGTTCTCTGCGGTTAAACCTTCGCAACCTCCAATTACGGAGGGATTTTTCACCGCAGAGAACATGAGTTAGCGGAGTTTCGCGGAGTCATTTTTTAGCGCGGAAAATTATGCGTACTTTAAGGAATGAAATTTTCTTTAGCCTCGCTGATCGCCTTTTTTATTTTTCTGCAGACCCCCGCCCAACCAAGAAAGTTGTTGCTGCGCGATGAGGGCCTATCTCAACTCAGTTATATCGATCTGAAGGACTCATCTGCCAACTGGTATGTATCCATCCCCAATGGCCGCGACATGCAACTGGTGGGCAAGGGCCTGGTACTGATCGGCACGAATAATGGCTATGAAGAACGCGATATCAGAGACGGCAGCAAACGCTATGAGCTGACAGGTTTCCCCGGCACGATTTCAGCAAGACGCTTACGCAACGGCAATACCATGCTGGTAGGCGTGAACTGGCAGAACCAGAAAGGCATTGTACTTGTTGAAGTAGACAAACAAGGGAATACCGTACGCCAGATACTGTATCCGGGTTTCAATTATGTGCGACTGCTGCGCGAAACCCCCGCCGGTAATTTTCTGATCACCTCCAACGATACGGTTATTGAAGGCAATGCCAAAGCGGAGATCGTATGGATGGCGAAGATCAGCAGCCAGAAACAGCCGCATGCCTGGCAGCCTTTGCGGCTGGCTAATGGCAACACCTTGGTGAGCGGTGGTTATGCAGGCAATATGCAATTGTTTTCGCCTGAGGGAAAACTGATCCAGACCATCACAGGTCCTGATGAAGTGAAACCGAATTTCTATGCCGGCTACCAGATCTTACCTGATGGCAATTTCGTGGTGATCAACTGGCAGGGACATGGGCCCGCTATGGGAGAAAAAGGAAATCAACTGTTGGAATATTCGATGGATGGAAAATTACTGTGGTCCTGGAAACAGGACCCGCGGCATTTTTCATCATTGCATGCGGTGATTGTGCTGGACCAGCTCGATCCGTCGTTGCTGTATATTGAAGACAGAGATGGAAAATTATCACCGGTGAAATAAGAGACGCGACGTGGAGCGAACTAGGTTTCAATAAAAGAAAAACGAAGTAAAAAAGATAAAAAGACCTGAGTTTTGCAGCCGCGAAAGGGTTTTGCTAGCCGACCAAATCCAGCCTTCTTTTCTTTTTAACTTCGTTTTTCTTTTATTGCGCAGCGAAATTTGCACATGGGTATTTTCTGATCAACGCCTGCTCGCAATCAGCAAATTCAGATCCGTATACTTCAGATCGAACCGCTGGCTGATATAAAAATCTGTCAGAGCGCCTTTGAACATGTACACGCCTTCGCGGAGATTGAAATTATGCCAGACCATTTCTTCCAGTCCGCCCTCATCGCTGATCTCTAATATCAGCGGCATCAACACATTGCTGATCGACTGGCTGGCCGTACGCGCAAAGCCGCTGGGGATATTGGGAACACAGTAATGGATTACCTCATGCTTTAAGAAAGTCGGATCTTCATGACTGGTGAGCTCGCTGGTCTCGAAACAGCCGCCGCGGTCGATCGCCACATCGATGATGATACTGCCGGGGCGCATCGCGGCCACCATTTCTTCCGTTACCACTACCGGGGCCCGGCCATACTCATTGCTGAGCGCGCCTACGGCCACTTCGCAGGTCTTGAGTTGTTTGGAAAGGATCCGAGGCTCCAGCACACTGGTCCAGATGCGGTGACCCAGGTTATTCTGCAGTTGCTTCAGCCGGTATACATTATTGTCGAACACTTTTACCGAAGCGCCCAGCGCCAGCGCATTCCGCGTAGCGAATTCGCCCACGATGCCGGCGCCGATGATCACCACTTTGGTGGGCGGGATACCGCTGATGCCGCCCAGCAGCACGCCTTTGCCTTTATTGAAACTGCTGAGGTATTGCCCGGCGATCAGCATCACCGCACTTCCCGCGATCTCGCTCATGCTGCGTACGATGGGGTAAGTACCGCTATCGTCCTTGAAATTCTCGAAACTCAAAGCGGTGATCCGCTTCTCCATCATCTTTTCGATGTACTCTTTTTTAAGTGCGGAAAGATGGATGGGTGATATGATCGTCTGGTTCAGCTGCAGGTGCGGCATATCTTCCTCTACAGGAGGCGCACTTTTTACCAGGATAGGGCATTTGAAGATCTCATTACGGTCATACACGATCCTTGCGCCCGCTTCTGCATAATCCTTGTCGGAAAAATGACTGCCGTCGCCGGCATCGTGTTCCACCGTAACGGTATTGCCATTGGCTACCAACACACCCACCGCATCCGGCGTAAGCGCGATCCGGTTTTCCTGAAAAGCCGTTTCTTTCGGGATCCCGATATGCAGCTTGGCGCCCTGCGGCTTCACATCCAGGGTTTCTTCCAGGGTCTCATAGCTGATGGAGGGACTGATCGAGGGCTTGCTCGCGGCCATAAAAAGTGGATATTAAAGGAACACTAAAATTAACTGATTTATACAAGAAACCAGCCTCTTACCTGCATTGGCGTTTTTTCACCGCAAAGACGCCGGGACGCAATGGTACGCCGAAGCAGTTCCTTTACGCATCTCCGCGCCTTTGCGCCTTTGCGGTAAAGCTCTCGCGCTGCATCAATCAGAACTCCCGGTGAACAGGCGGCGGGTATGTTCGTCCAGCGCTTCCAGGCTGATATGAAAGGTATTATCGGGCAGCAGTCCGGGCGCCTTGTCGGGCCATTCCACCAGGCAAAGTTTGCCGCTGAGCAGGCAGTCTTCCACCCCGGCATTCACGGCTTCTTCCTCATCTTTGAGCCGGTACCAGTCCATATGATAGATCGCACCCGCTTCGGGACTGGCGTACTCGTTGATGATGGCGAATGTGGGACTGCTGATCGCAGACTGCACGCCCAGCTCTTCGCACAAAGCATGAATGAATGTGGTTTTACCCGCGCCCATGGGTGCATGAAAAGCCCAGACCTTGCTGCCTTTGCCTTCTTTCCAGACCGATCTGGCCACCTGCCGCAATTGCGGCAGCATAAAAACTGCATCCATGCGGCAAAGATAAAGGCCAGCCGTCCTGATTTGAAACCATGCTGTAATTATTGATCGTATCTCGACAATGCCAAAAACCGTGTCGGGGTTAATTTTGTAAAATATCCGATCTGATCTTGGGGCGGTGCTGAAAAACCGATCGGATATCCAGGAATGATATGGAGAAAATAAATTGGAAAGTAGAAGGGATGAGCTGCACCAACTGCGCGCTCACCATCGATAAATACCTTCAGGGAAAAGGGGCGCAGGATGTGAAAGTGAATTTCATCGGGGGCGATATCAGCTTCGGTCTGCCGGCGGCTACCCCGCCGCAGGAGATCGCCAGCGGCATCGAGCAACTCGGCTATCATGTGGTTACCGGAAAAGATACCGGCATAAAACCGGTAAGACGCCTGTTCAAAAATCATCTGCAGCGGTTTTTGTTCTGCCTTGTGTTTACCGTTCCGCTGATGCTGCATATGATCCCCGGACTGCATATCCATTTCCTGATGGATCCCTATGTGCAGCTGGCACTCACCATCCCGGTATTCCTTACCGGCATGGACTTTTTCGGCCGCAGCGCAGTAAAAAGCCTGCTCAAAGGTGTTCCCAACATGAACGTGCTGGTTGCCCTGGGCGCCACAGCTGCTTTTGTGTACAGCCTGTACGGTACATTGACTGGACATGCCGCTGAATACATGTTCTACGAAACCACCGCTACGATCCTTACCCTGGTATTCCTCGGCAACTGGCTCGAAGACAAATCGGTGGAGACCACGCAACGCGCCATCCGGAAGCTGGCTGTAACGCAGAAGACCATAGCCAATATGATCGCGTACGACGACCAGCACCAGGAACATATTTTCCCGGTAGAAAATACCAGCCTGAAAGTGGGCGACCTGGTGCTGATCAAAACAGGCGAAGCGGTACCTATGGATTGCAAGATACTCTGGGGGGAGGTAAGCGTGAATGAGGCCATCATCAGCGGCGAAAGCATTCCGTCGGAGAAAAAGATGAACGATCTGCTTATCGGTGGCAGTACCATACAGCAGGGTACCGTCAAAGCATATGTAACAGCAGTAGGCCGGGATACGGTGCTCGCGAATATTCTTCAGCTTGTAAAAGATGCACAGGCTGAAAAACCGCCCGTGCAGCAATTGGCCGATAAGATCAGCGCCATCTTCGTGCCGGTGGTCATCAGTATTGCCGTGCTGAGTTTATTGCTTAACTATTTTGCCGGGCACCACAGTTTCACCGAGAGTCTGTTACGGAGCATCGCCGTATTGGTGATCGCCTGTCCCTGTGCCATGGGACTCGCAACACCAGCCGCCATCGCGGTAGGGCTCGGCAGGGCGGCGCGCAATGGCGTTCTGTTCAAGAACGCTAGAAGTCTTGAGGTATTCCGGAATATCAGGCAGGTCGTATTTGACAAGACGGGAACGCTTACCACCGGATCGTTCAGCATCTCGGGTTTCGGGGTGATCGATGCGCAGTTACCGGTGGAGGAATTCCGACGCATCGTGTTCTCGCTCGAGAAATATTCCAGTCATCCCATCGGCAAAGCCATCGCCAAAGCCTGGCGCACAAAGAATGAACTGCGCTGGGAAAAGATCGAAGAGATCAAAGGACAGGGCATGAAAGCAAGAGACAAAGAAGGAAATGAATACCTGGCAGGATCCTATAAGATAGCACAGGATGGAAGCGCCGGCAATGATCATAATATCTATATAACCCGCAACGGAAAGTCCTTAGGCTGGATAGACCTGAACGATCAGTTGCGACCGGAAGCGGTTTATACCGTAAAAACATTAAAGGATGCGGGGATCCGTACCGTTCTGCTCAGCGGCGACCGGAAAGAGAAATGCGAACGAATTGGTGCGGAACTCGGGATCGATGAAGTGATCGCCGAACAAACCCCGCAGCAGAAACTTGAAAAAATAGCAGCCCTCGATGCGCAGGCCCCGGTAGCAATGGTGGGTGATGGCATCAATGATGCGCCGGCATTGGCGAAAGCAACTGTAGGCATTTCACTGAGCGATGCCTCGCATATTGCCGTGCAGTCGGCACAGGTAGTGTTGATGAACCATGGCTTGAAGAACCTGCCGGTCGCATTGGGTTTGGGAAAGCATACTTATCTCACGATCAAACAAAACCTTTTTTGGGCATTTGCTTATAATATTGTCGCGATCCCTGTGGCGGCGCTTGGTTTTCTCAGCCCTGCCTTTGGTGCGTTGGTAATGGGATTAAGCGATGTCGTGCTTGCAATTAACTCCGTAAGATTGAATTTCAAGAATGTCAGCGGCCAATCGTGAGTCGTCAGACGTGAGACGTGAGTATAAATACGTAAAGTTGACTCAATTGTTTAGGATAGTTTTGACATTCCATGTTTCTGAGGCTATCACATACGCGGTTGGACGTCTTTGCAGTATCAAAAGAGTTAACCTTATGCTGCTATAAAATAACGGCCGTTTTCCCAACGCATGAAAGATTTGCGCTAAGTCAGCAAATTCGAAGAGCTGTTGTGTCTATTCATCTTAATATTGCAGAGGGAGCTTCCCGTCAATCCGTAAATGAAAGAAAACGTTACTTTGAAATCGCCCGCGGTTCAGTAGTAGAAGTCGATGCCGCGATCGATATTGCCACAGAACTCGGTTATACCAGGGATGAGGATACAAGAGAGATCGGGAACCGCATCAACCGGTGCTTTCAGATGCTTTCAAAATTAATTGACAAATGACACAGGTTACAACCCTGAAGACCCGACCCCGGCACGTTATGATGCCCGCATCGCGTTTTACATCTCACGCTTCACGTCTCACGCCTCACGCTTCACGCCCATGATTTCCCCTTCCTCCATACTGAAGAAATATTGGGGATATGATGAATTTCGGCCATTGCAGGAAGACATTATCGAATCCGTTCTGGCCGGACGCGACACGCTTGCCTTACTGCCTACAGGCGGCGGAAAATCCATCTGTTTTCAGGTTCCGGCATTGATCAAAGAAGGTCTTTGTTTGGTGATCAGCCCCCTGATCGCATTGATGCAGGACCAGGTAGACAACCTGCTGGCAAGAAATATACCTGCAGCAGTCATTCACAGCGGGCTGAGTTATTTTGAAGTTAAGAAAATACTGCAGTCGGGTACCCAGGGCGATTACAGATTTCTCTACCTCTCGCCCGAGCGGCTGGAGACAAAATTGTTTAAAGAATACCTGCCTGCCCTATCGGTTGATCTGGTGGTGGTAGATGAAGCGCATTGTATCTCGCAATGGGGCTATGATTTCCGTCCACCCTACCTGCGGATCGCCGCCCTGCGGGAAGAACTGCCCGATACAACGCTGATCGCTTTAACGGCATCTGCCACACCTGCCGTGCAGGAAGATATCATGCAGAAACTGCTGTTCCGGCAGCCGAATATCTTCAGGCAATCTTTCGAGCGGCCGAATATTTCTTACAGCGTTTTTTCAGTCGACAGCAAGATCAATAAGCTTATCGATATCCTCAATAAAGTTCCCGGAAGCAGCATCGTGTACTGCGGAAGCCGCAAGCAGACAAAAGAACTGGCGCAGTTGCTGGGCCTTCATTCCATAGCTGCAGATTTTTATCATGCCGGATTACCGCAGGAACTGAGAAACAGCAAACAGCAGTCCTGGATCGCCAATAAAACCCGGGTGATCGTCTGCACCAATGCCTTCGGTATGGGTATCGATAAACCCGATGTACGCACCGTTATTCATTTCGATGCGCCCGATTGCCTGGAGAATTATTACCAGGAAGCCGGCAGGGCAGGCCGCGATGGAAAAAAATCTTTCGCCGTACTGCTGTACCAGCATGCAGATAAGGAAGCGCTGGAAAACCTGCCCGCCCGAAGATTCCCTCCCATTGCGGAAATAAAGAAGATCTACCAATCACTCGCTGATTACCTGCAGGTACCGGTTGGCAGCGGTGAAGGACAGTATTATGATTTCGACCTGCTGAACTTCGTCAGG
>JAFBAN010000171.1 GCA_019247775.1 Chitinophagaceae bacterium | reverse complement strand
TGTACCTTGGCATGCTCACCGTGTCGCCCGCGCTGCAGGCTAAAGGTATTGGCAAGCAGTTGCTAAAGGCTGCGGAGACGTATGCTGAAGCTCATGGCTGCACGGCTATCACCATGACCGTGATCTCGGTGCGTCATGAGCTGATCGCGTGGTATGAGCGACATGGTTACAGGTTTACCGGAGAGCGGAAGCCTTTTCCGGCAGATGCTGCTTTCGGCCTTCCCAAACAGGATCTTGAGTTCATCGTAATGGAAAAACCGTTAGCCGGCGGTCCGGTGGCGTAGATTTTGAATAGTTATCTTCAACCAGTGTAAACCGCGGGCTGGAATCATGATTGCTTTACGTTCATATCCATACAGGCATTTTGTTCTCATCCTGTTATTGTGCAGCCTGGCTGCCGATATCAATGCACAGCAGCAAACCCTCGCCGATACGGTTTTTTTTCTGGCGCATAAAAAAGGACTGCTTGGCAAGATCGGGCGGAGTCTTTCGGTCAATAATCCCGATCCGGCATTACCTGAGGACGGCGCCGAAAAGAATGAAGCTGCTTTTACGCCTTACCGCGGCAAACTGATCCGTTATATTTTTATCCAGAAGATCAGCTTCGACAAATCGGTGAACGATACCGGCAAGGTCGTGCGCAATATTTTCAGTGATATCGGCGAAGCGCTGCATACCACCACCGCCAAGCGTGTTGTTCTCAACAGTCTTTTCTTTTCAGAAGGCGATACCCTGTACCCGGCCCTGCTGGCCGATAATGAACGATACCTGCGTCAGCTTTCTTACCTGCAGGATGCGCGTATCACCGTACGCGAAACGGAGCTGGACCCTAAAGTGGTGGATGTGATCGTGATCTGTAAGGACGTATTCCCCATCGGCGGCAGTATGGATGCAGGCTCGGCCAAGAGCCTGAGTTTTGAAGTGAACGATGATAATCTTTTCGGTACGGGCAACCGCGTGCAGGTGCAGCATTTTTTCGACATGGACCGTCGTCCGCGATACGGATTCGGCGCAGAATTCCTGAAGCGGAACTGGAATGGAAGTTTTTTCAACCTGGCTATCGGCTACCAGACACAGGCGCCGGCCTATAACAGTGGCCGCCGCGAAGAAAAAACGGCTTATATCAATGGTGAACTGCCGCTGGTCAGTCCTTATCACTCCTGGACCGGCGCATTCGAGATCGCTACGCATAGCACGCAGAATGTTTACCTGCCAGATTCGTTGTACAATTCCGATTTCAAATACAATTACCGCTTGCTGGATGGATGGATCGGGCACAATATCGGCGCAAGAAAACAGCTGAAGGAGAATTTCAAGTCGAGGTTCAGGAAGCTGATCTCGGTGCGCGGTATCCACCGCACTTATTTTGCCATGCCGGATATCGTAAAGAACAATTACAATATCAATTACTCAAATCTCGTAAGCATACTCGGGGCGTTCACCATTTTTGAACAGGATTATTATCATACCAACTTTCTTTACGGGTTCGGCCGCAATGAAGACGTGCCAGAAGGTTTCAATCTCTCGTTCACCGGGGGCTGGAGTAACAGGAACAATGTATCGAGACCTTATGCGGGATTCAGTTATGAACGCAGTTATTTTTCGCGGGGCAAGGATTACTGGAGCTATGCGCTGAGGCTGGGAGCTTATTATAACAATGCGAGGATCGAAGACATCAGTTTTCTTACCAGTTTCGATTTTTTTTCCAAACTGCGCCCGCTGGGCGGGCATTGGTACCTGCGGCATTTTGTGAGCGGCAGCATTACCCAACTGATCAATACGGTTCAGAATGAGCCGCTGCGTTTATCGAGCGATTATGGTATTCCGCAGCTGAATGATCCTGAATTGAAAGCATCCACCCGTGCCACCATCAATGCAGAATCGGTTTTTTACAATACCTGGAAATTCCTGGGCTTCAGTTTCGCGCCTTTTGTTTTTACGAATGTCACGTACCTGAAACCGATCGGCCGTCAGCTCGAAACCGGCGATATTTATACAGCGGTAGGCGGCGGCGTCAGAACGCGTAATGAGAACCTCGTATTCGGCACTATGGAATTGAAAGCATTTTACTACCCCCGGACCACCGGCAGCCTGCCGCCGTGGAATATTACTTTCAACACCGATCTGCGGTTCAGGTATGTAAGCCAGCTGGTAAAAAGACCTGATTTTGTGATCGTGAACTGAGCGTTAAAATATTTCACTTTATCGTACCAAGGTGACCGTACCGTTCAGTGTATGGTGTTTGCCGGATTTACTCGTATACTCGATCACCCATACATATACACCGGGATTTTGCGGCAGTTTGTTCACCGTTCCATCCCAGCCCTTGCTGATATCGTAGGATGTGAAGAGGCTTATCCCCCAGCGGTTGTAGATATTCAACTGATAGCGGCTGATACTTGCATCCAATACCGGCTTGAATACATCATTCAGTCCATCCTTGTTCGGGCTGAATGCGGTTGGCACGAGCAGATCTTCCGAGCAGCGGATCATGTCAATCTTAACGGAAGCGCTTGCAGCACCACAGTCGTTGAATACCTGCAATGTGTAGACGCCGCCTGTTGCAACCTTAATGGCCGCCGCAGTTGCCCCGGTTGACCAGCGCATACTGGCGGCATTGACCGTGGTGCCGGTGAGCTGGATAGTGTCGCCCAGGCAGAGTGAGGTATCACTGCGTAACCGGACCGAAGGGCTGCTGATCACATGTACATTGGAAGACGCGGACAGTTTGCATAGTTTTCCATCGCTGACAAGCACCGTATAGACCCCTTCGTCCTTAACGGTGATCGCGGGCTGGTTATCGCCTGTTGACCAGGTGTACAGTGCACCGGGATTACTTGCATCCAGCAATACCGATCTGCCCCTGCAGACCGAAGTATCTGCAGGAAGCCGCAATGAGAAAGGATTTTTCTTCACTTCAACATTGGCTTTCACATCCACTGTGAGCTGGCAGGAGGTATTGAAAAAAACTTTAGCTTGATACAAACCTGAATCCCGCATCCTCGCTGCAGGAATGCTGATCCTGTTGCCCGAAGCGGTGAAGCCGTTCGGGCCCGTCCAGGTAACAGAGCTGCCGACCGTTACGGCTATATCGAGCGGACTGCCTTCGCAGACAGGGCCGTTGGATTCGATGGCTGGCTGGGGATCTACGTAAAGACCAACAGGACTGGAAGGCGAGGAACAATTGGCAGATGCGATATACCCGGAATCGGCCACCCGCAACCGATAGAAACGTGAGTCGTCGCGTTTGGCTGAATCGATCGTATACGTACTTTGATTGGCGCCCGGAATCGGTTCGTAGGTGTAATCCGGCTTCATACGCTCCCATTGGAACTCGGGGCCGGTAGCGCCCGGCATGGTGAAAGTTACTTTTTCATTCAGGCAGGCGAAGACGGGATATTCATATTTTCCGTTGATCAGCGGGTACACGCCGGATTCATTTCCATTAACGACACTGGTGCCGATATTGATCACTTTGATATCGTCGATGGCAAAATCATCGGGGACAGAATTTGAGCTGAATGAAAACCGGACCGTAACCGAGCTTACTCCTTTGGGCAGTGAATAGAAAAAAGAAAAGCTGCTCCAGCTGATGGTGTCGTTGCTTTTAAGCGGCGTGGAGCTGAAATTCGCCAGCAGGCTGTTGTTGGTAGCATTGCGCACTTCTACGAGAATGGTGATATCCCGACCTGAACCTTTTTTACTGAGACTGGCGGCAGAAAAACAGATACCCTGGCTCTGTGCCCGGCAAAATCCCTGGGCGGCAGCCTGGTAAAAATCCGGCTGGCCGGGTTTGGTGCGGACCATCATCATATAACCACCGCGCCCCGTGTTATCGCTGCCATCCACCCAGTTATTCATGCCGCCGGTATGTTTGCGGAGTCCATATTCGCCTTCCTGCAGGGAGCCTGTTCCGTTATAGCGATAGGATGAAGCGCCGTTGGCAATAGCGGGACCGATATCAACCGAAGAAAAACTGCCGCCGAATGTTTCTGTGAACACATTTGTGCCGCTGGCACATTGCGCCATACCGTTGAAGCATACAGCCAGTAATAAGCATGATATGACCAGCGCTTTCATAATATCGGTGCTAATGCTGTTTAAAGTTAAACGATTATTCCGTGCGGCAGGTTGGGTGGCGACGATATTCCGCAGCGGGATGGCCGGCCGCAACTGTCTTGATTTTTTTTATCTTACCCAACCTCCAGCCCTACCCCGGCCGTTAACTGTAGAAAAACATGCCATGCATAAACAGTTGCTTTGTCTTGCTTTTTTGCTGATGATGCTGTTAGCCTGCGAAAAGAAATTGAACGGGGTGCCGGATGATCCGTCCACGGGCACTGTTTCGCCGGACGGCCAGTTGCTGGCAGGAATGGTAACTGTGAGCTCAACAGACAGCATCGTTACCAGTTTTCAATACGATGCATCGGGTCGATGTATCTCCGAGAATTACAGTACGATTTTTGAGTATGACGCTACAGGCCGGGTTTACAAAATGTACTATGCATCCCAACCCGGGTCCGCAACCTATGTGTTTTACCAGTCGGCTACTGGTAATAAAGTCTCCTACACCCTGCATGCCGGTATTGACAGCACCGTATTCGAATACGACAGCGATGGCCGGGTGAACAAAACATTATTCTATACGGTTGTTTCCCAGGGGCCACGGAGACTTACTGTCTACCATACATGGAGCTACGACAGTCGCGGCAATATCATCAAGAGACAGGAATATGCTCCCAATTACAATACCCCTCTGCCCGATAATGGCAGGGTTACCATCACCTACCTGTTCGATTATGATTCGGCCGTAAACCCGTTGTTTGCAAACAATGCGATCAACTATGAGTTGCGCTGGCTTGACCGTATCTCACCGAACAATATGACCAGGCAGGTCAATATTTATCCGTTCCCCACCGCCCTATCCGATACAAACTGGATAAGCTATAAGTACCGGACCGACGGGAAACCCGTCAGTGCAGCTATTGTCGCCGGTTCGCAGGCTAATAAAACATTCAAAACATCTTATTACTATAAATAAAACCGATACTGGAGGAACTCGACGAACTGATACAAGGCTGCCTGGTCGATAACAGGAATGCGCAGGAAGAATTGTACAAGCGATTTTACCGTCCGCTGTTCCTGCTGTGCCGGCGTTTTTTTCCCGATGACCGGGATGCGCTGGAGGCATTGAATGACGGGATGCTGAAAGTATTCCGGAACCTCAGCGCATACCAGCCGGGCAAGGGAACATTTTTCAACTGGGCCTATACGGTAGTTCGCAATACCGCACTCGACAAATTGCCGCGCCAACGATGGTTTACCTCGGTACCGGATGACAGTATAGAGATCGCCGGAACCAATCCTTTGGAAAAACTGGAGCAGAAGGATATCTATGTTTTGCTCGATGCATTGCAGCCCGCTACACGCGTTGTGTGCACGCTGTTCTATCTCGAAGGCTATTCGATCAAAGAGATCAGCGTACGATTGGGGATCCGGGACGGAACAGTTAAATGGCACCTGAGTGAAACCAGGAACAAACTTCGGGAAGTCTTTAAAAAACATTATTCCAACTGATTATGGACCTGAATGACCTGAACCATATCGACCAGTCTGACCCCTCGCTCCATGTGCCGCCCGTGGAACCTGCCTGGGCCGATATGCGCAGGCGCCTGGAGGAAGACGATGACGGTTTAGCGCCCATCCCTTTTGGAAAAGGACCGGGGGGCCAGACCGGCAGACGCATTATCGGTCTCGGCCTGCTGCTGCTGGTTGCCGGCATTGCGCTGTTGTTAAGGAACAATACACGCCGGAATTCTGCAGACCGGAATATAATTTCCAAAACGAGCAGGCAATTCAGCGTTGCTGCACCTAAAACGAACGGGAAAGACAGTGTTTCAGTTACTGTTGGTTCGCCATCAAATTCCCGCTCTTTATCAGGGCGCAAAAGAAAAAAGCCAAACAATGAGTTCTCAGGGTTCAATTCAGGTGAACAGACCCCTCAGAAAAACGGACAGGAACAGGCAGATAGCACCATGAATGCCGTCAATACTTCAATAGTGCCTGCGCCAGCAAAAGCAACAGTGCCGGAACCAGCGAAGAAATCGCCGCCGGCAGATACGGCGAAAAACATGGCGGCAATTGAAGCACAGTCCGGCAGGCATGGCAGTGTGGAAGCAGGACTGCAATGGAATTTTCAAATACCGCTGAACGGTGCGGACCGGTATTTTTCAGGACCGGATGGCAACAATGCAGTTTACAGATCGGCGTTACCCGCTGTATGGGTAAGTTTCCGTTCGGATGAGAACAGGTTCAGCCTCGATTTCCATCCTTTCGCTACGATGGTTTTGCCCGATAAACCTTATGCGTCGAAATTCCAGCCGGTTGATCAACTGACAACGATCACAGACCAGCTGGTGTTGCGCAAAGTATTCGGTTATTCGATAGGGTTCCGGTATGAAAAGCATGTTGGAAAGAACTGGTGGCTGGGCGGAGGGATAGAGAACTATTCGTGGCGTAAAGCCAATCTCCGCACGGACCGGATCACAGAAAAGAAAAATACGCCTACCGATCCTTCGGGCACGATCACTCAAACAAGCTTTTATGGCCCGCTACAGGATAGCAGCTGGGTATATTTCAGAAAACACCAGTTCAGGGTTAATGCGCAGGCGGTTTATGAAAAAGCGAATTGGCAGATGGGATTCAGGGCCGGCATTTTTTTCATCGATTTCTATAATGGGGGAAACAACAGAATACCTATTCAGTCGGAGTTATTTTTCAGACTAAGGTTGTTCAACAGACCGCTAAAAGCAAATTCGCCGGAGCGTGACCGCTAACTATTCCTGCTGTCCGTAGTAGTAGGCGTTGATTTATAAACAGCGGTTGCTGTGGGTGTACCTGCTCTGGCAGCCATCTGCCTGTTACCCCAATTAATGAGGATCAGGATCGCGAAGATCAGGAGTGTGTACAGACTGAATTCAGCTATCTTACTCCCAAGTGTTTTGACATTTGTCATAAAACAAGTTTTACTTAGGAAATACTTTCAATTTAATAGGAACAGGTTCTGTGCCGTGATGATACCTGATTGCAACTTTTAACGTTCCTTTTCCCGATCTGCCCAGATTTTAACGCAAAACAGCGCTATTTAAGTATATGCCTGGGCCTATTTTAACAGAAACGGGTCAAAATGTCTTGGCCGTAACAGCGGTCACCGTCAGGTTTTTGACGTTCTGAAGGAATACAACCAGTACATACTCCTGCCGCTTAAATCCGTTTGGCAGCGGAACGGAAGCTATTTGCTGTGGATTGGGCTGAACTGTAGTGAATTCACGAACAACATTATAGTTCGTAAGTACTACACCTGAGTTTTCGCCGGCGCGTATATCCGTGGTCAGTTTTTTCTGGGCGAGTGCAACCTGTATCAACTGGTCGGCTGCGGCGCCCGATATATGATAATGGAATTCGAGGGCTTTGTCGCTGACGTTGATCCCGTCTATGGTGAGTGATGCGTCGGCGGCTGTATTTTTTTCCTGCGCAACCAGTCGCTGTACGGCATTGCGATTATTACCTACGGTTTCGGTTCTGCCATTCACGACGATCTGCGGGGTATACACGCCGTCCAGATGCATATGCCGGCTGTATTGCTGTTGTCTTGCACTGAATGCTGCAGCGCTGAACGGATCCTTCCAGCCCAGCCTGTTCCAGTAATCCACATGAAAAGAAAGCGGGATAACATGCGTATCACCCGAGCCCGCATATTCACCGAGCAGTGCATCCGCAGGCGGGCAACTGCTGCAACCCTGGCTGGTAAACAATTCAAGCAGCACCGTTCGTTGGTTTGCAGGCTGGTCTTTTGTCGCACTGATAAACAGTATGGAGATGCAGCAAAATGCAATCCGAAAGAACGACCTGGAACGTTTCATATCTTATTCAAATTAAATAAAACAGGCTTTCTGCGCGGTCGTGATGCGCGCTAATCGTTGGGTGAAAATCGATGGTCAATGGTCCATAGTCGATGGTCCATGGTCCATAGTTGATTGCGCGATGGACTATGGACCATGGACTATCTACCTGAAATTGAGCGGACCACTAATTAATATCCCTCCACCATTGACCATTCACCCCCCTACCCAAGATAAAACTCGATCAGCGGCTTGCTGCTCAGCGCCTGGATAAAAACGGCTGTCACCAGCAGGAAATAAACGATCGACAACAGTACCGTAACAATACTTCTGCGACTGATATACCTGCCCATCAGCGGCAACAGCTGAAGAGAATGCATGCCGAGAAAATGGGCCGCACGAAGATCTCCGTGCTGGGTGCTCCAGTTCAGAAAAGGAAGTCCTGCACCTCCATCGAGTCCGCCGATCGTGTGCTGCTGCAGGCCCGCCATCACATGGCCGCCGATGGCGAATATCACGAAAAACAGCAGGCCGAAACGGATCCCCCAGAGATAATGCCGCTTGAGCAGTGGAAATTCCCGGTGAAAAAACAGGTAGGCGAAATAGCCGGTCCAGACTGTCAATACCGTTATCGCAGCGCCCATTAAACCGAACAATATTGAACCGGAAGCTGTGGTATTGAAATGCGAAAGTTCGCCGCGGGAAGCGCGGTACAGGATATACAGGTTCTCGAAACTGAATACCAGTATTACCATCCAGTTGTACCAATTGATCTTCCGGGGTTCTCCCAGGTAAGCCAGCAGCCAGCCCATGCTCCAGACGAATACCCAGGTTGAGAAAAAGAATTTTGCCGGCTTGATCCATGCATTGATCCCCAGCACCTGGATATCGGACAGCTGCATCATCGCCACGCATACTAACACACCGACAAGATTAAGCCAGCCGAAATAATACAGTGCACGATTCCTGTTGCGGAGTTCTTTGAGCAATCTTGTCATAGCGCCTTTATCTGTTAGATGCGAAACTGCCCCAACAGTTAGTTAAGGGCAGCCTAAATATACAAACTCATATTCCTTCCAGGCTGCCGCCCCGGGCGAACAGGCGGTCGATCTTTTTTTCTACCGCAGGATCTTTCTCCAATACAGGGGCATGATGCGGCTTGATGCGGGCATCGATGATCATCGGCCCCGTACAGGCCCAATGTTTATTTTCAACAAAAGCCCCTATCCCATCAATATCGTGGGAAGGATTGCAGCGGGTAAAGGTTACCCAAAGAAAATTGCGGAGACTGGCGGCAGTGAATGCGCTGTCATCGCTGAGAACGATCAGCATGATGCCTGCCCATTCGTTCCGGTGCTCAGTCAACTCTTCCTTCCATGCGGAGATCGAAACGCGGGCCTGCTCATATGAAATGAATTTGTCTGCCTGCAGACTCAATACGCCCGGCATTACTATTTGCGGATCCGTAAAAAACCGCATCCCGCTCAGGAACCGGGGCACTTCCGTGGCCAGTTCGCGCTTGCGCTCGCCATAAGCGGCAAACACTACTTTGCTGCCGGCATTCAAACCGGTGCCTGAGTAATCGAGTGTATCGATGGTGGTATTGGTATGGAAATGGATATCGCGGGTAAGATCGATCCTTTCAAGTACATATTGCATGAACCTTCCAGGATCCTTTGTTGATAAGGACGGATCATCAGCCGCCGTGATGAACAGGAATTTCGCCAGGCTCAGTTGCCCCGTACCGAGAATATGATTGGCGATCGTTAATATTTCAGCCGGTTGTTTTACCGGCATATACGGGGTATACCTTTCGCTGCCGATGGCCAGCAACAGGGGATGCACCCCGGCGGCATCTACTGCATGCACTTCTTTCAGGCCCGGTATTTCCTGCGGTATCGCTGCTCCGCTGATCTCGTGTATCAGCTGGCCGAAACTGGTGTCTTCCTGGGGCGGCCTGCCTACCACGGTGAATGGCCAGATCGCATCCTTACGTGCAAAGACCCGGTGTACATGCATTACCGGAAAATCGTGCTGCAGGCTGTAATAACCGAGATGGTCGCCGAAAGGCCCTTCCGGCTTATTCTCGCCGGGATGTACTTCACCGGTGATCACGAAATCCGCGTCGGCGCTGATACAGTAGCCATCATCATACAGGTAACGGAAACGACGGTTGCCGAGCACGCCGGCAAAGCTTGTTTCGCTGATGCCCTCGGGCAGGGGCATCACTGCCGCCACCGTATGGGCCGGCGGGCCGCCTACAAAACAGGAAACTTTCAGAGGCTGGCCTTTTGCATTGGCCTTGGTCTGATGTATGCCTATGCCGCGGTGCAGCTGGTAATGCAGGCCTATCTCGCGATTGAGTGTATAATTGTTGCCGCTGAGCTGAACCCGGTACATGCCGAGATTGGCTTTGGAGATACCGGGATGATCGATATCCTCTGTGTACACCTGCGGCAGGGTTACAAAAGCGCCTCCGTCCTGGGGCCAATGCCGGATCAGCGGCAGATCGGAAATCCGGAGCTGCTGGTGCATCACAGGCCTGTTACGCGGATCTCTGAGCGGCAATGCCTTGAGCGCCGATACTGCGGCGCTGAAATGCCTAAAAGGCTGCTTCAGCGCCTGCATCGGATCATTCTTCAGGGCGATCAGTTGCTGAACACGCTCCAGGGTGTCCCTGAAAATGAACCGGCTGCGTTCAAGGGTGCCGAAAATATTGGAAGCCGCCCTGAAACGGCTGCCTTTTACCCGCTCGAACAGGAGTGCCGGGCCTCCGGCCTCATGTACGCGCAGATGGATCGCGGCCATTTCGAGACAGGGATCCACTTCCTCCTTTACCCGGCGTAACTGGCCCTGTTTTTCGAGATCGAGCAGGCATTGTTCCAGAGAATGATATCCCATGCTGGCGAAGTAATTAGATTGGAGCGTAAGTTCCGAAGCTACCGATTCAACCGCAAAATTAAGCACAGTGCGGGCGGGGTTATTGATTTAATGATTATTATTTATGAACTTGTTGTTTATTGATCACCCCAAAACCAACTGTTTATGCTTAGCGAAATGATTTCCGGCCTTCACTGGCTGGCCATATTGGCCGGCGCTGTTGCTTACTGGATCCTCGGCGCCCTCTGGTACAGCCCTGCATTGTTTGCAAAACCATGGGCGCGTATGGTAGGACTGAAAATGGACGATCCCAATGCCAAAAAAGGAATGGCAATAATGTTCCTCGGCAGCTTTGTACTGATGTTCATCGCCAGCACCGGCCTGGCGCTGCTGATGCACCTGATACCTTCGGGCGGCCCGGCACAGGCAGCCAAATTAGGTCTGCTGGTGAGCGTTTGCTTCAGTTTCACTTCCAATGCGATCTCCTATCTCTATACCCGCAAACCCGCCGGCCTCTATGCCATCGACGGCGGCTACCATGTGATAGGGACGGTGTTGGCGGCGATAGTGATCAAACTGCTGAGCTAAGAAAAGTCTGGAGTTAGGAGTCTGGAGTAGAAAAGAATTCCAGACTCCAGACTTCAAACTCCAGACTCGTTTTCGATACTTTTGCCCTATGACTAAACTAAGCGTCAACATCAACAAATTTGCAACACTTCGGAACAGCAGGGGCGGGAATAATCCTGATGTGGTAAAGGCGGCGGAAGATGCACAGCGTTTTGGCGCCGATGGCGTTACCGTACATCCGCGGCCCGATGAGCGGCACATCCGGTATGATGATGTGCGTCGGATCCGAAAGATCATCACCACTGAATTCAATATCGAAGGCAATCCCACCGAGCAGAAATTCGTAGACCTGGTACTGGAAACAAAACCGCACCAGGTTACGCTTGTTCCCGACGCACTGGGTCAGCTTACCAGCGATCATGGCTGGGATACGATCAGGCATAAAGACTATCTGATAAACATTATCGCTGTATTCAAAAAGGCCGGCCTCAGGGTTTCCATATTCGTAGACCCGGTAGTAGCGATGGTAGATGGAGCTGCCGAAACCGGAACCGACCGTATCGAACTGTATACCGAAGGATATGCCCGGCAGTTCGAATCCGGCAGTAAGGAAGAAGCCGTGAAACCCTATACCATCGCCGCCAACAGGGCACGGGAACTGAAACTGGGCATAAACGCGGGCCACGATCTGGATCTGCATAATCTTCAGTTCTTCAAACAACAGGTTCCCTTCCTCGACGAAGTAAGCATTGGCCATGCACTGGTCTGCGATGCGATCTATCTCGGTTACGAGAACACGATCCAGCTCTACAAAAGACAGTTGGCCTAAAGGCCTCACCGGTTAGTAATGGTACAGTTTGAATATTGAGGGCAGGGCAACCGCGAAGACGCCGGGACGCGATGCAACACGAAGAAAACCGGCGGTGGCATTGCCCTTGCGTATCATTGCGCCCCAGCGCCTTTGCGGTTAAATTCAAACCGTACCTATTACACACCGGTTCGATAAGGGCTTGTCCATTCAACATTCGATGTATCTTAGGGCATAATCACCGTTATGAAGATCTCCGGCTTTTTCTGCTCGCTTGTGTTTGCTGCTGCTGCCAGCGCGCAGCCAAAACCGCTGCACCCTTTGCCTACCAAAGAGCAGCTTGCCTGGCATGAAAAAGAATTTTACCTGTTCGTTCATTTCGGGCCCAACACATTTACGAATAAAGAATGGGGCGATGGCAAAGAAAACCCATCGGTTTTCAATCCTACGGCACTGGATTGCGAGCAATGGGCAAGGATAGCTAAACAAGCCGGCGCAAAAGGCATCATACTTACCGCCAAGCACCACGACGGTTTCTGTTTATGGCCCAGCAAATTCAGTACCCATACGGTTCGCGAGAGCAAATGGATGGATGGGAAAGGCGATGTGGTAAAGGCGCTTGCGGCCGCCTGTAAAAAAATGGGAATAGAGATGGGTGTTTATATTTCACCCTGGGACCGCAATCACCCGGCTTACGGCACTCCCGCCTACAACGATGTTTATATTTCAACCATGAAGGAACTCCTCACCGGTTATGGTAAGTTCTTCGAACTCTGGTGGGATGGGGCTAATGGTGAGGGCCCGAACGGCAAGAAACAGGTTTACGATTTTCACCGTTTCCAGGATTCCGCGTTGAAATGGCAGCCGCAACTGGTGATCTTCAGTGATATCGGCCCGCATATCCGCTGGTGCGGGAACGAGAAAGGCTTTATCGGTAACACCAACTGGAACCTGCTCGATACGGCAGGATTTAAACGCGGCAACGGAGCGCCGCCTACCGATACGCTTAACCAGGGTAATGTGAATGGAAAGAACTGGATACCTGCAGAGGCAGATGTATCGATAAGGCCGGGCTGGTTCTATCATTCCGAAGAAGACAGTAAAGTAAAATCTCCGGAAACGCTTTTCAACCTTTACCTGCATTCCGTGGGCAATGGCGGAAACCTGTTATTGAATGTGCCGCCCGACAGAACGGGGCGCATACATGCAAACGATTCTGCAGCATTGATGGGTTTCCGCAAACTACGCGAGCAGGCTTTCGCGAAAGATCTTCTTTTCAGACAGACGGGTCCGGCAGCGGGTAAGGCAAATAACATATCCAATCTGCGGGATAACGATGCAGCTGCTTATTGGTACGCGGATGAAACGAATCCGAGGCTGGAGTTTCAGCTGCCCTCGAAACAAAAGATCAATACGGTGGTGCTGGAAGAAATGATCGCATCGGGTCAGCGGGTGAAATCTTTTATCATAGAGCTGGAAGGACCGCGGGGCTACCAGACCGTATATCGCGGAACAACCATAGGCCGGAAAAAGATAGCGGTGTTCAATGCACTGGAGACCGCATCGATCCGCATCACTATTGTCGAGGTCAAAGCCCCGCCTGTGCTGCGGAAGATCTCAGCCTATCTTATCAACTAGTGCAAATCCGGCAATCGATGCCCGCTTATCCTTCGCTTATGCGCCTGGTCAAATAATCCTGCCGTTTATGGGGAAGGCTGCTTAGTTTGTAGTACTTAAAACCGACAACATGAAATCATTCTTACTTGCGGCATGCCTGCTTAGCGCCGGGCTTGCACAATCGCAGCGCCTGCTCACCATTACGCCGAGCGGGGGCAACAAAAAAGCAGTCTCGGGCGAAAAGATCGGGCTGACCGATGTAACGATCCATTATGACCGCCCTGGTGTAAAAGGCCGGGAAGGGAAGATCTGGGGGCAGCTTGTCCCGGTGGGATTTATAGACCAGGGTTTCGGCACTACCAAAGAAGCTCCCTGGCGTGCGGGTTCGAATGAAAGCACAACGATCGAATTCAGCACCGATGTCAAAGTAGAGGGCCAGCCGATCGCTGCAGGCAAATACGGTTTTTTTGTGGCGTATGATCCCAATGAATGCACCCTTATTTTTAACAGGGACAATACCTCCTGGGGCAGTTATTACTACGATGCTTCCAAAGACGTATTGCGGGTGAAAGTAAAACCCGTGGCGCTGGACCGCTCTGTCGAGTGGCTTAAATATGAATTCACCAATCAGACCGAGAACAGCGCTGTAGTAAACCTGATGTGGGAAAAACTGGCTATTCCCTTTAAGATCGAGGTGGATCTGATCAAGACCCAGATCGAATCTTTCCGCCGGGAGCTTCGCACCGACAGAGGCTTTTACTGGACGCCCTGGCAGAATGCGGCGCAGTGGAGCGTGGATCACAACACGAATCTCGAAGAAGCATTGCAGTGGGCCGATACAGCGGTGAACAGTACGCTTGGCGACAGGAATTTTGTTTCCCTCTCTACCAAAGCGCAGGTACTTGCCAAGCTCGGCAGGACTGCAGAAGCCGCCGCGGTAATGAAGGAAGCCGTGCCCCTGGGTACCATGCAGCAGATCCACCAATATGGCCGGAACCTGCTTACGGGCAAACAGAACAAAGAGGCCCTGGAAGTATTTAAAACAAATTATGAGAAGTACCCAAACCAGTTCACTACGCTGATGGGACTGGTACGCGGGTATTCTGCCAACGGAGATTATAAGACCGCGCTTGGCTATGCAGAAAAAGCCCTGCCGCTGTCGCCCAACGCACTCAACAAGACCGCTGTTGAAAAAATGATCGGCCAGCTCAAGGAAGGAAAAGATGTAAATTGATGGGATTTGATAGCTAAGTAAACAACCCTGACCATTCTGGCCGGGATTGTTTTTTAGGTACAAATACATGATGTTAATACGTATAGAATTTCATTATTGTACGTATAAAAAATGTTAGTTTTGATGGAAGAAACCAATGGCATCATGGACGCGAAAATAACTTTGAGTTTCGACGAGGAAGTGATCAGCAAAGCAAAAGCGTTTGCCGAGGAGAATAATATCAGCCTGTCGCGGCTTACCGAGTACCTGTACCGCAACATTACAAGCAGGCACTATCCATCGCTGGAAGCTTTACCATTGGCCAGCTGGGTTAGCGAAGTGGCGGAAGGCCAGGCGGAGTATATCACCAAACCCTCTACTCGCGGGAAGCAAAAACAGGAATTTTTCAAATCGAAAAAACGGAAATGAAGGTTTTCCTGGATGCCAATATCCTGGTATCGGTACTGAATAAAGAGTATCCCCTGTTCAGTCATTCAAGCCGGGTACTGAGTCTGGCCGGCGTTCAAGGCTTCCAACTGTACAGTTCTCCGATCTGCTTCGCCATCGCTTTCTATTTTGCAGCGAAAAAAAGCGGCCAGACACTGGCCAGGCGGAAGATAGGCATACTGGCTGAACATATCCGGCTGGCAGAAAACAGGCAGTCCGATCTGAAAGCAGTAGCCGCAGACAAAACAATCCTCGATCTCGAAGACGGGCTCGAATACTATGCCGCAAAAAATGCGGGTTGCAGGCGTATCGTTACAGAAGATATCTGCGATTTTCATTTTGCGGCGATTGAGGTACTAGCAGCGAAGCCTTTCTGAAGAAATATGTTCTCCGCAAACAGGCATAAAGGAAATCGGTATCTTGCAGCATATAAAAGCTTATGAGCACTCCCACCCCACTTGTCGGTATCATCATGGGCAGCGACAGTGATCTGCCGGTAATGCAGGCCGCTGCCGATATGCTGCGGCAGTTCCATATCGGATTCGAACTGACCGTGGTGTCTGCACATCGGACGCCGCAACGCATGTTCGATTATGCGGCTACCGCAAAAGGCCGCGGGCTGAAAGTGATCATCGCAGGCGCAGGCGGCGCCGCTCATCTTCCGGGAATGGTTGCTGCCGTAACTACCTTACCCGTGATCGGCGTACCCATCAAGTCCTCCAATTCGATCGATGGCTGGGATTCTGTGTTATCCATCCTGCAAATGCCGAATGGCGTTCCGGTAGCTACCGTAGCGCTTAATGCCGCAAAAAATGCAGGCATACTTGCGGCGCAGATCATCGGCACTTCGGATGCGGGTGTAGCCGCATCGGTGGCACATTACAAACAGGAACTTGGGCATGAGGTAAGCGCAAAGATCGCAGGACTTAAAAGCGACTGGCCCAATAGCTTTGATGAATAAATTCCACTCAACCGGCAACCGGATTTTTGTGCAACGCTGAAAATGCGCTGGCATATTTTTTACGTGATCCAACATAAATTGTAGATCATGCCGGCACAAACTTCCATACCTCAGCAACACATCGGCGATCAGACGGATACCAGCTTTTCGGTGATGGCCGATACGGATAAAAAAGCGGCAGGCCTTTTTAAAATTGCGACAGACAGGTTATTCGATGTAAACAACTGGAGCAGGTTGAGCGGTATCGGCAGCGCGTCTTTTCTTCATACAGACGAGAACGGCAACCAGGTTGAGCGCGCGCTGAAGCCCGGCGATCATTTCCGTATCGATATCCCGGGACCCGGCAGCCAGGCCGGTGGTGGCTACGACTGGGTAAAGGTTGAAAAAATTGACAAACATCTGAACAGCTGCGCCGAATGGGAAGCGATCAGCATTACCGTACGGCCTGCGCCTGATCCTTCGGGCGGAGACGATAAAGCTGCACATTTCTTTTCTGAACAGGCAACCAGTACTTTCATCGTGCAGCGCGAAAACAGAAAACTGACTGCAGAAGTGCATGGCCGCAACGAACTTCCGAATACAGACACAGACAATCCGCTGGATGCTTTCCGGAATAAGGCCGTTGCAGCGGTTGCGCTTACCGGATTTTCGGCGTTCCAATGGAAACAACTTGTGAAAGGCATCCTCAGCTGAATTCGATCAGTCCAAATCCTTTATTAAATGGATCCGACGCATCATAGATATGCCGCAGCCAGGATCTCCCATATTGCGCGTACCACAGTGAAAAATTATCAACACGTTCCTGCAGGCTGTTACCGGGGAACAGATCCTGCTTCAGCTTTGCGATCTGCTTTTGCTGCGTTTCATATTTCTGACGTTCGGCACGCAGCAGTTTCTTTTCAAGCTCCTGGATCTTTTTGAGCGCATTTGTCTGAAGTGAAGCAATATGGTCGGGCAGACTGCCATCGATGCTTCCTGCAATCTGCTTCAGTTGGTCGTAGAGCGTGTGCAATTGAGCGGTTTGGTGTTGCAGGCTAAGCTGATGCCCACTGTTCCGTTTTACGAACTTGTTGAGAAGGGAAAGTTCATCGAGGAACAGGTCTTCGGCACCGAAGCCCAACGCTTTTATTTTTTGAGCCTGCGATCTTTTCAGCAACAGGAATGAATTACGCAACAGCAACACGGGATAAGGGATCCCGACCGCAGCAAATACTGTCCGCAGTTCAAGCCAGTACGCCAGCTCCCCGCCACCGCCGATAAATG
This sequence comes from Chitinophagaceae bacterium, assembly GCA_019247775.1. Taxonomy (GTDB): domain Bacteria; phylum Bacteroidota; class Bacteroidia; order Chitinophagales; family Chitinophagaceae; genus Sediminibacterium. The sequence goes on along the minus strand of JAFBAN010000171.1, from coordinate 19,986 downwards.
CGATATTCGGCAATATGGTTTCCTGGAATGCACCGCGCAGGATAACATTAGCGCTGAAACGTTCCGGGTGCTGTTCGAGCTCGGCGAGAATCTGTTCCTGGGTAAAAGAAAGTCCGAGCGCAGGTACCTTGTAGGTCTTTTCCTGTAATTCAATACGTTCACGTTTATCATCCAGCAGGTAGAACAGGTTGATCTCGCGGCCGCCCGCCTGCACTTTATAGTGTGCGCCCAGCTTTATGATCGTATCGCTGACATATCGATGCGAGAAGCCTTCCAGCAATTCTTTTTCCACCACCGGCTGGAAAAGTTTTTTCAGTTGCGCATTGTCGGGGATCAGCACCACCAGTCCGTAATCTCCAAAAAGTTCATTCACCAGTTCCAGTGTAGCCTGCTGGATGGTTTTCCCCGGCGTGTAGCATTTCCTGAACATCGCCTGTAATTCGGCGCCGAAAGGCAGCACGCCTGCCTGGCCATGGATCTCATCCATCAGCACGATCAAAGGCTTGTCTACTTTCATGCGGCCGACGGCGCCTGTCTGTTTGGTTGACCAGCTCAGCCTGCGGCCACCCACGTTCACAAATCCGAGTTCCTCCAGGTCTGCATCTTCACTGCCCATATAGTAAACCGGCACAAAGCGCTTACCGGGAAACTGGTTGTTCAGCTCATCGGCGAGTTTAATAGTGTGCAGTATCTTGTAAATAAAATAAAGCGGCCCGGTAAAAATATTGGGCTGATGCGCGGTAGTTACCGTAAAAGTATGATCGTCTGCCAGCGCTGCAACAGCCTGTTCCAATTTTTGCGAAATGGAAATGCCCTCGTATTGCTCCCGGATCGCATTGACCAATACCTGGCGCTGCTGAGGAAATTCCTTTCTGGCGGCGATGGCATTACGCACCCCTTCCGGTCCGGGGCGATGCATATAGAACGGACGCAGTGTTCCGGCATCCGAAAGATAATCTGTAACGATCCTGGAAAAATAGCCCGTGCTTTCGTAAGAGATGTAGTTAGCTGGTTGCTCCATAATAAGTCCTAAATGTACAATTTACCCCTGCCGTTCGTGCATGGCCGGATGCCCTGTTCCCGCAAAATGGGTGCCTTTCTGCGAATGGCGTCAACTTATTACACCAGCGGCAGCTCAGGCGCCAAACCGGTTGGGGTCGAATGGCGTAATATCCATGCTGGCGGGTTGCTCATCTACGATCTCGCTCACCAGCTTACCCGTACCGGCACCGAGGCTCAGACCCAGCATGGCATGTCCTGTTGCCATCACCAGGTTATCCCAGCGCTTCACCCGACCGATATAAGGCAGGCCGTCTGCAGAGCAGGGCCTGTATCCGTACCAGATCTTATCAACCGCAGGCATGGGCACTTTGAATTCGGGAAAATAGCGTTCAACTGCTTTCAATATCCCCGCCACACGGTTCAACCGCGGCGGCGTTGTGGTGGATGTGATCTCCATGGTTCCGCCAAAACGGATCTTGTTCCCGTCCATCGGCGTCAGCGCTACTCTTCCTTCCACCAGCACTGCCGGATGATTCAGATGATAGGGTGAGTCTTCAAGCGTCACAGAATACCCTCTGCCGGGCACGAGCGGCACGCGCACTTTCATTTTTTCCGCCAGTTCCCTGCTCCATGAGCCTGCAGCCAGCACTACTGCGTCTGCATCATATGCATGGTTTGCAGTGATCACGCTGGTGATCCGCCTATTGCTGTGCGCTATGCCGGTTACAGCTTCGTTCGTTACCAGCTTTACATTTTTAGATCGCAGGTCATCGAGTAACTGCCTCATCAGTTTATTGGGATACAGGTGTGCATCGCATTTAAAATGTACCGCCCCTTTCGCTTCGATCCTGGTTTGCGGTTCCAGTTTTTGCAATGCATCGTAATCGAGCAGTTCCGTGTCGGTCAACCCAAGCTCATGCGCTTTTTCCATCACATGATGTGCATGATCAGCGCCAGCCTGGGTCTGAAAGATCTCCAGCAATCCCTTGGTCTGATAAGCAAAACTGAACTGCGGCAATTCCGTCCACTCCTCATACATTTTTTTGCTGAGCAGCGCAATATCACGCAATGGCACCGCGGCCCTTTCCACATGCTCGTTCGTTGCCGTCCGCATGAATTTCAGGCCCCAGTCCGCAAGGCTGCGGCTTAACCGTGGCTGAACGTAGAAAGGGCTTTTGCTGTTCCACATCCATTTCAATCCCTGTTTAACGATACCGGGCGTGGCGAGTGGCACAAAATGGCTGGGGCAAACATAACCGGCGTTGCCGTAGGAGCAGTTATCGGTCATATCCGATTTATCGATCACTGTTACATGATGTCCGTTCTGTTGCAGGTAATAAGCGGAACTGAGGCCGATGATCCCGCCGCCGATAACGATCACATTCATGGCGTAAACTTAAGGAATATCGAATATCCAGCATGCAGTTAAAGTTATCAAAACAGTAACTGGTGATCATTTCGCTGCTTTCTTCAAAGCATCCAGGTATTTCTTTTTTACGCCATTGTCTTCTTCCCTTCTGCAGATCGCTTCAATAGCCGGTTGCAGGTCTTTATTTAATGCCGTCCGGAGTTTTAGTATCTCTCCCAATGCGTATGCAGTTGCCCAGCGGACAACCGTTCCATTGTGCTCCGAATTTATCAATAGTTGTTTTACTGCCGCTTTCAGTTTAGTGGGGAACACCGGAGCTATATTCCCGATTACTTTTGCCGACTCCCATTTAACCCTGGGTGCGCTGTCTGCAAGAGATGCCGTAACAAACTTCAGGCAGTTTTCAGTTGCAAGCTGCGGATGTGTTTTTGTTGCGAATTCGATGGCTTCAATACAGCTGGCTTTTTCAGCATCGGCTGATTTCCCGGCAAACGCCAGCAGCGCATCTGGATCCATCGTGCCGGCTAAAATCAATCCCGCGATCTTACTAACCTTGTCCTTCTGCTTTAAGGACTTTTCGTTAAAGATTTCATTGAGGTTCATAACCATGAATTTGATCAAAGCAAATAGAAGGCGTCAGGAATGATATCCAATCCTAAATAACCTGAAAACCGAACGCATACGGATCATCGGATTGATCGATAGAGATCGTATTGTATCCGTACACTTTCGCCCAGCCTTCCACGCTCGGTACGATGGCGGGCCGGTCGCCGATCGTGGTTGTCTTTTCTATCCTGCCGGTAAACCGCGAACCGATGATACTTTCGTGGATGAAATCATCGCCGGGTTTCAGTTTTCCTTTGGCAAACCATTGTGCCATCCGGGCCGAAGTGCCGGTACCGCAGGGCGAACGATCGATGGCTTTGTCTCCATAGAACACGGCATTGCGGGCAGTGGAGCTCCGATCCAGCACCGCTCCCGCCCAGAGAATATGCGAGCAGCCATTGATGGTTGGATCATTGGGATGAACAAAACTGTATTGCGCATTGATCCGTTTGCGCAGCTCGCGCGACCAGCCGATCAACTGGTCTGCCGTAAAATGCTCAAGACCCGGAAAATGTTCCTGCACATCCACAATAGCGTAAAAATTACCACCGTAAGAAACATCAAGGGTAAGCCCGCCCAGATCCGGACAGTCGACGGTAATGTTTTCCGCTGCCAGGTAAGCCGGTACATTGGTGAGCTTTACGCTGCGCACTTTGGTTCCCTCCCGGTTGTAGGCGATCTCGACCAGGCCGGCCGGCGCTTCCATTCTCACGAGGCCTGGTGTTTTGGGCTGGATCAGTCCTTCTTCAATGGCAATGGTAATGGTGCCGATGGTGCCATGACCGCACATCGGCAGGCACCCGCTGGTTTCGATGAATAATACCGCCACATCGTTGGCAGGATCATGGGGCGGATACAGGATGCTGCCGCTCATCATATCATGCCCTCTCGGTTCGAACATCAGTCCCTTGCGGATCCAGTCGTACTCGCGCAAAAAATGCTGTCGTTTTTCACTCATATTGTTCCCTTCCAGTTCCGGTCCGCCGGATGCCACCACGCGCACGGGATTGCCACAGGTATGAGCATCGATACAATGGAAAACAGAGCCGGAAAGCCGGCTGCGGTCAGGGGCATTATAGGGCAAAGGGGCAGATTTCATGCGGGTTTGGGCTTGATAAACGTATCCAACAAAACTTTACATTTGTAGGCATTGCAGAATGGAAACTTACGGAAAAATATTATTGATAGCCATGCCGGTTTTCCTGGGACTGGTCCTGCTTGAAAAATGGTGGGGCTGGCGCAGGGGAAATGATACCGTGCGGCATCTGGATATGATCTCGAGCCTTTCATCGGGCATCACCAATACTACGAAAGATGTTCTCGGATTGAGTATCGCCATTGTCGGCTATGGCTGGATGGTAAATCATATGGCGATCGTGCATGTGCAGGCAACGGCGCTTGTCTACATCATTGCGTTTTTTGCGCTGGACCTGGCCGGCTACTGGGTGCACCGTATAGATCATGAATACAACCTGTTCTGGAATGCGCATATCATCCATCACAGCAGCGAAGATTTTAACCTGGCCTGTGCATTGCGCCAGAGCATCTCAACGATCGTTCGCGTGTTCACCATCTTTCTGCTGCCCGCGGCGCTGCTGGGCGTTCCTGCATCAGTGGTGGCAGTTGTGGCGCCTTTGCATTTGTTTGCGCAGTTCTGGTACCATACCCAGCATATAAAAAAAATGGGCTGGCTGGAAAAGATCATCGTAACACCTTCGCATCACCGGGTGCATCATGCCATCAATCCGGAATACATCGACAAGAACTATGGCCAGATCTTTATTTTCTGGGATAAATGGTTCGGCACATTCCAGGAAGAACTGCCGGAAGTAGAAGCGGTGTACGGTATTACCCGCCCGGTGCGGACCTGGAACCCGATCAAGATCAATTTCATGCACCTGTGGATGATGATACAGGATGCATGGCGTACAAAAAATATCACTGACAAGTTTCGCATCTGGCTGATGCCCACAGGCTGGCGCCCTGCGGATGTTGCTGAAAAATATCCTGTGTACAAGATCACCGATGTGAATGATTTCGAAAAATATGAGACGGGCGCGAATTCAACATTTCTCGCCTGGATCTGGGCACAGATGGTGATATTGCTTTTGCTGCTGAGCTATATGTTCGGTCATATCGCAGCCATCGGCTCACCGGGCATTTTTGTATACGGGGGATTTATTTTCCTGTTTGTCTATGCCCTGACAGAATTGATGGACCGGAACATCAATGCCTGGTATTGGGAAATCCTGAAGAACGGGGTTGGCCTGGGGATCGTATTCTATCTTAGCGACTGGTTCGGCATGAGCCGCTATTTTGCACCGATACGATATGTGTTCATCGTATATTTTTTCATCTCCACTATTGCTACTTTTTATTTTTTGTGGAGCAACAGGCGCAGCACGCAGGAAGTTATTGCGTAAGCCTAATCTTTTGTGAGCTGATTATTCACCAGCCTCCAGATACCCAATGGGTTCCCATCTTTCAGCGCATCAGGCAATAAAGTCTGGGGACAATTCTGATAACACACGGGGCGCACCCATCTTTTTACGGCATTGATACCTACTGCCGTAAAGCGACTGTCTGTACATGCAGGGAATGGCCCGCCATGCACCATACTGGGGCAGACTTCCACGCCTGTAGGCACACCGTTGAAAACGATCCTTCCCGCAACGCTTTCTGCGAGCTGCAACAGATCTGCATGTGCTGCAAAATCCTTTTCAGTTCCCATCAGCGTGGTGGTGAGTTGTCCGGTGAGTGATCTCCAGACATCCTGCAATTCAGTGATGTTTTTACATTTCACCAGCAGCGAATAAGGGCCGAATACTTCTTCATGCAGCAGCAGGTCTTTCAAAAATACATTGGCCTCTACCATGGCAACGGTAGGTAATGGTTCCATATCGGCTGGCTTTGCCGTAGCGCGTGACAGTATCGATACGCCTTTTTGTGCGAGCGCAGCTTCCATTTTCTGACCGTAGGCTTTATAGATCCCGGTATGCAGCATTTTAGCGGGCGCCACCGCTTCGATCTCTTTGGATAGGGATTGAACAAAACGATCCAGCCCTTCTGTTTCCATGGCGATCAACAAACCGGGGTTGGTGCAGAACTGTCCCATTCCTAGCGTGATCGAACCCGCATATTGTTTGGCCACCGCCTCTGCATTGTTCAGGATCGTATCTGGTAAAAAAACAACGGGATTAATGCTGCCCATTTCGGAAAATACCGGGATAGGGGTTTTTCGCGCCGCCGCATAATCGAACAACGCTTTGCCGCCGCCAAACGATCCGGTGAACCCCACCGCAGCCGTTGCAGGATGTTCGACAAGTTGTTTGCCCGCATCAAAAGAACCGTCAGTGATATGCTGAAAAACATGAGCGGGCATTCCTGTAGACTGGGCAGCTTTCGCAATTGCATCCGCTACCATCACGGAGGTCTGCAGATGCGCCGGGTGCGCTTTCACCACCACCGGGCAGCCGGCCGCCAATGCGCTGGCCGTATCTCCGCCTGCGGTTGAGTACGCAAATGGAAAATTACTCGCGCCGAATACGACAACAGGTCCCAGCGGGATCAGCATTTTACGCAGATCGGGCTTAGGCGGATTTTTATCGGGGATGGCAGTATCAATAGATGCTTCTACCCAGTTGCCTTCGAGCAGCATCTGCGCAAACATGCGAAGCTGCATGGTAGTCCTGGCACGCTCTCCGGTAAGGCGGGGTGCGGGCAGGTTGGTCTCAGCAGAAGCCTGCTGGATCAGCGCGTCGCCGAGAATTTCGATATTGGCAGCTATCGTTTCAAGGAAACTCGCCCTGCTTTTTGCATCCGTGCGGCGGTATTGCTGAAAAACCGCAGCCGACTGCCGCATTACGAGATCGATCTCCTGGTTTGGGGTCTGGGTATTCATAGTTTACACGTTCAGGTGAAGGTATTCCGGTAATTCCGGACGGCTGGCAAGTCCTGCGGTGATGGTCTGCAAAACCTGTTCCCGCTCCGAGCCCGCAAGCATCAGCCTCGGCGCACGCACATACTCGGAGCCAATACCTGCTTTTGCTTCGGCGAGTTTGATATACTGTACCAGTTTGGGATGGATATCCAGTTCCAGCAAGGGCATGAACCAGCGGTAGATCTTTGTTGCTTCGGCGATATGACCGGCTTTCACCAAGCGATAAATGGCTACGGTCTCCCGCGGAAAAGCGCAAACCAGTCCTGCCACCCAGCCATCCGCGCCTAGCAGCATTTCTTCCATGGCGAGCGTATCCACTCCACAGAGTATTTTATAGCGGTCTCCGAAACGATTGATCAGCCGGGTCACATTGGTAACATCGCGGGTGGATTCTTTGATCGCCTGGATATTGGCGCAGGCGGTCAGGTCTTCGAACATATCGGGAGTTACATCGATCTTATAATCTACCGGGTTATTGTAGATCATCACTGGCAGATCGGTCGAATTTGCAATGGTGGTAAAATAGGTGACAGTTTCGCGATGATCGGCTTTGTAACGCATCGGCGGCAACAGCATCACGCCCTGTGCGCCCCAGGCTTTTGCATAGGCAGCCTGCTGCAGCGCTTCACGGGTACTGCCCTCGGCGATATTCAACACTACCGGAACCTTACCGGCTGCTTTTTCGATCGTGAATTTTACAAGCTTTTCTTTTTCCTCCGTTGTAAGCACGCTGGCTTCGCCCAGGGTTCCGCCGAGGATAAGACCGTTCACGCCTGCATCCAGCTGGGCCTGCAGGTTCTTCTCGAAAAGTTGCATATCCAGCTGATCGTCGGCAGTAAATTTTGTGGTGATGGCGGGGAATACGCCTTTCCAGTTGATGGGCATCGGAAGGTTTTGGGCTAAGATAGCAGTTGTTTGGGATTTCTGATTTTGATTTCTGATTTCCGATTGAGGTTTCGCGTTTCTGATTTCTCGTTTCGCGTTTTTCATCGTGCTGATGACTTCATCTCAACACGAAACCCGAAACGAGAAACCAGAAACGAGAAACCAGAAACCAGAAACGAAAAATCTGAAATCAAAAACAAATCACCTCCCCTTCCAGATCATAATCATAGGCCTTTGTAATGCGAACCTGAACAAACTCGCCTATCGGCAGTTTTTTGGAGGAATGGATGACCACTTCATTGTCCACTTCCACGCTGTCAAACTCGGTGCGGCCCAGGTAGCGGCCGGCTTCTTTTTTATCGATCAGTACCTTGAACACCTTTCCGATCTTCTCCCGGTTCTTTTCATAACTGATCTCCTGCTGCAGTTCCATGATCTCCTGGGCGCGGGCAGTTTTTTCATCGGCCGGCACATTGTCTTCCAGTCCGTAGGCGGAAGTGTTTTCTTCGTGACTGTAGTTGAAGATCCCCACCCGGTCGAAGCGGTGTTGCTGCAAAAATTGTTTGAGTTCCTCCACATCGTCCTGTGTTTCGCCGGGGAATCCAGCGATCAGCGTAGTGCGAAGGCAGATCCCCGGAACTTTTTCACGGATGGTATGGATCAGTTCGGTCATCTCTTCACGGGTGATATTGCGACGCATGGCTTTGAGCATGTTGTTGCTGGCATGCTGCAGGGGCATATCCAGGTACTTACAGATATTGTCGCGCTCACGCATCACATCCAGGATCTCGAGGGGGAATTTGCTCGGATAGGCATAGTGCAGTCGTATCCATTCCAGTCCCGGCACATCGGCCAATGCGTGCAATAAAGCCGGGAGTTCGCGCTTTTTGTAAATATCCAGACCGTAATAAGTTAATTCCTGCGCGATCAACATAATTTCCTTTACGCCTTTCGCAACCAGCGCTTTTGCTTCGGCCACCAGTTCTTCGATCGGCCTGCTCACATGCTGGCCGCGCATCAATGGAATGGCGCAGAAGGAACAGGTGCGGTTGCAACCTTCGCTGATCTTCAGGTATGCATAATGTTTTGGCGTACTCAGCAGGCGTTCGCCCAGCAGTTCGGCTTTATAGTCGGCATCGAATTGTTTCAGGATCAAAGGAAGTTCCAGGGTACCGAACCAGGCATCTACTTCAGGCATTTCTTTTTCGAGATCATTGCGATAACGTTCGCTGAGGCAGCCGGTCACATATACTTTATCGAGCTTACCCCTCCGTTTGAGCTCGAGCTGATCGAGGATGGTATTGATGCTTTCTTCCTTGGCCTTATCGATAAAACCGCAGGTGTTCACCACCGAAATATTATGATCGAGCCTGGAATTCTCATGCACTACGCTAATATCGTTGGCCGCCAGCTGGCCGCTGAGCACCTCACTGTCCACCAGGTTCTTACTGCAGCCCAGTGTAATGATGTTAACCTTGTCCTTCTTCAGCGTCTTCGATTTCATAAGGCCGCAAAGGTAAAGAGAAGCACGGAGTTTAAGGGTTAAAGAAAGGAAAAACAACACGCGTTGTACTCAGGCTCTCCGGGAACTCAACTGGTTGATTATGGAGACTTTAGCTGCGGTCGATGATAAATATTTCCACTATTTTATCGCCTTCCGTCATCTGCCCTTCCTGCCGGTACCCGTTTTTCAGCAATACCTGCTGGGATGGTTTATTGTCGGGATGCGTGATAGCAAACAACCGGGCATGATCAGTGCCCGCAAAAAAATAAGGGGTGCCGGTCTTCACCAGTTCGGTGGCATAGCCCTGGCCCCAGGCTTCGGGCACAAGTGCATAACCGATATGGTAATTGGCTTCGCCTGATAGATACAAAAAAGAAAAAGTGCCCAGAAAATTTCCATTCGTTTTATGGTACACTGCAAAGCGGCCGAGCATGGAGCCGTCCAGGTAGAGGTTGAGATTATCCTGCAGAAAAGCATCGCTATCGGCGCGGTTCTTTGCCGGCCTGATAAAATGCATGGCATCGGCATTGCCGTTCAGCGCGAAAAAATCGTCGCCGTCGGCCGGCGTGAACCGTCGCACGATCATCCGTTCTGTTTCAAATAAGATCATGTTTTGGCCGAAATATGGTTCAGGATGCGCACCGCATGCTCGCGGGAATTTTCAATAAACAGACTATGTGTATCCATTCCACCGCAGATCACGCCGGCTAAATAAATGCCGGCGATATTGGTTTGATGGGTATCCGGATCATAAGCAGGTTTGCGGATCGCGTCATCGGAAAGCTTAATGCCCAGTTTCTCCAGGAACCTAAGGTCAGGCTGGTATCCCGTGGCGGCTATCACCCGGTCATTGTCGATCGTGACAATTCCATCCGGCGTACGGATGGTCACCTGCTGTTCGTCGATCTTTACGACCTCCGATCGGAACCAGGCTTTGATAGAACCTTCCTTGATGCGGTTAATGATATCGGGCCGCACCCAATATTTTACCCGGTGCCCGATATCTTCATTGCGCACCACCATATTTACTTCCGCCCCTTTGCGCCAGGTTTCGAGCGCCGCATCCACCGCGGAATTATTGGCGCCAATCACCAATACCTTCTGAAAAGCATAAAAATGCGGATCGTTGTAATAATGCGTCACTTTGGGCAGGTCTTCGCCCGGCACATTTAACCGGAAGGGAATATCATAAAAGCCGGTGGCGATCACGAGATTTTTGGCTGAATATGTTCTGTTCTTTGAAGTAATTACCTTGAATGTATCGCCGGTCTTTTTTACCTCCACAACTTCTTCGAACAACTGGATTTTCAGTTGCGCCGATACTGCCACCCTTCGGTAATATTCCAAGGCCTCATTCCGGTTCGGCTTGGCGTTGTTGCTTACAAAAGGGATCCCTCCTATTTCCAGGCGCTCGGACGTGGAAAAAAAAGTCATGTTCACCGGGTAATGGTAGAGTGAATTGACAAGACAGCCTTTTTCCAGGATCAGGTAATCCAGTCCGCGCGACTTCGCTTCCAGCCCGCATGCAAGTCCGATAGGACCGGCGCCGATGATGAGGATGTCGTAGGACATGGGGGTGGGTTTGGAGTTTGGAGTCTGGAGTCTGGAGTAGCGTTGATAGTTTCATCATTAACGCTTTCCTGCTTTAACCTCTTTAACCAATTTAACTAATATCTACTTATGCACTTCACTTGAAAAATGGAACTTAATATCCGGATTGTTGGTGATCTCTGTGTTCAGGAACCATTCGCTTTGGGCGAGGTAAACGGGATGGCCGTCCTTGTCCTCGGCTGAGTTCTGTTGTTTGAAACGCAGGAAATCCTCCAGTTTTTTCGGATCGTCGCTGGTGAGCCAGCAGGCTTTGTAAAATGGCAGCGACCTGAATTCACAGGCGGCGCCGTATTCCTGCAGCAGCCGGTACTGGATCACTTCAAACTGCAGTTCACCCACACAGCCGATTATTTTTTTGTTGCCGCCGAACTGGGTGAACAATTGCGCCACGCCCTCATCCGTTAACTGGCTGATGCCTTTTTCCAGTTGCTTGGTCTTCATCGGGTCCTTATTCACCAGCTCTTTAAAAATCTCCGGGGAGAAAGTAGGAATGCCTGTGAAATAAAAATCTTCTCCTTCCGTAAGCGTATCACCGATCTTGAAACTGCCGGTATCGAACAGCCCCACCACATCGCCGGCATACGCATCCTCGATAATGTCCTTGCTGCGAGCCATGAAGCTGTATGGATTACTGAACCGCATTTCCTTATCGAGCCGTACATGGTGATAATACTTATTCCGCTCGAACCTGCCGCTGCAAACCCGCATAAAAGCGATCCGGTCCCGGTGCTTGGGATCGAGATTGGCGTGGATCTTGAAAATAAAGCCGCTGAAATCGTCTTCATCTACTTTTACCACTCTTTTGGAAGTTTCGCGGCTCCTCGGCACCGGTGCAATCCGGATGAACGTATCGAGCATCTCTTTCACCCCGAAATTATTGACGGCACTTCCGAAGAAAACCGGCGCCACTTTACCCAGCAGGTAATCATCGGCGCTCAACTCACCGTATACGCCCTCGATCAGTTCCACATCTTCGCGCAGTTGCGCCGCATCCCGCTCTCCGATCTTTTCATCGAGTAAACGGTCCGACAGGTCGCTGATGGCGATGGTATCTTCTTCTTCGGCCTTGGTACTGGCTGTAAACAGGCGCAGGCTTTTATTATCCAGATTATAAACGCCTTTGAAATCCTTACCGCTGTTGATGGGCCAGGTCATCGGATGCAGGGAAATGCGCAGCTCTTTTTCGATCTCTTCCAGCAGATCGAAACGGTTCTTGCCATCGCGGTCCATTTTATTGATAAAAACGATCACAGGCGTATCACGCATCCGGCACACTTCCATCAGCCGCCGGGTCTGTTCTTCCACGCCATTTACGCTGTCAACTACCAGGATAACGCTGTCCACCGCGGTAAGGGTACGATAAGTGTCCTCCGCAAAGTCTTTGTGGCCCGGAGTGTCCAGCAGGTTGATCAATGTGTTCTGGTATTCGAATGTCATCACCGAAGTAGCTACGGAGATACCCCTCTGCCGCTCGATCTCCATGAAATCGCTGGTAGCATGTTTCTTGATCTTGTTACTCTTTACAGCGCCTGCCACCTGGATGGCGCCGCCGAACAGCAGCAGTTTTTCTGTAAGCGTGGTCTTACCGGCGTCCGGGTGCGAAATAATGGCAAAGGTCTTACGCCGGTTGATCTCTTTCTCGTACTTCATCAGGGCGCAAAGATAGGAGGTAGTTTGGAGTCTGGAGTCTGGAGTCTGGAGTTTGGAGTTCGGTTTGGGGTTTGTGGTTTGGGACGGACAAAAGGTAAAAAGCCGGGGTCCGTAGCCCGCGGCTGGAAGCTGCCTATATTTGCTTATGAAAACTTTGAGACTGATCCTGGTGGTAATGGTTATGCCGATACTTGTTTGGGCGCAGAAAGACAGCGCCGCGGCGAAGAAGCCGGATTTCAGCAGGATCAATCTCACCGATATCAAATGGACCCGGGCAGAGGGGGGCAGTTTCTGGTTCTATTACAAACCCACCCAATATTTTTTTACAACCCAGGAATTCGAGACCCGGACGCTCGACAATGCAGATGTGCTGGTATACCTGTTCGAACCCGGGTATTACCTGTTGTTACCTGATTTCGCCAGTGCAAAGCTCAACGTTGAAAATGCTGTTGAGCCCGTTACTTCCAGAAGCGCGGTATTTGTGCGGCGCGGGGTGGGAGCTAATTTTTATATCATCGATCATGGACTGATCGTTCAGAACCTGGAGCGGATCGGTATCAACACCGCACGGCAATATGTTTTCCGCAGTCGGTCTTCGGATAAAAGGTACTGGATCGAAGAATCCGATTTTATGGCAGCACCTGTCAGCAGACCGGTGGGTATTTTATCCGAATAATTTCACTCAATAACTTAACTGTCGCGCTTCCGCCTTGCCGTTACTGATGGTTACGATCCAGTATTGGTTGTATACGCTGTCGTCCAGGTTGGGATATTTGTTTTCACCGATCAGCAGGTTCACCAGTGCCGGTGTGGTATTGGAATGCCCGACCACAACGATGGTTTTCCCCGGCATATCCTGTAGTTGTTTTGCAAGATCGGCCAGCTTGCGTGGGTCATACACCTGGATATCGCGACCGAATTTTTTTGCCAGCGGCGCCACTGTGGACCGGGTCCTGTTGTAGTCGGTAGAGAAAATAGCATCAGGCGAATAGGTTTTGAGCAGCTCGGGTATATGGGCAGCGCGCTGCTCCCCTTCCCTGCTTAGCGGCGGGTTGGATTGCATCATCGTTGAACCGGCCGTGCTGGTGTCTTTCTCCGCATGCCGCAACAGGATGATGGTAGTCGTCTGGGCAGATACGGTATTCATACCGGAGACCATTAACAATACGGCCAGTAATCCTGTTATTTTCTTCATGATCTTCATTTTGGTGAAGATAATAACCCGGAGTGAAGATCGGCTAAAGAATAAGAAATCTTTCACACCGGCGTCTGGGCAAGCCTGGCTATTTTTACAGCAGTCTACCAACTACTTTTATATGAAGCATATTCTTCTGATGGCCGTACTGGCAATGGCCGGCATTTCTGCGCAGTCGCAGGGTTTGAAAGGACTGATCAATAAAGCAAAACAGGCCGTATCCGGAACAACGGCGGCCGATGCTGCAGGCTCCGATATTGCCGAAGGGTTGAAAGCCGCGCTCACCCAGGGCGCTGAGAAAGGCACTGCGGTCCTGTCGAAGCCGGATGGCTTTTTTGCCAATGCTGCGCTGAAGATCTTAATGCCTCCGGAAGCTCAAAAGATAGAGACCACGCTGCGCCGGGTTGGCATGGGCCGGCAGGTAGATGAGGCTGTCCTGAGCATGAACCGCGCGGCTGAAGAAGCATGCAAAAGCGCCGCACCGATCTTTATAAATGCGATCAGGCAGATGAGTTTCCAGGATGCGGTATCTATCCTGCGGGGACCGGATACCGCTGCTACAGGTTACCTCCGCAACAAAACAACCGTCGAGCTTACCAACGCCTTCCGTCCAGTGATCGAACAGTCGCTGCAGAAAGTGGATGCCACAAAATACTGGAATGGATTGATCAGCGGCTACAACAAATTCACCCTGCAAAAGATCAACCCCGATCTGGTCGCCTATGTTACCGAACGCGCGCTGAACGGCATTTTTTTACAGATTGCCGATGAAGAAAAGAATATCCGGCAGAATCCTATGGCAAGGACGAGCGATATCCTCAGGAAGGTATTCGCAAAATAGAAATAAGATTTAAGTAGATTTTGGAATTTTGGAATTTCGAAATTTTGGATTCAGGAAGGCGGATTCGAATTGCACCGGCCCAATTTCGAAATTCCAAAATTCCGAAATTCCAAAATCTCACCTGAACGCCTCATCATCCAATTCATTCGTCTTATTGACGATACTGCGGATCTCATGGTCCAGTTCGCGGGCGCTTTCTTCGAGATGGTGAAAGATTTCCAGGTCGCTGACAGCCTCGCTGGTTTTCAGGATCTCGATCACACCGAGTATATTGGCCAGGGGGCGGCGCACTTCGTGCGATTGGATAAAGGCGATATCCCGCAGCATCTTATTCTGGGTCTTGATCTTTTCCTGCACCTGCACAGATTCGGTCACGTCTCGGTTGGTGCCAATCAGGCTGATCACTTTTCCGGTATCCGATTTTTTGATGATGGCATGTGATTCGATAAAGCGGATAGTGCCATCGGGGAGGAATATGCGATAAATGGCCCCGTTGATCTCTTTTTTTCCCGTCAGCAGATCGCCAATGATCTCGTTCATCATGGGCGCATCGTCCGGGTGCATGGCTTTGTCGAACACAGTATATAAACTGGTTTCAGTTCCATCCGGGTATCCGTACATGGCGAACATGCGTTTGTCCCAGATCACCTGGTTATTGGTCAGGTCTATCTCCCAGATACCGATGGCTGCAGAGTCTGTAGCGAGTGAAAGTCGCTGCAACAAGGCTTCCTGCTCCTGCTGGGAGTGCCTGCGTTTATCCGACAGCTCCGTTATCTCTTCCTTGCTTTTAACCAGCGCTGCTTCCGCTTCCTTGCGATGCGTGATATCGAAAATACAGCCGTCTACATAGCGCAGTTTCCTTGCCTCTTCGTACACACCCTGGCCCCGCTCAAACACCCAGCGCAGCGAACCGTCCTGGCGAACAATCCGGTATTCGAATTCATATTTCTGCCGGTTATTGATCGCTTCATGCATCTTGCGTTTGAGTGCGTCGCGGTCGTCCGGGTGTACGATGCTGAGGTAGCCATCCTTAGGTCTTTGAAGGAAATATTCGAGCGGATAACCGCTGAGGTTCACGATCTCATCGCTGAAAAATTCAAGCGACAGCCACTCATCTCCCGAACAACGATACACCGCGCCCGGAATATGATTGATAAGCATCCGGAACTGTTCATCGTCCAGTATGGCTTTGAATGGCATGGGAAGGGAGTTATGACAGGAAGTTAAGAAAAACCCGCGGATAAGTCTTGACTTAGAAGTCTGGAGCTAGGAGTTAGGAGTCTGGAGTTAGGAGTTAGGAGTCAGGAGTCTGGATACAACCAGGTATGTAGCAGACTGAATACAGACAACAACCTGTCTTCAGCCTCTCACCCCCAACTTACTCCAGACTCCTAACTCCTAACTCCAGACTTATCTAAACGTCAATCGCTTCCCCATAAGCTACCGCCGTCGCTTCTTTGAGGCCTTCGCTCATGGTGGGATGCGGGTGGATGGCGTTGAGGATCTCGTGTGCGGTGGTTTCCAGTTTACGGGCAACAACGGCTTCTGCGATCATTTCGGTTACGTTCATGCCGATCATATGGCAACCGAGGAACTCGCCGTATTTGGCGTCGAAAATCACTTTTACAAAACCTTCGGTGGCTCCGGCTGCGCTTGCCTTACCGCTGGCCATGAATGGGAATTTACCAACCTTGATCTCATAACCCGCATCTTTGGCGGCTTTTTCAGTGAAGCCCACACTGGCGATCTCAGGCGTACAGTAGGTACAGCCGGGAATATTATTGTAATCCAGCGGATCGGGCAGATGCTGGGATTTCTTCTCCGTATAAGCGATATGCTCCGCAGCATTGATGCCTTCTTTCGAAGCCACATGCGCCAGCGCCTGTCCGGGTGAGCAATCGCCGATAGCGTAGATGCCGGGAACTGAGGTCTGCTGGTATTTATCAACCACTACTTTGCCCTTTTCGGTTTTGATACCGTTCTGCTCCAGGCCAATGTCCTCAATATTGGCCACCACGCCTACTGCGCTTAACACGATATCGGCTTCCAGCGTAGAAGTGCTGCCATCCTGTTTTTTCACGGTGGCTTTTACGCCCGGGCCGCTGGTATCCACAGCATCCACGGATGCATTGGTCATGATATCGATGCCGAATTTCTTGTATTGTTTTTCGAGTTCTTTGGAAATATCTTCATCTTCCACCGGCACGATACGCGGCAGGAATTCGACGATGGTCACTTTGGTACCCATGCTGGCGTACACATAAGCGAATTCCACGCCTATTGCGCCGCTTCCCACGATGATCATGCTTTTGGGCTGCTCCGGCAATACCATAGCTTCGCGGTAGCCGATCACTTTTTTACCATCTTGTTTCAGACTTGGCAGTTCCTTGCTGCGTGCGCCTGTTGCGATCACGATGTATTTGCCTTCTACCGTTTGTTTGCTGCCGTCGGCTGCTGTTACTTCTATCTGCCCTTTGGCTTTGATCCGCCCGTAGCCCATCACCACATCGATCTTGTTCTTTTTCATCAGGAACTGCACGCCTTTGCTCATCTTATCCGCCACGCCCCTGCTGCGCTTGATCACACCCCCAAAATCGGCTTTCACATCAGCCGCATTAATACCGTAAGCGGTGCTGTGTTTCATATACTCATATACCTGGGCACTTTTGAGCAGGGCCTTAGTGGGGATGCAACCCCAGTTGAGGCAGATGCCTCCAAGGCTTTCTTTTTCAATGATCGCCACTTTAAAACCTAACTGGGAAGCACGGATGGCAGCCGGGTATCCGCCCGGTCCGCTACCTAAAACAATTACGTCGTAAGCCATGAGAATGAATTTTCGGATGCAAAAGTAAGGAAAAACCAACTAGTCTATGGTCTGTAGTCTGTGGTCTGTGGTTGTGAGTGGTTTGTAGTTGGATGTTAGCGGTAAACCCGAACTAAAAACAACAACAGACTACAGACCACAGACTACAGACTATTCAAAAAACACCCTTACCGTTTGGTAAAACAGCTTATTATCCATCCCTCCCGCAGCCTGTTGCATTTGTTCGTTGTAGCCCTGGAGGCCGAACAGGCCGGCCATATTGCCGTTGCGGATGGCGAGCTCGAGATAGCCGGCAGAGTTGAACCAGGCCATGATCTCGGCTTCGGGAACTGCACTGTAATCGCTGCTGATGGTATCGATGGTTTCATTGCGTTTGAACATGATGCGGAAGCGGCGACCCTTCCGCTGCTCTTCAAACTCGTTACGGGTGATATTGATCACCACATTTTCAAAATGATCGATGAAGAGGATCTGTCCCTCCATCCAATTGGGTCCTACCGTAGCGCGAAGCGGATATTTTTCAACGATCTGATCCGCCGGCTGCCCTGCCGCCAGCAGGTTGCCAGTACTGTCGATAGCGGCTACTGCTTTTGCGATCAGCTGCGTAAGCTCCAGCAGTGTATGCTGGTCGCTCACCGCTATGCTCACCAATTCCCAGGGCTTCTGGCCGGTGATCATGGTGAGCAGGCCGTTATCCGGACAAATAATAAACTGTTCATTGTGCCTGGCAACCAGCAATTGACGGGCGGGTGCATCGTAGAGATTTACGATCACCACATGGTAGGCGCCAGAGGGATAATACCTGAAAGCGTTACTGCAGGTGTAAGCAGCCTGCGGAAAATTGGCCTGCGACAGATAATGGGTGATATCGGCAATATTCAGCGTGGGCAGCAAAGAGAGGAACTGCCCTTTCACTGCGCCAACAAGATAGTCACGCTGGCCAATATCTGTTGTCAGGGTAAGGATAGGCATGCCGACAGATAAACGTCAGGCAGAACGGGTTATTTCACCAGTTCGCCGTTTTTGAAGAAAAAATTGCGTACGAGTTTGTCGGCCAGGGCCGGGAAAAAACGGTTGAGATAAACGGTCTGTTTACCCTGCCCGGTGAGCACCAACGTCCTTTTTCTTTTTTCGATGGCTGCCAGGATATGAACAGCGCATTCTTCGGCGGTCATCAGTTTACCTTCTTCCAGCGGCGATTCGCCCTGCGCTTCGCCATCGGCATTGAGTGCGGCATTGCGGATATTGGAAGCGGTGAAGCCCGGACAAACCCACATCACATTCACTCCGCTCTCGAGCAGTTCCGTGCGCAGTGCTTCCAGCCAGCCGTTAACGGCAAATTTGGAGGCGGAATAGCCGCTGCGACCGGGCAGGCCGCGGTAGCCAGCAATAGATGAAACGCCTGCGATGGTGCCTTTGTTCTGCGTGATATGGGGCAGGGCCAGTTTGGTGCAGTACACCGTTCCCCAGAAATTGATGTCCATTACTTTCCGCAGCGTATCCAGCTCTACATCCGCCACCAGCGAACGCATGGAGATGCCGGCATTGTTGACGAGTATATCGATGGTGCCGAAAGTCTTCACTACCGCTTCGATAAAATTCCGGCAATCCGCTTCCTTGCTCACATCTGTCGCCTGCACCATCAGGGGTTTGCCGGGATAAGCTGCCTGCAGCTGGTAGAGTTTGTCGTGGTTGCGGGCGCAGGTAGCCACTTTGGCTCCGGCATGTACGAATGCGTCTACCAGGGCCCTGCCGATCCCATCAGAGCCGCCGGTCACCACCACCACTTTATTCGCGAAAACGGACATAGTTTGCTGATTAGGCAGCAAAAATAGGTAGTTAGTTGCTGTAATTTCGCTCTATCATGAATAAGCTCCAATACCGGCCCGCCACCGAGCAGGATATCACCGCCCTGCATGCACTGTACATGGAAACTTCCACCAATCCTTTTCTGGCCTATGATATCATGGACGAAACTTCTTTCCGGCCCATCTACCGCGAGCTGCTGCATACCGGTTCGCTGGTTGTGGCGGAAGCGGAAGGAAGGATCTGCGGCAGCTATCACCTGGTGGTAAAAAAATACCGGCAATCGGGTACGGTGTACCTCTCCACTTTTGCGGTGGTGCCGCAGGCAAGGGGCAAGGGGTATGCAAGACAGATACTCCAGCATATCATAGCTCAGCTGCGATCGGAGCAGAAGAACCGGATAGAACTGGAAGTATCTGTCAATAACGAACAGGCCATCGGCTTATACCAAAGCCTGGGTTTCCGCATCGAGGGTACGATCCGCCAGAGTTATCGTTATGGCAATGAAAATGTGTACCACAACGATTACCTGATGGGTCTTTTGCTGAATGAATAATAAGATATTTCAGCAATCAATCCCCTACTTTCACAAGCTTGTACGAGACGGAAGATGTGGAAAAAGAAATGAAGAATTCGGTACCGATATGTTTGCCCCGGTACTCATAGAGGAAGATCCGGTCTTCTTTTTCCTGCACGAGGCCGGTGACCGTCTTTTCCTCATCATTGAAACTGTAAGTGTAGTGAATGGGTTCA
>JAFBAN010000137.1 GCA_019247775.1 Chitinophagaceae bacterium | reverse complement strand
GATTTGTATTTTGAAATTTTGTCCCGCCGCGGCGGGACAAAATTTCAAAATACAAATCCGCCGGCTTGGATCGTTCGAAAGAGCAGGAGAGCCTACCGGTTCCCGAGATTCGGGATTTATTTTTTAAAGATTACCTCAAAAACAAACAATGGCTAAACCCCAGAAAGCACAGAACAGTGCGAAAGCAGTTGCCAAAAAAAGGATCGTAAAAGTAGATGCGGCTGGTGAAGTGCGTATCTCGGCAACATTCAACAACATCATTATCAGTTTTACCAACAAATCGGGCCAGGTGATCAGCTGGAGCAGCGCAGGTAAAATGGGTTTCAAAGGTTCTAAAAAGAACACCCCTTATGCCGCACAGACAGCCGCAGCCGATGCCGCCAAAGTGGCAATGGACGCAGGCCTGAAACGGGTAGATGTATATGTAAAAGGCCCCGGTTCCGGCCGCGAAAGCGCCATCCGCTCCATTTCACAATCCGGTATCGAAGTTACCTCTATCAAAGACGTAACCCCGCTGCCGCATAATGGCTGCCGTCCGCCTAAGCAAAGACGCGTTTAATGAATAGTCTGGAGTGAGGAGTCTGGAGTCTGATTAATTCAACTCCAGACTCCTCACTCCAGACTTCAGACTATAAAGGGTTCATCATCGATTTTAGATCTTTATGATGATGGATCGTCACTAAAAGATCGCAAAATAAAATAAATGGCACGTTACACTGGTCCCAAGACCAAAATTTCAAGAATTTTCGGCGAGCCCATCCTGGGCAATGGCAAATGGCTGGGTAAGAACAGCAACCCTCCCGGTCAGCATGGCGCCGCACGCAAGCGTAAGACCCTGGGCGAATATGCCCTGCAGCTGCGCGAAAAACAAAAAGCAAAGTACACGTACGGTGTACTGGAGCGTCAATTCCGTAAAACATTCGAGGAAGCGCAGCGACTGAAAGGTGTTACCGGTGAAAACCTGATCAAACTGCTGGAAGCGCGTCTGGACAACACTGTATTCCGTCTCGGACTTACAGCAAGCCGTCCTGAAGCAAGGCAGCTGGTAAACCATAAGCATATTACGGTGAATGGCGAGGTGATGAATATCCCTTCTTATTCCTGTAAGGCAGGCGATGTGATCGCCTACAGGCCACGCAGCGCCGATAACTCAGGTGTAACCAGCAAGAGCCGCGGCAAGAACCCGAAGTTCAGCTGGCTGGATTGGAATGAAGCTGAGAAAAAAGGCACATTCATTACTTATCCAGAACGTGAAAGTGTTCCTGAGAACATCAAGGAACAACTGATCGTGGAATTGTACTCTAAGTAATCGTGAGTCGTGAGACGTGATTCGTGAGTGAAAACTCAACTCATAATTCATAACTCTAAACTCATAACTCTTAAAAATCAAGTTTTAATATGGCCATATTAAGCTTTCAGAAGCCGGACAAAATCGTTTTACAAAAAGCAAATGATTTCGAAGGTCAGTTTGAATTCCGTCCTTTAGAACCAGGCTTCGGTCTGACCATCGGTAACGCCCTGCGCAGGGTATTGCTGAGTTCACTGGAAGGTTTCGCTATCGTAGGTATCAAGATCGAAGGGGTAGATCATGAGTTCGCCACCATTAAGGGCGTAACCGAAGATGTTACCGAGATCATCCTGAACCTGAAGCAGGTGCGTTTCAAAAAGAATGTTGACCACGATGTGGCCAATGAAAAGATCAACCTGTCCATTAAAGGGCGTACCGAGTTCAACGCAGGTATGATCGGTGAACTGTCGCAGAACTTCCAGGTGATGAACCCGGAACTGGTGATCTGCACCATGGACACCACCTCTAAAATGGACATCGAGCTGACCATCGCCAAAGGCCGTGGTTATATTCCTGCAGAGGAAAACAAGATCAAGGATTCCGTATTCGGTTATATCGCTATCGATTCTATCCATACACCTATCAAGAACGTGAAATACGCTATTGAGAACTATCGTGTGGAGCAAAGGACCGATTATGAGAAACTGGTACTGGATGTTTCAACCGATGGCACCATCCATCCGGAAGATGCCGTTAAACAGGCTTCACGCATCCTGATCCAGCACCTGATGATCATCACCGATGAGAACATCACTTTCGACAATAAGGAAGACAAGAAGGAAGATGTGGTAGACGAACATGTACTGCAGCTCCGCAAAGTGCTGAAGACCCCGCTGGAAGACCTGGATCTCTCAGTACGTGCCTTCAACTGCCTGAAAGCCGCCAAGATCAACAGCCTGAGCGAACTGGTACAGTACGAGCAGGAAGACCTGATGAAGTTCCGCAACTTCGGCCAGAAATCACTCTCTGAAATTGAGCAGGTGCTGACTGAAAGAGGGTTGAGCTTTGGAATGGATCTGAATAAGCTTGGATTGGATAATCTGGACAACTAAGCCCCCAGCCCCCTCAAGGGAGTAAGGGAATTTTCAATCATACTGCTTTCTAATTCCCCCTTCAGGGGGTTAGGGGGTGGGACCTCTGCAAATCCTGACACGGTGCAGAGTTAAAAAACACAAGTCATGCGTCACGGAGACAAAATCAACAACCTGGGTCGTAAGAAAGCACATAGAGTGGCTTTGTTACAGAACCTGGCCAGCCAGCTGATCACGCATAAGCGGATCGTAACTACCCTGGCAAAAGCGAAAGCACTGCGTACTTATGTAGAGCCGCTGATCACCAAAACCAAGAAGAACGGTTCTGCGCTGGAGATCAGCCATAACCACCGCCTGGTATTTGCCGAACTGCAGGATAAGACAGCAGTGAAAGAACTCTTTACAGTTGTCGGACCTAAAGTAGCAGGCCGCCCCGGCGGTTATACCCGTATCATCAAACTGGGCATCCGTCCCGGCGATAATGCTGAAAAAGCGATGATCGAGCTGGTTGACTTCAATGAGATCTATGGCAGAACCATCGAGAAAGCTGCTGAACCTGCTAAGAAAACCCGTCGTGGTCGTGCACCGAAGAAAGCTGAGGCGGCTCCCGCTGAAGCCCCGGTAGCAGAAACCCCCGCCGTGGAAGAAAAACCGGCTGAATAGGCTGATGAGTATGGTCTGAATGATATCAAGGCATCAGTTTTCCGCTGATGCCTTTTTTTTGGCCGGATGTGAGAAAATTTATCAGGGATTTTAGAAAGGATGAACTTTTTTTGCAATCGTAAATAACACAACATGATGCAAACCAGGCAACCCGCAGTATTGTTATTAGCAGACGGCAATGTATTTCATGGCTGCTCTTTCGGCAAAACAGGCACCGCTACAGGCGAGATCTGTTTCAATACGGGCATGACGGGTTACCAGGAAGTTTTTACCGACCCGAGCTATACCGGCCAGATCCTGATCATGAACAATGTTCATATCGGCAACTACGGCGTAAAGGATGCGGATGTGGAAAGCGACAGCATCAAGATCCGCGGCCTGATCGCGCGCAACCTTGAAGAACAGTTCAGCCGCCTGCAGGCGAAAGGCGATCTGAATCAATACCTGGTCTCCAATAATATCGTAGCGATCGAGGGTATCGATACACGTGCACTGGTTGCTCATATCCGCACCAAGGGCGCAATGAACTGTATCATCTCAACCGAGATACTCGATATCGACGCACTGAAAGCAGAACTGGCCAAAGTGCCGGATATGGATGGACTTGAACTTGCCAGCACCATCAGCACCGAAACAGAATACGAGCTCGGCGATCCGAATGCAGCTTTGAAAGTGGCGGTACTAGATTACGGCGTAAAGAAACATATCCTTGAATGCCTGGTTTCGAGGGGAGCGCATGTGCGGGTACATCCGGCCAAGACTTCAGTAAGCAGACTGAAAGAATTCAATCCCAGCGGCTATTTCATTTCCAACGGCCCCGGCGATCCTGCGGCGATGCCGTATGCTGTGGATACGCTCAAAGAGATCCTCAAAGAAAACAAGCCGGTATTCGGTATCTGCCTCGGCCATCAATTGCTGGCCCTGGCCAATGGTATCCCCACATTCAAAATGCACCATGGGCACCGCGGGCTGAACCATCCGGTAAAGAATATCATTACGGGCCAGTGCGAGATCACTACCCAGAACCATGGTTTCGGCGTTGATCCCGAAGCGGTACGCAATCATCCCAATGTGGAAGTAACGCATGTAAACCTCAACGACTCATCCATCGAAGGCATACGTTTAAAAGACTGCAATGCATTCAGCGTACAATACCATCCCGAAAGCACCCCGGGCCCGCATGACAGCCGGTATCTGTTCGATAATTTCGTGAGCATGATGCGGGAATCGTGAGGCGTGAGGCGTGAGACGTGAGACATTACACTTGATTCGTGAACTGCCGGTAATAATGATTCAGTTCCGCGGCCACAAGCCGCGGAATTTTAGTTCATAAGATTTACCCACCATTCACCATTCGCCATTCACGTCTCGCGTCTGACGTCTCACGATTCACGCCTCACCCCCCCCCGTCTCACACCTTTTCCGTACTTTCGATCCATGAAGATCGCCATCATCAACGGTCCCAATCTCAACCTGCTCGGTAAGCGGGAAACAGATATTTATGGCAACACCTCTTTCGAGAAATATTTAAATGAGCTGCGCGATTTATTTCCTTCTGTTACTTTTTACTATTTCCAGAGCAATATCGAAGGTGAACTGGTGACCGAACTTCAGCATGTGGGGTTCGAATATGATGGCATTGTGCTGAACCCGGCAGGCTATACTCACACTTCGGTAGCAATAGGCGATGCCATTGCCGCCATCAAGGCGCCCGTGGTGGAAGTGCATATCAGCAATGTACATGCGAGGGAAGACTTCAGAAAACTCTCACATGTATCAGGCAAATCGGCCGGCAGTATTTTTGGCCTGGGACTGAAGGGATATGAACTGGCAGTACGCTGGCTGCTTGATCGTTCCTGAGATAACGGTATAATATTTGCCCTTCACCGCAACCATGAACCGACAATATCCGAAAAAAGTATTGTGGCTGATCCTCATCAGCGCGCTGGTGAAACTGGTGGCAGCCTCGCTGCTGGAACTGGGCAATGATGAAGTGTATTACTGGACCTACGCGCTGCAGCCCGACTGGAACCATTTCGATCACCCGCCGATGGTAGGCTGGCTGATCCGCATTACCACTTTTAACCTGCATTGGGTGAACGAGGTTTCGTTGCGGATCGGAAGTATCCTCTGCGCTTCCCTTTCCACCTGGTTTATTTTCAAGACCGGAAAACTGCTTGCCAATGAAAAAGCAGGCTGGTATTCGGCGCTGATCTATAACTGCTCTGTGTACACCGGATTTATTGCGGGCATGTTCATACTGCCAGACTCGCCGCAGATGCCTTTGTGGACAGGCGCACTCTACATCATGGCCCATCTGTTCATCATGAACGACGAGCGCAAGTTGAGTACCTGGCTTGTACTGGGTCTCACCATCGGGTTAGCCTGTTTGTGTAAAGTGCATGGACTGTATCTGTGGGCCGGTTTCGGGTTGTTCCTGTTGATCACGCGCCGCTCCTGGTTATTGAACTGGCGGCTGTATGCAGGGTTCGTGGTTACGCTGTTGTGCCTGTTCCCCATTGTTTACTGGAACCTGCAGAATAATTTTATCACGTATCGTTTCCATGCCGAGCGCGTAACACATGATTCGCTGCAATGGGATATGCTGGGCAGAGAGATCGGTGGTGAGATCGCCTATCAGAACCCGGTTATATTCCTGTTGATCATTACTGCATTGGTAGCCCTGCTCCGCAGACGTATCCGGTTCAACCGCAAGAAGGCTTCCACCTGGCTGCTGTGCATGAGCATCCCTATGATCCTGCTTTTCTGGGGTATCTCCGTAAGAAATCCCACCCTGCCGCACTGGAGCGGCCCGGGTTATATTCCATTGTTCCTGGTAGCCGGATTGTATCTGGAGCACCGCTCGTTCAGGATCATTCCCAGGGGGGTAAAAGTTGCCGGCATGCTGTTGATAATAGCGCTGGTTGCAGGCGTGGCGCTGATCCGGTTGTCGCCGGTTAATTTCGGCAGCCATGACCGGCAGAACTTTGGCGAATATTGCCCAACCCTGGATCTTTCCGGATGGAGATCCTTCAGCAATGAATTTACTGCACTGGTCAAAGATGATATCGCACATCACCGCATGCAGGCCTATTCTCCGATCCTGATCGACAAATGGTTTCCTGGCGGCCACCTGGAGTTTTATACGTCAAGAGCCAGCGGACTGCCGGTACTTGGCGTGGGAGCTTTGGAGGACATACATAAATTCGCCTGGCTGAATAAAGCCCGAAAACAATTGTATATAGGTGAAGATGCTTATGCGATCGTTCCTTCAAACGTGCCCGACAATGTGCAGCAGGCATATGGCAGGTACTTTAGTTCCATAGAGGCGCCCGTGATCATCGAACAGAAAAGGGGAGGCGAAACGGTGCGATACTTTTATGTATTTCGCCTGAAGAACTGTAAACTGGTACCGAGAGCGGAGTTGCTGGACTACATTGCCCTCAATCCGGAAGGTGCATCTCAGGACTGAAGGCGGAATGAATGCGTCGGGAGGCTGGGGTTGATGAGACTGTTGTATCGTCGCCAGCCTGAGGGCACGTTGATGTAGTTGGCATTGCATCCGCGAAAACGATCCTGACTGTATACTATTAACCCCAGCCTTCAGGCTGGGGCTCGATCCGGCCCCATACCCCATAGAATCCGGGCTTTAGCCCCTGGCGGAAGTCTGGCGACTATTGCCCCTTATTCGTGGTACTGTCTGCGGGAACTTTGACCTCGGTATCATCTTCTTTCTTCCCGAATAACTTCTCGAAATCCTTTCTATATGAGATGCTCACGCCCTGCCGGTTGCGGCGGCCGAAACTTGTGCCACTAAGATCGAAACTGCCGCGGTTAAAAACGATCAGCCGTAGCTTTCTATCGCGCGAGAGCACGAATTCGATATTGACATTGGGCAACCATTGCGTATTGGCGTTCTGAATGGCCGAGCTGCCCAGGTTAAAATCGAAATCACTGCCCAGCGTTACGATCACTTTATCGTTGGCGAAAGCCCGGGTAAGCTTCACGTCAACCCTGGTGCGGTCTATGCGGCTGGCGGCATTGGTGTTACTAGGATCGAGAAGGCTTGCACTGCTATAGATACTGGTGCCCACATCGAAACGCAGGCTGCGATCGCCCGTTAACTTATAGATCAGATTGGAGAATACTTTGTTGATACCTTTGGTGAGCAGCTGCGACAAGGTATTGTAGCCGATGGAATAGGGATTGACGATCGCATTGCCGCCGCCTGCCCCTGGGGGCGCAAATGAATTGAACAGGATCACATAGGCAACCTGGTTCAGGATCTCGTTCTGATCGCGCTCCAGCCTGTTAAGATATTGCGCAAAATCATTGTCGGATTTGACGGGACTGCTCTGGGGGAAATCGAGCCTGAATTTAATATCGGGCTTATTCAGTTTGTCACGCAGTTGCGCTATCACGTAAACATCACCGCGGTAGCCGCGTACGACGGGACTGAAAAAATTGTTGCCTACCAGTTCACTCAGGCTTACCCTTTCTGCGGTGTATTGAGCGTCGATATGCACATCCGCGCGGTAGGGGTCGCCGGTCCACTCAATATAGTTGCCGACATCCGGCAAAAGCAGGAAAGGCCGGTGGATCAGTCCCTGGTAATTCAATACATAACTTCCGCTGTCGATATTATACCGGCCACGGATACTCAACGGCTCGGTGGTGCCGGCGCGTATCTTCAGGATACCGTTACCCACCGCTTTGATCACATCTCCGGACAACTCATCCAGGATCACATCGATCTTTACATTGTTGTTGACCGTGAGGTCGAGGTCAACCGTCATGTTAAGGTTACTGCTGCTGTTCTCTTTCACCATCTCTGTTCCATATTGCTTGAACACGATGAAATCTGCCGAACCGCTCTGACGGCTTATCGAGTTGGGAATGAAAATATGCGAGCTGTCATTGGCTTCCGCATCTATATACAAACGACAGGCTGCTTCCGGACCCGACAGTGTGAGCTTGTTCACCCTGCCGATCGCTTTGCCATAAAATTGCTGGTTGTCGGCAGAACGCGTATCGAGCATCAGCAGTTTATTGCTGACCAATGAAAAATCGAAACGCATGTTACGGAAATCCTTTTCATATAATTTTCCGCTCACCGTGCCGGTGTTCTTGTACCTGTCGTGAATATTGAAACGTCCGAAATCGATCCCGTCCTTTTCAAAATTGATATCCGCCGAATCGATCGTATAGCTGACCTGCGTGTAATTGACCTTCATGCTCGCGTTGCGCAGCTTCACGCGCCCATACAGGTCGGGAGAATTAATATTGCCGCTTATATTCAGGTTACCCGTTGCAGTTCCCTTGATATCGGTAAAAAGATTGCTGAGGAATTTATGCAGGATATCGATCTTTGAATCTTCCAGCTGCAGGTCGGTGTTCAGCGACAGCCCGGTGGTATCTTTTGCATTGTAACTGCCTTTGGCGTTGAACTTGTAACCTTCGTTCGGCGACTGGATGGTAAAAGGTATTTCCCCGGTTTTTGCATTGTAGGTGGCTTTGATATTCACCAGTCCGATTGAATCATCATCCATCCTGAACTGTTCCGCTTTCAGATCTGCCGAGGCATGAAAATCGCCGAAGAAATCGTTCAGTACGATATTGCCTGAAGTAACACCTTCGAAGCGCGGGTTTTTAAAGAGCAAAGATGTGAGATCACCCATGATCACATTCTTCATTTTCACGATCAGGTTCTGTGAATTGCTGGCATCTTCTTCTGCAGTCTCTGCCGTTATCTCCTGGAACCCCTGCGTAAACCTGATGTTCGCTGCGTGAACAAACCTGCTGCGCACCACCAGTTCGCCGGCTTTATCGATAGCCCATTTCTTGTCGTTCAGCACAAAAGAAGATGGTCTGAACTGTACCCGAATACCGTCCGACAGTGTATAAACATCCGCATAGAGATCGGCGTCGTTAAGTGTATTGTCTGCACTGGTGCGTATAG
This sequence comes from Chitinophagaceae bacterium, assembly GCA_019247775.1. Taxonomy (GTDB): domain Bacteria; phylum Bacteroidota; class Bacteroidia; order Chitinophagales; family Chitinophagaceae; genus Sediminibacterium. Next base: position 438 of record JAFBAN010000137.1, on the reverse strand, counting down.
ACACCTCAGAATGATCGTTGGAAGAAACGATATTCAGGCGCGTGTTCGGGAACCGGATACTGTCGGTAGCCTGGATGCTGCCAACCGTTCCCGCCACCGAAAGGGTATCACGCGTTCCTTTACCGGTAAGCGCCAGGTTCGCAAAACTGAAATTCCCGAACCTGCCGAACGGAACGTTGGCAACCAGGTTCATTGCATTGTTATAGGTATCGATCGAACCCGTGATGCTGGCATCGTTGAACCCCGATATTTTCATATCGAGTAGAGGAAGATAAGGTTCGATATAACTCGTGTTGACCGCGAAATTGAAACGCTGGTTCTGCGGAATGGACTTTGGCGGGCTCACATAGGTAGGGTAGTACCTGTTCAAAAATCCCTGGAAGCTGGCCGGGAGATCATTGATATTGAATTTGCCCGAAATGGTCGCATTAAAATCGT
>JAFBAN010000132.1 GCA_019247775.1 Chitinophagaceae bacterium | reverse complement strand
ATGGCTATTTCTTTGAAAGGAAATGGGATAGTCGTATACGCTTCATCGATATAGCGGCGCTCGGCATCCCAGTAAACACCCACGGTATTGCGATAAAAATCGTCGAGCAGCTGTTGCAGCGCTGCATCCGTCCGCAGCAGGCCGTAGCCGATCACTGCGAGCAATCCGCCTGGTTTCAGCGTGCGCTTCACTTCCGAATAAAATTCATGGAAACGGAACCAGTGGATGGCCTGCGCCACTGTTATCAGATCGAATGCAGCATCTGCGAATCCGGTTTTTTCTGCGGACTGAACACTGTAATGGATATTCGGCTTAGAGATGGCCTGATCCAGTTGCTGCTGGCTGATATCGGTGGCCTGAACCAACCCGAAATGATCCGCGAGCACGCCCGCTACCTGGCCATTGCCCGTACCACAGTCCCAGGCGGACTCCCTTTCTTTAACGAGCCCAAGCAGATAGCTGAAAAGTTCCGCTGGGTAATGCGGACGGAACTGCGCGTAGTTCTGTGACTGTGAAGAGAAATTATCTTTCATTTTTCTTAGTGGCCATCTGTTTACGCAAACGACTCAATGAGGGTTGTGCTATGCCGAGATAGGATGCTACATATTGCAATGGAACCCGCTGCGCAAACTGCGGGTACTCCTCCAGAAAAAGTTCATAACGCCCGGCAGCATCATAAGCGATCATTTTCTTTTGGTTCGCGAATTCGGCCATCGCGCGCTGGATCATAGTATTCGAAATCTCTGTCCAGGCGGGCAACAATGAGAGCAGCGACCGGTTTTTCTCGAAAGAGATGGTGGCGATCCGGCAGTCCGTTACCAGCTGCAGGTTAAATGTTGCCGGCGACTGGGTAGGGAATGAGAATGGTTCGATCACGTAATCGTTCTCTGCCGCAAAATAGCAGGTGAGTTCATCGCCTTTGTCGTCGTGACCAAAATAACGCAGTACTCCTTCGAGCACGAAGCCGGCTTTACGGCAGGGTGCTCCTTCCCGGATAAAGTAGGTATCTCTTGTCAGTGATTCCAGGCAGAAATGGCTGGAAACAAGATCCCATTGGTCGGATCTGATTGAAAATTGCGCCTGCAAAAACTGTTTAAACTGTTCCATCGTATTTAACAGTTGTTAAATGGGCATTGTGCCTGAGCCTGGATATTTGATCGTTGGATAGGAAGAGCTAAGCTACGCTATTTTATAAATTACATTACAGCTGCCATCCCAACAACATATAACGAGCCTGCTTATGAGACACAGATCCGAACCATCCTTCCTCAAAAAACTGGCGCTTGTTGCCGCCGTTGTAAGTGGAAATATCTTCCTGGTGATGTTCCTTATCGAGTTTTTTTTCCATGTAGAAGCGATATGGGACAGCCAGCTCTATCTCTATCTGGGGCCGGCGATCATTATTGTGCTGACCCTGCTCTGGCAGTTCGCTTTTCGTGCCGGAAGAAAGGCGGATCCCGACATCGACCGGCGCATCTGGTACCTGGGAACGGTAATGGTGCGCTATGGCCTGGCCACCGTGCTGATGATCTATGCTTTTGCCAAATTCACAGACGGGCAGTTCACACATAATTTTTCCGACTCTGAAGTAACGATCAGCCAGGCATCGGGGCTCAAACTTGCCTGGGCCTTTTTCGGGTATTCGTCTGTTTACAGCTCGTTTATCGGCGGGATGCAGATCATCTGCGCGCTGCTCCTTTTTTTCAGACGTACCGTATTGCTGGCTTCGGTGATCCTGCTGCCAGTGTTGGCGAATATCTTTTTAATGGACCTTACGCACCATATCAATGCAGAGGATATAGCAGGCAGCCTGCTGTATATGACCCTGGTGCTTTTCCTGCAATATTACCATCGCCTGAAATCATTTTTTATCACGCATGAACGGATCGAGGCGCTGGATACACATGCGCCCGTACAGATAGGAGGCCGATGGAAGCCATGGTTAAAGATATTGACTGTAGCAGCTTGCATCGGCTATCCGGTATACGATAATGTTACAGATATGTACGAGGCGGTAACGCAGCTGCCCATCAGGGGAGCCTGGATAGCAACCAATGAGTACCGGGGTCGCGACAGCCTTGTAGAACAGGTACAACTGGACACCGTGCACACCAGGTTATATGTAGAAGATTACCTTCAGGCCCGGATGTACGCAGGCGGTAAAAGGCAGTTCGGTTCTCTGAAACCCGACAGCGCCGGCGCCGGGCTTACCCTGGATTTTATGGACAAGGAGATCAAACCTATCAAGGGAGCATACCATATGATCTCTCCCGACCGGTTTGAATTTACAGGCCGACAGGGAACGGACTCGGTACGGTATGTCTTCCGCCGCAGGGAATCGAAAAGCAAAAAATAAAAAACCGCAGACCTGAAAATGTAACAAATGTGAAATGAACGCAAGCGCCAGCACGGCATTTTTGTGATCGCTTAATCAAACATTATGACGATCGAGAATACCGAAGCTGCCATTTCGCAGCATGAAGCTTTTCAGCTGGAAGAAATAGAATGCAGGGCATGGGCCGATATGTACGCAGCCGCACCGCCCGATTTCGCACGCATGCTGCATATCGTTACAGAGCAAACAGCGTCGATGACGCTGATCTCCGCAGCGCTGCCCGCAGGTCTCTTCAATAAGACATTCCTGCATGGCCTGATAGAACCGCTGGACGAAACGCAACTGGCCCTGATCAAACAGTTCTATGCCAGCAACAATGCGGCCGTTTACCAGGTTTATCTTACTCCATTCTCCAGACCGGCCGATGCCAGGCAGCTGATGCTCAGCAATGGATTTAAATTTTATGGCGCTACCGATAAGATCTTTTGTGATCCGCAGAAAATACCGGGTAAAGAACCCGGCAGGCAGCAGGTAGAAATCCTTGAAGTGAACAGCTCCAATATGGATGCCTGGGCGGAATTTATCTGTGCAACCTATAACGGATTACCCAATCAACCCTGGCTGAAAGCACTGGTGAACCGGAAGGGTTGGTATCATGCAGTTGCAGCAAGATCGGGCGAGATCATAGCAGCCAGATCAATGTACTCGAATGGAACGGCAGCCTGGCTGGGGATCGATGCTCCGATACCAGGACTAATGACGGACAATTTCCTGCCCGACCAGTTGCTCACAATCCAATTGTTGCAGGTTGCCCGGAAAAGCGGGGTAAGGCTGGTAAACTCCTGCATTGAAGCGGTCGATCCATCAAGACAAAGTTCAGCCTACACTTATTTATATGAACTCGGATTCGCTGTAGCGTATACAAGAGAATTATACTCGCCTGAATAATGCCGGCAGAAAACTGCTGCCAATCACAGATCGTATCTGTACCAGCCAATAATAACTGCTTATGAACGGATCATTCGAAAACGAGATGCGAACGGCCGCAAGCCCGGCTGCGCCCCTGGATCAAACCAGCCGGATCGCTATTATCGATGTTTTGCGTGGGGTTGCCCTGCTGGGTATTCTGTTGATGAATATCCTCGGGTTCTCTAATCCCTATCGCCAGATCAGCAACCTGGAATTGTTACAGGAATACAGCGGCCCCAATTATTATACCTGGTGGATCGTTGCAACATTTTTCGAGGGCACCATGCGGGCGATATTTTCGATGTTGTTCGGAGCCGGATGCATTCTGCTGATCAGCCGCCTGGAAAAGCGCGACCCGGCAACCGCTGCCGGTATTTATTTCCGACGCCTGTTATGGCTGCTGCTTTTCGGACTGACGAATGCGTACATATTGCTCTGGCCCGGAGATATCCTGTACGAATATGCGATCTGCGGGATGTTCCTGTATGCATTTATCAAAGCCACACCAAGGCTGCTGCTCTGGTGCTCGGCTGCGGTAATGCTGATCTGTATCATTATCGGAACATCCGGTCTGCAAACCCTTCGCCAGCAGCGGCTGAAAGGCGAACAGGCGCTCGCGCTCGAAAAAAGCGGGGCCGTACTGAACGAGGAACAAAAAGCTTCGGCCGAGGCCTGGAAAAAAGCGCAAAAAAAGATCGAAAGATACCGAGAAGAGTCTGCCGCCGAGATCGCGAAGAAGCAAAAAGGAAGTTATGCCGAGATCTTCCTCTACCATACCCCTTTTATTGCAGAGATAGAAAGCAGCACTTTTTATCACGAGTATTTTTTCGATGATATGGTAGTGCTGTTCCTGGGCATGGCACTCTTCAAACTGGGGGTGCTTACTGCGCAGCGAAGCCGGCGCTTCTATCTGCTGCTGATGCTTGCCGGCTACCTGATCGGCATACCGCTGAGCTGGTACGAGCATCTGAACCTGGTGAATATGCATTTCGATGGCTCAAGACTACTGGATAAACTTCCGCTCGATGTATACCAGCCGAGAAGGATCTCACTGGCGCTCGGTCATATCGGGTTGATCATTACTTTATACAAAGCAGGGATATTCAAAAATCTTTTGCGCTGGTTATCACGTGTGGGACAAATGGCATTCACCAACTACCTGATGCAGTCGATCTGCTGCGCCATCATTTTTTATGGATTTGGATTCCGGATGTTCGGGAAATTAGAGCGCTACCAGGAATATTATTTTGTTTTCGGTATCTGGCTATTCCAGATCATCTTCAGCAACCTCTGGTTAAAATACTTCAGGTTTGGTCCGCTGGAATGGGTCTGGCGCAGCCTTACCTATTGGCGAAAGCAGCCGCTGAAAAGGACAGATCATCTGGTAACAGGATCGCCGGCCTGATCTTTCATCAAAGCATAGACTGCGAAGCTCGCCAGCCAGTGTTCGCCGCCATAACTTCCGCTGGCGATATGGGGCAGGCTCGCATTCAGGTGCCTGATCGCAGAGCGCAATAAGATATTTTTCCGCGCGTCATTGGCCGGCAGCTCGGAAGCGATCCCTTTCATGCACCAGCTGCGGCTCAGACATAGCCCGTCGAGATGCACGATCTGAAAATCGTTGCGGTCTGACACGATCGGCAACTGCGTCAGGTGTTTCAGATCATCTGGCAAAATCCATTGATCGAACCATTGCTGGAACTGGGGCCTGTCCAGCACGCGTCGCATCAGATCCGCTTCTTCCAGCGAGGGCGAAAGGAAATCAGTTCCATCCGGTTCCCAAACGGTAGGTGCATGATGATCTGCCAAAAAGAGCTGGCGTGCAGACCTGACAATAGCGAACTCGAAGGGCTTGTTACCGGCGGCCCTTGCATAATCGAGTGCGAGCACCAGGCCAAAAGCGGTATTGGGATGAACGCCGGTCCGGTTGGCGTAGGTTTGTTTGGGAAGGTATTCCATCCAGAGTTTGATCACCGTGTCGCAGAGCGGCTGCAGTATCCGCTGCCATTGTTTTCCCTGCGCATCGTTCCATTGCAGTAGTTCCTGCTGCAGCTTCAGCAGCCAGGCCCAGCCATAAGTGCGTTCGTAACTGCGTGATAATTTTCCACCGAAATACCTGATCTCGCCCGCTATATGTTCCGGCGTAAGGTTAAGTGAGATCGCCTGCCGGATCCTGTTCGCTTCGGGCAGGTTGGGAAATTCTTTGAGCAGGCGTACCAGCATCCAGTGCCCATGCACATCGCTATGCCAGTCGAAGCAGCCGTAAAAAGCAGGATGCTGTTGTTTCGGGGTCATCAGGTGGTCGCTGTCGCCAACAGATGTATGACTGGTCTTATTCGGGTATTCCTGCTGCAGGCATTTAAGCGGCAACGATGCCAGGTGGGAAGCGCCTTCGCGTGTCAGCATAAAAACAGTGCTGTCGCCGCTGGCTGTAAACAATACTTTTTGCTGGGCGGTGCTCAATAATGGCAATGCAAATAAAAACAGGGGTAACAGTCGGCGCATGGGCATGGGTTAATCTGATAAAGATAATGAGATGCCGCTACTGATGTGCAGGCATGCAGAGGTATACCGCGCCATCATCCAGCGTTTGTACGAGTGTAACGTTGCAGTGCCGGCGGATAAAATCCAGGCCTATCAGATCATTGTTTTCGCCATCGTTCAGCCAGATCAGGAAAAACCTTTGCTGACCCAGCAGTTCATTGATCTCTCTGCCGATCTCTTTGTGCGGCAGCGGCAGCGCATGTACCCCGGTTAAAAAATATACCGCATCATTTGCATTGGCATATACCGGCCCGGTGAAAGAAGTATTGTTCTGCCGGGTATAAGCAATGGTGGTCGATTGCGTCCAGGAGTCTTCTGAATAGCCCGGCATTCCTGCATCTTTAATCCCCTCCCAGGCTTCTGCATTCAGTCTGTAGTGATGCCCATGAAAAGCTGCGAGCAGCGCCACCGCAAAAACGATCCATAGCTGGCGCCAGGGTGAGAACGCACGGCGGATCACAGGCACCAGCCAGCAGCTGGCCGTGATCAGCAGCGGGATATACATAGGAGCCAGTAACCGGCTGCTCAATTCCTCAAACCTTGATACTGATGCAATAAAAAGCATGAACGAAATGTAGACCAGCAGAAAACAGCTTACCAAAGTTTCATACCCGGAAAAATATTGCTGTTGCAGCAGGCGGAATACAAATGCATAGGCTGCAAGACAGCATACAATACCTAGTACGATCAGGGCGGGGACAAGATGATCCTGCAAAAACGGGAACCAGCTCGCAACGGTGCCAGCCATTCCGGCTATATTATCTCCCAGCGATCGGGTGGCGGTTTCCCGTACACCCGTAAGACTGCCTGCGATGAAATGGTTGCGGATAAGGTTACAGGCAAACAGGAATGATCCTACTCCGATGAACAGCAGCAGGTGTTTTATTTTTCTGCGCCTGGCAAGCTGGCCGTCAAATAATATCGCGGCTATGCCCGTAATCAGCAGACTGATGCCGGCATACCGTGTTACCATGGCTATCGATGCGATCAATGCCAACGCCCATAACTGTCCGCTGCGATGACCCGCAAGATAAGCGCGGGCAACGATCAGGAACAACAGTATCCAGAAGATGAACAGGGTTTCAGACCATAACATGGAATATACTTCCAGTAATGCCGGACTGCATGCGATCACAGACAGCAAAGCGAGCTTGTACCAGCGCGAGGAGAAGCGCATGCCCTGGATGATCACGCTTGTCATTATGATCACCGCCGAAAACAACAGCGCATTGAGCACCGGCGCGACAGCCAATACCGCACTCCCGCTCAAAAAAGACGCCAGTGCCAGCAAGCTCGGATACCCCAATGGAAAATCAACCAGGGGCATATTGTTGAAATCCCGGAATGAAAAATGATTCCGGATATTTTCAGCCGTGGACTGGTACATCACCGAATCGGGCGAAATGCCGATACCGCTGTGACGTGTGAAGTAATAAATGAACAGACTGCCGGCGATGGATGCGAGTACTGCATCCCAGTGGTTGGTGAAGAAAGCAGCGAGTTTTTGCTTCATGTTCCCAAAAATACTCACCCCAGCCCTCTCTGCAAGCAGAGAGGGAGCTTGAAATTCTTTTATTGAGAAATATCTTCCCTTCAAAAAATCTCCCCCTCTCCACAGGTGGAGAGGGGGCCGGGGGGTGAGGTGTTGCGGGCGCGGGTCAGGGATGAGTGTTATGAGAGGCCCGGAGGTTGTATCGGGAAACCTGAAATAAAAATGTCCCGCAGCATTGCGGGACATTCCTTAAAACTCAACTCACAAATATTTTATTCTGCTTCAGCCACTACTTCTTTAACCTCGGGGATCATTCGTTTCATCATTCCTTCGATGCCGGCTTTGAGCGTGATCATGGAAGAGGGACAGCCGCTGCAGCTTCCCTGGAGCATCAGGTTCACCACACCGTCGTTATAGCTCTTGAACTGGATAGCGCCGCCGTCCATTTCAACTGCAGGTTTTACATAGTTCTCCAGCAGTTCTTTTACGCGTTTCACCACATCATCATCATCTGCGCTCACGGTATTGCTGGCTTCCTGTTTTACTTTGGCCACTTCATCGTCGTTCACCACCACACCTCCGTTCTCAAGATATTCTTTCAGGAATTCTTTGATGGTAGGGATCACATCCTGCCAGTCTTCTGTTTCGGAAGTTTTGGTCAGCGTTACGAAATTGCTGGCGATGAACACGCTTTTGATAAAAGGAAAACTGAACAATTCCTTGGCCAGCGGCGAAGGCGAGGCCATGCTTTCGTCGGCAAAATCGATGCTCTTGCCCGGGTACAGCAGCTTATTAGCCACGAATTTCATCGTTTCCGGGTTGGGCGTCATTTCCGTGTAAATACTGATGACCGGGTTACCTGTCTTGATCATATGCTTCGATTTTTATCAGATCTGCCGGGCAAAAATAATCAAAAGCGGAACGCTCCGGGGTTAAGGCAAGGTTACAAAAAGCCTTATTTCGCAAATCGAAACTACCAGTACAGAAAGCTGGACGACTCATGCACTACAGGCGCTGCCGGGCCGGCTTTTTTGGCCAGTTGGCAGCAATGGTCCTGGCAGTCGCTTACCCAATTGGGTGCGTAACCGGGAGGTATGCAAACGGGACTCGCGGAAGAGATGCTTTGGTGGGGGGCAGCCAATACAAAGCTGGCAAAACAGACCAGACTGAACATTGTATTTAAAAAAACTGCTTTCATATAAGTGATTGGACCGCAAACATATTCCTGTTTTTGCAGGATTTCCATCACATAAACGTGTGAATCTGCATGTTTCTGCCGGTATTTTGCACGAAAAAGCCCGATCAAACGACCGGGCTGGGTGGTTTTTCGTTGATTATCAATCAATTAATCGAAATTAACGGCTTAGGCGCCGGAACCTGATTTTCTACCGGCTTGATCGTTCTCAGATACGCGAAGATCGATCTGAGGTCGGTGTCCGTCATATTCCTGTAGGCAGTCCAGGGCATGGGCGGCAGCAGGTCGCGGCTGTTCTCCAGGCCTTTGAATTTTCCATGGCGGAGTGCGCGGATAAAATTTTCCTCGGTCCAGTTACCCGTTCCTGTGGCATCCGGGGTGAGATTGGCTGCAAAGGAAATGCCCCAGGGACCCACAGCCGCGGTAAGATCCGGCATAAACATCAGGAAGCCTTTCTTAACCTCGCTCAGGTTCAGCTTTGGCATCGGCGCATTTTGCGGATAGCCCGAAAGCCGGGTTTCGGCGATGATCTCAGGACCGTTAGGCCCCATTCTTTTGGGTGAATGACAATCATCGCAGCCGGTAGTAGTTACCAGGTACTGTCCGCGGGATACAAGTGCTGCCGAATCCAGTATGGGGTTAGCGGTAGTGTTTCTGCCCGGCGTTTCGCTGCAGGCAACAAATACAGTGGCGCCGCTTAGTACGATAAAGAAGAGCGCCAGTATTTTTCTGGTCATAGTGTTTGTTTTTGTGTTGGATGAATGATGTAGTTATTGTGGTCTTTCGTGTTCAAAATCTCTGTTGAGCCCCCTATTTTTTATTTCGGGCTGCAAACATATCCGCAGAGGCAGGCGGCAGCAATCGCATATCGATGTGGTTGGGATAAATGGAAAAAATCAAGGGGCGGAAGGCGAAATCGGGAGTATTTTTAGCAGGTTTATAAGACCGCAGGGCCATTGTTCGCACACTATTTGTGGCATATCCGCTTAACAGCACCGGAGATGGAGGATTACAGAACATATGAGCTTACGGAACTGGTAGACCTGCTTGCAAAACGAACGGCAACCTATACTCAACTGATGGCCGATGGGTATTCTGATGGGGAAGAATTTGCCCAGATAGAAAAGGATATCCTGGGATTGCAAAAGGAAATCCTGAGAAAAATGGGGATCGACGATCCGCCCGATAAACTTTCCACAGATAAATTATGAGCGGCAACAGGACTGAATTATGCCTGGCGTTACATCACACCAGTTTGTCCTTAAATGCTTTTGCCACCGCTTCGCTTTTGCTGTTCACATGCAATTTCTCGTAGATCTTTTTGATATGGCTGCGCACGGTGTCAATGGCGATGAACATTTCATTGGCGATCATCTTATAACTGTACCCCTCCACCAGGAACTGCAGCACCTGTTTTTCACGATCGGATAAATTGTAGTCTTCGCCTTTTTCATTGTTCATGGAAGAGAACATCTTCAGCACCTGGGTAGCGATGCTGGCGGTCATGGGTGCGCCTCCCGTCTGCGCTTCCACGATGTATTCGAGCAGCCGCGAGGGGGGCGTTTTTTTTAGGATATAACCGTTGGCCCCGTTACTGATGGCCTGAAAAACATTTTTGTTATCATCGAAAACGGTCAGCATCAGGATTTTTACTTCCGTATCTGACTGTCTCACCAGCTTCAGTCCTTCCAGGCCGTTGATACCAGGCATATCGATATCCATCAGGATAACATCCGGTTTCCAGGCGGCAACCTCTTCCACTATATTATTACAGTTCTTGAACGCGGCCAGCACTTCAAAACCTTCAGACCCATTGATCAGCATGGTCAATCCTTCGCGCAACTGGGGATTGTCTTCGTAAATCAGCAACTTGGTCATGAATTCCGGGTTAGGGTTCAAAAATAGGACTAAGGGCGGCATACCACAACCACATAAGTATGTTACTGCATGCCGGTACGGAAGCCCCGTCCGCCGGTGGCCCAGCGATACAATTGCGGGACCAGTTTTCGGGTAGCGGCTCCCATCAGCACACAGAACACGAACACGATCCCGGGCACCACCAGGTAAGTCATCAGCCTGTAATTTGGTACCGTATGAAAAAAAATATAGAATAAACGGGTAAGATAAACCACCAGCGGTGCATGCAGGCCGAATATGAAAAATGAAAAGCCGGTCAGCCACACGAACTCAGGTCTGCGCATACACCATTTTACCACCCGGTCGGCGCCATACCAGACAGCAATGATACCCGCGATCACCGACACCGAGTGCAGAATGCTCAGCAAGGCATAGGTGAGTTTGCTTTCCGGGTCGAGCTCGAAAGCCATAAAAGTTTTGATCACGCTCAGTCCTATGAATAATAACCAGGCGATATACATACTGATCCATTTCGGTTTCCGCTCCAGGTTCACATTCATTTTCTGGAACCAGATGCCGATCGAAAAGAAAAACAGGCCGCGCCCGTCGATCACCAGAAAGCTCAGTTCATAGGCCCAGAGCGCCAGGGTAAAAATGAACCAGGGTATGGGATATTTTGTTACCAACCAGCGGATCAGCGGGTAGCATACATCGTATAGAAATAGTGCGAGTATGAACCAGAGCTGAAATGCGATCGGGGCGGCCACCCATCTGAACAATATACCGCCCCACCCGATCGCCGCATAAGGCCGGTTATCGCCCAGCTGATCCAGTTTCGATTCGAATACGGCCCGGGCCGTTACGGGGTTCTGCTGCCAGAGCCAGGTTATCGCAAGTCCGATCGCACTCCAGATCAGATATGGGATCAACAGACTGATCGCCCGCTTTTTTACCTGCGTGCCATATCCCTGGTTATCCTTCAATGCATAGATGTATCCTGAAATAATGAACAGCAGTGGAATGCGGAAGCGAAGAATTCCATTCGCCACAAAATATTCGAAAAAGCTGGTAAATGTGAGCGGCTCCTGAACAGTGGTAAAAGGCTGCAGAAAAGTCTGGTTCAGGTTATACCCATGAACGAACAGCAACAGGGCGATGCAGATAAAAGTATAGAACCTCAACTTCTGACTTAAAAAGCGGCTGATGGGTGCAGGCATGCTTGTATTTTATTGAACAGGGATATTCAGGGTTACATGGGTTCCTTCGCCGGGCCTGGATATGAATTGCAGCCTGCCACGCATGGCATCGGCGCGCTTCTGCATATTGCCGAGCCCATTTCCGCTATCGGCCGATTCTGCGTCGAACCCGATACCGTTGTCTTCCACCAGCAGCACCAGCCGTTTATGATGCAGTCCTATCCGCGATACCACCATACTGGCGCCCGAATATTTTGCTGCGTTATTGATAGCTTCCTTGAATACGAGGAAGAAATCACGCCGGGCTTCCATATTAAGCGTCAGATCGAATACCGATTCATCTACCCTGAAGTCGAATTCGATCTCTTTGGCCTCGAGTACGCTGGTGGCAAACTCCCGCATCCGGGCCACTATCTTCTGCATGCTGTCGTTGCTGGGCTTAATGCTCCAGACAATATCATCCATTGCATCCATCATACGCTGGCTGTTGTCGCTGATCTTGCCCAGGTATTCGCCCGTCTTTATCGGGTCGGTCAGCATCCTGCTCTTGGCCATCGAGCTCAGGATATTGATGGTGCTGAGCGTACTGCCCATATCATCGTGCAGGTCGCGCGCTACCCGGTTACGGAGCTTCTCTACTGCGAGTAAACGATTTACCCGCATGCTGTGGAATACATAGATCACCAGCGCCACCAGAAACAACATCGTGCTCATGAACCAGTAAGTGCGCCAGAAGGGAGGTTTGATATAAATGGAAACCTGCGTAATGTTATTCGATCTCAATCCGTCGATATCCTCGCAGTACACGCTAAAAGTATAATTGCCCGGAGGCAGCAGCGAGTAGTTGACATACCATTGCCGGTCGGCCTTAACCCAACCCGTATCAACACCGGTCATGCGATAATAATACGTGAGCTTATCCCTTTCCAGGTAACTCAATGCTGCAAAATAGATGCTGAAAGAGTTCTGGCCGCTGTTCAATTGCACCCTGGGCAGGGCCAATAAAGAATCAACTGGAATATAAGTGTTGAATATCTTGAAATCCGTGATCGTTACATCCGGCGGCTGCGGGCTGCGCAGCATCGATGGTTTGAAATAAAGAAGTGCATTGGCGCCAGCAAACATGAGGTTGCCGGTACTGGTAAAATAATCTGCTTCCACTGTCCGATGAGCTACCGTGATGCCGTCTTTGCGGCCGTATGGCGTGATACGTCCAGTGGAAGGATTGTACCTGCAGAGACCATTGAGCGTGATCATCCATAAATAACCATCGCTGTCCACCCTGATACGCTGGATGGTATTTCCGGGCAGGCCGTCATTGAAAGTAAGCCAGCGTACTTTGCCGCTTTTTTTATTAACAAAGTTCATTGCGCCTGCACCGAATACGATCACGCTGTCGTTCAGCTGGTCGATATCCCTGCCGGTATTCATGAACAGGCGGTTATCAGGTGCAGTGGCCGTATATCGTTTCAGTACTTTTTTACCGTCGGCACTCAGGCAGTATAATCCCTTGCCCAAAGGCGATAACCAGATCAGGCCTTCATCGTCTATCAGGATCTTGGTGATCATAGAGCCCATTTCCTGCACCAGCCTGAATTGTTTTCCATCATAGCTGATCAGATCGCCGCGCATATTGCTCAGCCAGATATTCCCTTTTTTATCGCCGGTAATGTACCGGATGGTAGATTGATGAAAAACAGGATCTGTCAGGAACCGGCTCTTGCCGTTTACCGGATCATGGATAATGTAGTGGCCAGCCTGGCAACCGATCCAGATCCTGCCATCGGTATGCTGGTACAGCGCCCAGGTTTGCCGGTACTGAACGGTTGTAAGATCATCGAAGGACGGCATGTTATTATAAATGCCTGCCTCATAATTTTTCATGTCCCTGGTAAGCGTAAATATCCCCATGCCCCAGGTAGAGAGCCAGATCTGCCCGGTTTTCAGTTCCAGTATATCTGTAAATTCAACGCCGCCGGTCTTTTCACCGAACAGTTTATCTACCACGCCATTGCTGCCGCTTCCGGGAGAAGTAAAATAAAGCCCGTTATCCGTGGCCAGCCACACGCTGCCGTCATGATCTTCCATCACCTGAAAAACGGTCTGGTAGTCGATGCCATGCGGACTTCTGGCGCCGTGTTCATAATAATAAAAGCTGCGGGTATCCCGGTCGTAGTTGTACAGGGCATTCACACCGTACACCCATATCACTCCCTGCCTGGTTTCATAGGGGGTACGCATTTCATTGTAGTCGGGGTTGTAATTAAGACCCGCGGTGTCCTGCAATACCTTTCCTGTAGAGTCGAAGCAGAATTTGTATTGCATGGTAGTCCAGCAAAACAGCCATTGCCTTCGTTTGCTGTCTATAAATGTTTCAGAAGCGCCAAGCGTCAGTTTCCGGTTGTTGAGTAAGGGGATGTTTTTTGGATTATGATCGCTGGTGTATACTTCGCGTGTCCGTTCATCATACACTGCCAGCCCTTTTTTATTGCAGGTAAACCAGTACTGGTGTTTAACCGTGTCTTCGAAATTGCCATGGGTTGGGATATATCCTTCGGGCAGATTGAAGTAGTTATCATCCACGAATGCCATCCGTTTCCTGTCGAAATGAAGAATTCCATAATTGAGTGCACTGAGAAAGACCTGCCCTTTACTGTCTTTCCATAATTTGAAAGAGGCGCCCGGAGCGATCTGCCGCAACGGTTTGATGGGAATAACGGTGTACCTGAATGTGGACAGGTTGAAGATCCCGAACTCCTGTTTCAGCGAAAAGCTAAGCCAGAGCGAATTGTTATCGCTTGGCACGATCTGGGTCAGATCGGAAACCGGTAAAGTATGTGAAACCGGATCGGTAGCGCTGTATTGAATGAATTTACTGCCGTCGAAACGCTGCAGGCCATTGGCCGTGCCTACCCAGATAAAGCCTTTGGTATCCTGGTAAGTGGCATATACCACGTTTGAAGCGAGCCCTATGCCATCTTCGGTACTGATGCGGTTAAAGGTAAAGCCCTGCTGCGCCAACAGAACGGTAAACGAACACAGGGTGAATCCGATAAGACCCAGCGCTTTCTTCATGAGCAGTTAGAATGCCCAAATCTAAAAACAAAACCGCAACCGCTGCTGGCAAAAGCGAAAACCACACATTTATGTGGTGAAAAGTACAGGCCGTTTACGAAAACAGATGCCTTTCTCACAACAGCGCGCATGCACAGGCTGTGTTAAACGATGATGAGCGGGTGGTCCGGAAGATGAATGGCTGCTGCGATAGATACAACTGCAATACCTTTGAAATTCAATACCAGCAGGGATTTCACACGTTCGTGTGATTGTGCGGCGAGGGATGATGATGCAATTTTGCAGCATCGATCATCAATCTAAAAACAAAAGTTATGAAAGGAAAATATATCACCACTTCGCTGCTGCTCGCTATTATGGCCAGCGAAAAAACCGCGCAATCGATCAATGTACCTGAAACCAAAGCGGCCACAGACGGCCATGCGCTGCTCTGGAGCAAAGATGTTCCGTCTGCAAAAGAACTGGCAGCCAGGATCAACGGCCGCGACGAACTGAAATTCTCCTGATCATGGAAAGACGATTCCTTAATATAATGGATCATTTCTTCACCATCCTGATGCTATTGTCGGGAGAGGAAGAATACGACGATATATCGATCGCACATATTCTGTAATCGTAGATCAGCCTGCAGTACCTTTAAAGGGTAATAAGCCTCATATGAAACCCGGTCTGTTTCTTTCACTACTCCTGCTGTCGGGTGTATCACCGGCATGGTCTCAGAAAAATATCAGGGGATTGATCAATGCAGAAAAACAATTTGCCTGGTTCACCGCTTCGCATACGGTAAAGGAAGGGTTCCTGAATTATATGGACAGTGCCGGGATCATTTTCCGCAATGGCGCTGCTGTGAATGCCCAGGAGGCATTCCGTAAACAGAATGCCGGCGCAGGCATCCTTAACTGGGAGCCGGCTTTTGCGGTGATCAGCGCTTCGGGCGATATGGGCGCCACCACCGGCCCTTATGAATTTCGCGCTAAAACCATCCAGGATACGCCTGTAGGTCGTGGTCATTTTTTTTCTGTATGGCGTATCAATGCCGCAGGCGAATGGAAAAACATCGCCGATTTCGGCAGCAGCTCTAAAATGCCGGCGACGCAGGTTCAGAAAGTAAAAGAGATCATCCTTGATAAGCTGAAGCCTGGTGATATGGATCAGGATGGGCTGATGCTGCTCGACAAAAAATTCAATACAGCCCTGCAGGATCGCAATATCGGCGGCTGGATGCCTTATACCTCAACCGATAGCTGGCTTAACCTCGACGGGCAGTTGCCCGCCATGGGCATGCTGCAGATAGCGGATGTGCTGCAGAAATTACCGGAAGGCTTAAAGATCACCACCACAGCAGGAGAACTTTCATCTGCAAAAGATCTTGGGTATACCTATGGCACTGTCGTCAACGGATCGCAGACAAATAATTATCTCCGGGTCTGGATCTACCGCAACAGGCAATGGCAGGTGATTATGCAGACGCTGAAATGGTGAGGAGGTGGAATTAATAATTAGTAATTAATAATTAATAAATAACCCCAGCCTTCAGGCTGGGGTTATGCGAAAAAAAGAATTTCGGGCTTTAGCCCTCAATGAGGCCTGGCGTTACCGTCTGCCCGCAGTTACACGAGAGATTCGGGCGCATTTCAGGGCTAAAGCCCGACATCACGGGTTGTGTAAATCCCCAGCCTGAAGGCTGGGGTTAAAAATAATTGCCTTACAGCCTCACGCCCACACTAATCGTTACATAGAACATGTTTTGTCCGCGCTCCGACAGATCGGGCCGCCCGGCAACCGTTACCAGGTTTTGCGGCATCACATACGCCGGGGTAATAGATGCGTTGAATTTTCCCGAAACAAATACCAGCGGCATCGATACTTCGTAAGACAGAATATTGAATTGCGTTACCTGCTGTGTGGTTTGCTGGGTTACAGGGATCCCAAGTATATTCTTTCGTTCCAGGTAGGTATTGCTGAATTTCTGCGTGCCGGCATAGGCGTATATGGAAGGATCCAGCGCAAAAGCAGTATGATTCTCTCCTTTGAAAAGGAACAGGTGATCGAAGCCAAGTGTTGCGCCGAGATCTGTCTGACTGCTGAATTTCACATCCCCGCCGCCATTGATGTTGAGAATGGGGTTCGTATAGCTGAGGTTAATACCGGTCTGCGATTTAAGTGCCGACTGCACCAGGGTGCTCTGGTCTTTATAGAGGAATTGGGTATAGAAGATATTTCCGTTAAAATGATCGGTCTGCGGAAAGCGATAA
>JAFBAN010000013.1 GCA_019247775.1 Chitinophagaceae bacterium | reverse complement strand
CATACCAGTGATGAGCGAAAAAATTGCCGGAGGGTACCCCGCTGACAGTGAACTCCGGAATGCTGATATTGAGTTCCTCACTGGCGAGCTGTACGGCTTTATTCATATTGTCTACGCTGAGATGCTCCCCTACAAGACTTAGGAAATGTTTGGTTCGCCCCGTGATCACGATCTCGCAACGTTCTTTGTCTACGAACCGGATGGTATCGCCGATCAGGTAACGCCAGGTACCGGCAGCTGTGCTGATCAGCAGTGCATAATCCTTCCCTTCCTCGATCTCATGGATCATCAGGGTTTCGGGTTGTTCTATCATTTCGCCATTCGCATCGAAGTTGCGGTCGTCGAAAGGAACGAATTCCATGAAAATATGTTCGCCTGTTACCAGGCGCATCCCTTCTGCGTGCTGCCGGTCCTGGTAAGCGATGAATCCTTCGCTGGCGAGATAGGTTTCGATATACGTGATCGGCTTGCCGAGCAATTTTTCAAATCCTTTTTTATAGGGCTCGAAACTGACGCCGCCATGCACAAAAAAAGCCAGGTGCGGCCACATTTCATGGATATTGTTGAGCTTGTAACGCTCGATCACCATTTCCATGCACATCTGTATCCAGGCAGGCACGCCCACCAGGAACCCGATGTCCCATTCAGGCGCTTTCTCTACTATCTCTTCCAGTTTTTTATTCCAGTCTTTTTCCCGCGCGATCTTTTTACCGGGTTTATAAAATGGCTGGAACCAGAAAGGGGCTTTTTTTACCGTGATACCGCTGAGATCGCCCGCATAATAACCAGCACCCTTCTGCAGATCGGTACTGCCGCCCAGCGTAAGCCATCCTTTGCTGATAGAACTGTATGGAATATCCTCGTAAGTGCGCAGGCTGAGGAGTTGTTTGATCATGACGATCTTGTTGCCGCGCAACAGGTCATTGGTGATAGGAATGTATTTGCTTGCCGATTCGCTGGTGCCGCTGCTCAGGGCATAATACCTGATCTTGCCAGGCCAGCATACATCGGGTTTGCCCTCCAGGGTCTTATGCCACCATTCGTTGTAGATCTTGTTGTAATTGAACGTGGGCACCAGTTCCTGGAATTTCTTTCCCGGGTGTTTGCTCACCAGGATCTCATCGAACAGGTATTGCTGGCCGAATTCGGTGAATCTTGCCTTACGCAAAAGCTTTTTCAGCACTCTTAATTGCTGCCTGCGGGGGTTATTTTGCGGCAGCCGAAGCGCCTTTAAAATGGTGTTCGGGAGCTTTATATCAAGAATCGCCATCGTCAGAGTGCCCTTTGTATCTACGAAGCTAAGCAATTGCCGTAAACCCGGGCTTATTCTATCCGCACAATCCTTATGCCAGCCGCCGGTAAGAGCGGACAATGATAAGCAGGTCCTGCCACCAGTCGTAGTTCTTGGCGTAATATGCATCTGCTTCAGGGATAGCATTATCCGGATTTACCGCGGGAAAAATAATGCCTTTCCTGAGTGGGGGAAGCTTTGTATCCTGATCGCGATACCCGACCCAGCTGCGCTGCCCGCGCAAGACCAGCCAGCAATTTTTCAGCAATGCCACCGGGTGCGGATGAAAGAAAAAATGGACTGGCGTTGTAACGATCAATGCCACAGCCATCAGAACATCGGTCACCCGTTTCATCCTTCGCTGGTACGGGTTTGCCAGCCTGTAGTCGGAAAAAACGCTGATACTGCGGCCCCGCTGCGAAGGCAGATCGCTACCGATCAGGCTATGGGCCCCGGACAAATAGAAAAGCGGGCGGATCTGCTCATCCTGTAATGATGCTAACCGTTCGATGATCGCCGATAGCGGCAGCAGTCCTTCGCAGCAGACAAGTTCTTCTACATCATGTTCCCTGCAAACAATCGGCAGCCGGTCGAATGTTCCGATCGTGTCCGACCCGGCATGAAGAGGCGAGATCCGGAGCAGGGGAACGTTTCTCAACATCGCTTCATCCAGCAATGACCGCACTATCGCATATTCGGCCGGGTCTCCGACAACGGCGATAGCGCCTTTCAATTCTTTTTCATACCCCATCCAGCGCGCCAGCGAGGTAAAAAGGGACTGTCTGAACCAGATGATCAGCAGCGCTCCCAGCAGGGCGCCGCATAATACAACACCGCGGGAAAACCGTACCGACTCGGGAAGAATGGAATATACTGCCAGTACGGCTAACGCTCCGAACAGTACCGCCACCAGCGAGCGGGAGGTTTTATACAACATGTCGTAGAGCCCTGCCAGTGCCGCAGCCATCACGAATACGAGCGACAATATTGGCAACGCATAAGGTACAAAAGCCACATGAAAATCGATGCCGTTGCGGAACTCCCGTACCCAGATCCCGCGCATCGCCTGCATCGAGAGCCATAGCAGCGCGAGATCGATCAGTGGCAGTAAGACGGGTTTGAGCAGACGTGATAAAAATGCGAGTGAACCGCGCAGCGCGATCGCCATTCCCAATAACCAGCCGAACTGTTTTGCGAGCCGTGAACGGTAATGTTTCTGCACAAAGGTCAGCATGGCCCGATAAAAGAACCGGGTATGGTCAAGCGGCGCAGCGCTGGAGCTTTCTCCTTTGAAATGAATGATCTGGCTTCCCGCGAAATAAAAATTGCGGTATCCCGCCTTGCGGATGCGGAAACTGAGATCGATATCCTCGCCATACAGAAAAAAATTTTCGTCGAACCCGCCGAGTGTATCGAGTACCTGCCGCCTGGCCAGCAGAAAAGCGCCCGCCAGTACTTCTACCTCATGGTCTTCGCTTGCGTTCAGGTAACCCAGGGCATATGCATTGAACAATCGGGATGATGGGAACAGCGCGGCCAGTCCCATAAGCTTGAAAAATGAAGCGCGGAGCGAGGGAAATGATCGTTTGCTTTCAGGCAGGAACCGGCCTTTACCATCGAGCATACGCAGTCCGATAGCGCCGGCATCGGGACGGGTATGTATAAATTCAAGGCATTTTTCCAAACAGTCTTCGGGAACCAGGGTATCGGGGTTCAGAAATAGTATATACCGGCCGCTGCTGGCCGCCAGCCCCTGGTTGCAGGCTTTGGCAAAACCGATATTAGCGGAGTTGGCAATGAACCGCACAGCGGGGAACAGCGGCTCTAAGAATTCCAGGCTGCCGTCGCCCGAATGGTTATCTACCACGATCAGCTCCGCGTCGATCCCGCGCACGGCTTTTTGTACCGACAGCAGGCACTGTTCGAGAAAATACCGCACGTTATAACTGACGATGATGATGGATAACTGCATTGGCATACAAGATAAGTTAAAAGCCAAAGGCCTAACGCGGAAGGCTAAATGCTTAGGGCAGTTATAAGATTCCTGTAGTGCGGTTTGCCGGTTACAGCAGGATCATTCCAAAATTTCCCGATTTCCCGATCCAACATTCTATTTCGCTACTTTTGCGGCATGTTAAAACAGACCCTGTTAAAAGCGGTTGAAGCGGGCGCCGCGGAGCTGACGCGTTTTTTCAACGGCTCATTCACCATCAGTAACAAGGAAGGCGTGAATAACCTGGTTACCGAAGCCGATCACGCGGCGGAAAAAGCGATCTTCGACGTGATCCGTAAAGAATTTCCGGGCCATTATATCCTGAGCGAGGAGACCGGCGAGATCGTCCAGGATTCGAGCTACAAATGGATCATCGACCCCATCGACGGCACAGTGAATTTTGCGAACGGCATTCCGATCTGCTGTGTCAGCATCGGCATTGAACATGAGGGAGAAATGGTGATGGGCGCAGTGTATAATCCCTTTCTGAATGAACTATTCTTTGCGCAGAAAGGCTTCGGTTCCACATTGAACGATCAGCTGATCCGGGTGAGCGATACGCACGAACTGATCCACAGCTGCCTGGTAACCGGCTTCCCCTATACTTATCTCGACTCTCCGAATGGACCGCTGCAGGTATTTGAAAAACTGATCCGCAAGGGTGTGCCTGTAAGAAGACTGGGCAGCGCCGCCATCGATCTCTGCTGGGTAGCCGCAGGTCGTTTCGACGGTTTCTATGAGCACAAACTGCAGGCCTGGGACAGCGCCGCAGGTTTCCTGATCGTAAAGGAAGCCGGCGGTACCATCACCGATTTCAAGGGCGATCCCTACTCGCCTTACCAGCCGCACCTGATAGCAACGAACGGCAAGATCCATGCAGATCTATTGCGGGTTGTGAATGGGGGTGAATTGTAATGAAACACGCAGCCTCTTTAACTCCTAACCACTCTTAGCGAAACCCGGCTGCGCAATAGAAGAGAAACGAAGTAAAAAAGAAAATAAGCTCATACGTTCATTCTTCTTGTCTTTTTTACTTCGTTTCTCTTCTATTGAAACTGCCGGCACGGCTCCGACAGCCTAAGTCAAAAAATAGTTCGTACTTCGCAGCTCAAAACTGTACAGAATATGTCGCAGCGCACAGAAATAGCGGAACTGGGGGAGTTCGGCCTGATCGAACACCTGACCAAAAATTTCGAGACCCACCATGCTTCCACCATACTTGGCGTTGGCGATGATGCCGCTGTAATCGACCATTTCGGCAAACAGACCGTTGTCACCACCGACCTGCTGATCGAAGGCATTCATTTCGACCTGATGTATACGCCGCTGAAACACCTGGGTTATAAATCGGTAATCGTTAACCTCAGCGATGTGTACGCCATGAATGCCATGCCCACGCAGATCACCATGAGCATCGGCATCAGTAACCGGTTCAGCGTGGAAGCGCTCGATGAATTCTATGAAGGCGTTTTCCTGGCCTGCGAAAAATATGGGGTTGACCTGGTAGGCGGCGATACTTCTTCTTCCAACAAAGGCCTGATCATTTCCGTAACCGCTATCGGGGAAGCCGAGGCCGACAAACTGGTGAAACGCAGCACCGCACAGAAAGGCGATCTGATCTGCGTAAGCGGCGATCTCGGCGGCGCTTTTCTCGGACTCACACTGATGGAACGCGAAAAAAAGATCTATCTCGAAAACCCCCAGATACAACCCGATCTCGAGAACGAGGACTATATCGTAGGCCGTTTACTCAGGCCCGAAGCGCGCAGGGATATCATCGATTTTTTTGCACAGCAGGGCATCATGCCCACGGCTATGATGGATGTGAGCGATGGTCTCAGCAGTGAAGCGCTGCATCTATGCACCCAGAGCCAGCTCGGCTGCCGCATCTATGAAGAAAAATTGCCTGTGTCTGAACAAAGCAAGGCTGCAGCCTTCAAGTTCGGCCTGGATCCTACGGTGTGCGCGCTCAATGGCGGCGAAGACTATGAACTGATCTTTACGCTGAAACAGGAAGACCACGAAAAGATCGTGCTCAATGAAGAGATCAGCGTGATCGGCTATATGACCGATGCCGAAGAGGGCCGTAAGCTCCTGACCAGGGGCGGCAACAGCTTCGACCTGAGCGCGCAGGGGTGGAATGCCTTCGGGGGCTAAAGCCCAAGATCATAGAGCGGCGATATCCCCAGCTTGAAAGCTGGGGTTGATGAATATCACTTCTCATGAGTTGCGTATCGATGGGTATCCTCACGGACTGAGTCATAGTCCTGGCTTAAAAGGCAGGTTGATGAAGCCTCATCTTTTTAGTTTGTCGTCTACTAGCCTCTCTGGTCTTATTAACCCCAGCTTTTAAGCTGGGGATTCGGAGTACGTACAAGGGGCACGGGCTTTAGCCCTGACCTGCACCCGGAGGCTGTCGACCTGTGGTAGCTCCCATTGCCGTACCTTTAAGCCCTT
>JAFBAN010000009.1 GCA_019247775.1 Chitinophagaceae bacterium | reverse complement strand
TACGATCTTATATAAAGCCGCCACGCAGCCGGTATCGGCGGCGGCGAAAAGACCGATCACGCCAAAGGGCCCCACCGTGCAGCAGAATCTTGGGAAGGCCGCGCCCAGCGCCACTTTTCAGGACCTGATCAAATCGCCGTATGATGAACAGATGTTCGAGTTCTACGCTACTTCGCAGCTGGTACAGAACAAAAACGGCGTGGAGACCAATATCGGTAAACCAGGTATGCTGGCAAGCTTCCAGTTATCGCCCGATAAAAAGTACATGCTTACCCGCACCATCCACAAACCATTTTCTTACCTGGTAACTGCGCAGGGCTTTCCGGCCATCGTAGCCGTCAATGATATGAGCGGCAGGACCGTGAAGATGCTGGCCGATCTGCCGTCTTCCGAAGGCACGCCCTCCGGCTACGACAATACCCAAAACAAACCCCGGGGTTTCGACTGGCGCGACGATGAACCCGCAACAGTAGTATGGGCCATGCCGCTCGATAGCGGCCTGATCAAAAAACAGGTGGAGTACCACGATGCGGTGTATGCATTAAGCGCCCCGTTCACCGGAACGGAAAAAGAATTGTTCAAAACAAAAATGCGCTTTGCGGGTGTAACCTGGGGTGATGCCTCGCTGGCATTGGTACAGGAAATTTCACGCACCCGGCAGATGTTCCGCACCAGCCGCTTCAATACCAATACCGGAGCATTGGAAACATTATTCGAAAGAAGCATGACGGATGCCTACGGAAATCCAGGATCTCCGGTGAGCACCAAAAATAAATTCGGCCGGGATGTGATCCAGACCACCGACAACGGAAGCAAAATACTCATGAACAATACCACGGGTTCTTCTCCCGATGGCGACCGGCCATTCCTTGCGAAATTCGATCTGGCATCTAAGAAGAACGATATCATCTGGCGTTGCCCCAAAGGCAGTTTTGAAATGGTGACCGATGTACTGGACGCCGACAGCCTGATCCTGGTAGTGCGCAGGGAATCGCAGACCTTAGTG
This sequence comes from Chitinophagaceae bacterium, assembly GCA_019247775.1. Classification (GTDB taxonomy): domain Bacteria; phylum Bacteroidota; class Bacteroidia; order Chitinophagales; family Chitinophagaceae; genus Sediminibacterium. The sequence continues at coordinate 8,623 of JAFBAN010000009.1, read as the reverse complement.
CCGAACTATTTTATCGTAAGGCTGCATTCGCAGCAGATGGATAAGCCGATCACGGCTTTCACCAATCCGTATCCGCAGCTGGAAGGTGTAACCAAGGAAAAGATCAAATACAAAAGAGCAGACGGCGTAGACCTTACCGGCGATCTTTACCTGCCGAAAGGCTATGACAAGAACAGGGATGGTCCGCTGCCCGTTTTCATGTGGGCTTATCCGCGCGAATTTACCAGTGCTGCCGATGCAGCGCAGACAAGGGGCAGCCAATACCGTTTTACTACCCTGAGCGGCAGCTCGCCTGTTTTTTTGGTAACGCAGGGCTATGCAGTATTCGACAACGCCGAAATGCCGATCGTTGCGACTACTGCGGATAAAAAACCGAATGATGATTTCGTACACCAGCTGCAGATGAATGCAGAAGCAGCTATCGATAAACTTGCATCAATGGGTGTGGGCGATCGGAACAGGATGTCTATCGGCGGTCATAGCTATGGCGCTTTCATGACGGCCAACCTGCTGGCGCATACAAACCTGTTCAAGGCTGGCGTTGCGGAGAGCGGGGCGTATAACCGTACCCTCACTCCTTTCGGTTTCCAGAATGAGGACCGCACTTACTGGCAGGCGCCGCAGTTGTATTTCGAGATGAGCCCGTTCAGCTATGCCGATAAGATCAAAACCCCGATCCTGCTCATCCATGGCGAAGCGGATGATAATACCGGCACATTCCCTATCAACAGCGAGCGTCTGTACGCTGCTATCAAAGGGCATGGCGGAACGGTGAGGTTTGTTTACTTACCCTATGAAGCGCATGGTTATCGCGGCAAAGAAAACCTGCTGCATATTTTGTGGGAGAAGAAGCAGTGGCTGGATACGTATGTGAAGAACGCGAAATAGGCTTGGGTTAAAAAAGTTAGAAGGGTTAAAGTAGTTATTGGTAACTGCTTTGACCCTTTTCTATTTCATTAGGTTAAGGATATGAATTCTTTTTTTACCGCAGAGGCGCAAAGGCGCAAGGTAAATCTCAGCGCCTCTGCGCCTCTGCGGTTTTATTTTTGACGCGCCGTCGTAATTCCTGCACCAAGCGCCTTCCCACTTTAACCCTTTTAACCACTTTAACCTCACTACCCCTTCAATAACCTATCCACCGTAGCAGCAACCCCCTTTTTCAATTCCTCATAATGAACACCCGTGCCCGGCCCTTCAAAACCGGTATGGATCTTCGCCACTTTTCCTTTTTTGTCGATGAAGATGGTGGAAGGAAATGATTTGATCTGCGTAAGCTGCGGCAAGGTTTTTTCCGTACGCAGGCTGTCCGAAACTGTAACGCCGGTGTTCAGCAGCGTATATTTTACATCGAACCTGTCCTTGAATTTCTGAATACTTTTCCTGGACCGTTCCGCATCGGTGGAGTATTCATAAGCGAGGCCGATCACTTCCACGCCGCGTTGGCGGTTCTTATTGTAAAAATCACTGAGAAACGCAGTCTCGTCCATGCAGTTGGGGCACCAGGAGCCCATGATCTGGATGATCACCACTTTATTTTTGAACTTCGGATCATTGATCGATACCCATTTCCCGTTCAGATCGCGGAAACGGAAATTCAATTTGTCTTCGCCCTCCTTTACATACATCGCCGCCACATCGGGCATGCTCGCATGCTCATTTTTCTCGCCTACCCATGGTTCCACATGAGTAGCGCCCGAATAAAAAGTACCACCGCTGATCTGGTGATCATTGTTCAATTTAGCCGTAAACAAAAAAGCATGCGCGCCGTCGAAGGTGGAGAGTTTCATACTGTCTCCATTCACAACACCCGTGAGGTAGCGGTAATCGCCGGTAGGTGTAAGGATGGTGCCGCGCAGTGTATACCCTTTCTGCTGCCATTCGCCTATGGCGGGCTTTGAAAGCTCATCGCCCTGCGTAAATGTGAGCGCCCATCTGCCGCTGATATCTGCGATCGCCGGCCGGATCGTTTCTGCAGGAAGGGAAAGCTGGGTCTGTGCATAAAATGGCATTACCTGCTGCCTGATAGAACCGCCCTTGATCCATTTGCCGCTCCACCGGTCTGCCGCGTCTTTTTTTACCCTGAACACCGATTCGAATACTGGCATTTCGATGATCAGCGAATCTTTTACCTGTGTCAGCTTTTCAACGCGCAGCCGTTCACTGCCGTTGATGATATACAATACCGGTTTATTCCGTTCTGACTTGATGTCGAAATGAAAAGCAATGATCTTTCCATCCGGCCGCACCAACTGTCCGCGCCAGGCGCCCTGCTGGATGCCGGTTTGTGCCGGCGCAGTTAAGAAGATCATCGAGGCAAGAAAACCCAAAATCGGTTTGTTCAGACGCATAATTCCTGTTTGGCTGCAAGTTTACGCATAGTCTACCAAACTGGTCTGTTAATTTGGCAGTAAGTATAGCGAAGGTTTAAATTTAACCGCGAAGACGCCAAGGCACGAAGCAGCGCGAAGACACCCTGCGCTAACACCGTTGCGTATCATTGCGTCCTGGCGTCTTTGCGGTTCACTTGGCTCAATATTCAATCGGTACCGATAATACTCAGTTGTGCGATATGTCATCCCCATAAGCGGTTAACGCTAATCTTTTTTGGAAAGATTCACTTTCAGCTCTTCCCATGGTGTGGAACCGTCTTTTTCGCGGGTGAACACTTTATCGGTGGCTTCGCCGATCACGATCTCGGCCGTGGTATAGACCTTACATCCATCCAGTAAATGACCCCCGATGGTTTTTCCAGTACTGTCCGATATGGCGATATGCAGGTGAGAGCCATTCACCGAAACGGTTCCGGTCAGGCTCACGATCTCGAAATGTCCTGTGCCTTTTGCGCCTTTTTCCTGGTTGGCAAAGCGGATCTGGTAGTCGGTGAGACTGCCTACACAGGTAGCGATCCAGCCGGCCTGGATATTCTTGTCAGCTACAAAACTGTCGATCGACTGCTTCAGGTCTTTGCCCGGCAGCAACCGGAATACATGGTTGATTTCTGCTTCCATAGTGTGTGGTTGTTTGCATGAACCGGAAATAACAGCTAAAAAAATAATGCCGCAAAGGGTTTTATACATCTTATAAGGGTATGGTGGCGCCTAAGATAAGATGCCACGCTTGTGGAAACAAAATCGGGAAAATAATCCATTCAATCTTTATCTTACAGCATCATCAAAACAGCTGCCATGCGCTTCCTGCCTGCCATTACTTGTTTCCTGGCCACGCTCACCGTTTCTGCGCAGGAATACTATCTGTTTGTGGGCACTTATACCACCGGCAAGAGCAAGGGGATCTATGTCTACAAATTCAATTCGAACAACGGCGAACTGCAGTGGATCAGTAATACCGACAGTTCTGCCAATCCTTCTTTTCTCGCCACGGCCCCCAATGGCAAATACCTGTATGCCGTCAATGAAACCGGCCGCGACCAGCCGGGAAGGGTTTCCGCTTATTCGTTCGATAAAAAAGAGGGCAAATTAAGCCTGCTGAACCAGCAGCTGAGCGGCGGAGACGATCCCTGCTTTGTAACAACGGATCAGTCGGGCAAATGGGTGATCGTCGGCAATTACAGCGGGGGCAATCTTTCCGCTTTCCCGGTCAATAAAGACGGTTCACTCGCGCCTTACAGCCAGCTGATCCAGCATAAGGGCAGCGGCGCCAATAAACAGCGGCAGGAAAAAGCCCATGTACATTCCACATTTTTTTCGCCCGATTACCGGCATGTACTAACCCCTGACCTCGGTATGGATAAAGTAATGATCTATGCTTTCGATCCCTCGCAAAAAAGGCCGCTATCGCCCGCCGCCACTCCTTATGCTGCATCCACGCCGGGCAGCGGACCGAGACATCTGGCTTTTCATCCCAACAGAAAATATGCATACCTGATAGAGGAGCTGACCGGTACTGTAAGGGCATTCAATTACAATAGAGGCATGTTGAATTCATTCCAGACCATTGCCACGCATCCCGACAGCTACAAGGGCCAGCCCGGCAGTGCGGATATCCATGTGTCGCCCGACGGGAAATTCCTCTACGCTTCGAACCGGGGGGATGAAAACAATATCGCGATCTTTTCCATCGACCCGGCCAATGGCAGGCTGACCAGTGTGGGCTATCAGCCTGTACCGGGCGCCACTCCGCGGAATTTCATGATCGATCCCACCGGCAAATACCTGCTGGTAGCCAACCAAAAGACCAGCAATATCGTGATCTACCGGCGCGACATGAAAACAGGTCTGCTGCAGCCAACACTGCAGCAGGTTGATGTTCCCAACCCGGTATGTCTGCAAATGCTGCCGAAATAAAAATATTCTGGCTAAACCAACTATATGCAAAACTGGAAAATCAAAGCCTCGCTGTACCTCAACTATTTCGTGTTTGCGATACTGCTGAACAGCGTGGGCATACTGATCCAAAAATCCATCAATACCTATCATATCGACGAAGTAAAAGCCAGTTCACTCGAGGCATTCAAGGACCTGTCCATCGCTTTTGTTTCGTTTATCGTGGGTTCCTTCCTGCCGCGGCTGGGTTACAAAAAAGGAATGCTGATGGCGCTGGCGCTGGTATTTGCGGGATGCCTGGCCATGTACTGGGGCAACTCTTTCGCCACCGTGCAGATCCTGTTCGCCTGTGTAGGAATCTCGTTTGCCGTGATCAAAGTGTCTGTTTATTCACTGATCGGACTGGTTACTGCGGATGAAAAAGAACACAAAAGCCTGCTGAGTTCGATCGAAAGTTTTTTCATGATCGGGATCGCAACGGGTTTTATCGCGTTCCCGCTTTTGTACAGCGACACCGACCCGAATGCCTGGCTGCGTATTTACCTGATACTGGCCGGCGTTATCGCCATCTCTTTCCTGTTCCTGTTATTCTCCGATTTCGGGTTGAAATATGAAATGCCGGGAACAAAACTCAAAGATGATTTTCTCAAAATGCTGGCCCTGCTCAAAAGAAAACTGGTGTGGGTATTCGTAGTGGCCGCTTTCATGTATGTAATGACCGAACAGGGCATCATGAGCTGGCTGCCCACTTTTAACCAGAAGATCCTGCACCTTCCGGAGAAGACCAGCGTATATATGGCAGTGATCCTGATGCTGTCCATTGCGCTTGGCCGGTATGTGTCGTCGATAGTGGTAAAGAAAGTTTCCTGGTACTATATCCTTTTTGTGTGCCTGGTAGGTGCCATGCTGATGGTGGTATTCGTGCTGCCGCAGACCCAGCAGCTCGAAGTAAAAGAGATCCGCACCCTCAGCGATGTTCCGGTGATCGCCTATGTTTTTCCGCTGATCGGTTTCTTCCTCGCGCCGATCTATCCGCTGGTCAACTCTTTTGTGTTGAGCGCTACCGAAAAAACATTTCATAGTCCCATGGCTTCGCTGCTGGTATTCTTTTCCGCTATCGGCGGAACACTGGGCTCCAGGCTGGTGGGTTACCTGTTCAAGAACACAGGTGGCGCCAAAGCATTTTATTTTTCGCTGATCCCCATGGCAGTACTGATCATTTGTTTATTCCTGTTCAACCGGTTACAGAAAAAATTCAGTCCGGCTTCCAGGTAAAGCGCAAGTATGGCTGCAAAACTGATCTATATCGAAGACCTGTCGCCCCTGTATGAAGATGTGCAGGCAGCGCATCTGTTCAGCGATTCAAAATATTTCGTGGACTGCACGCCAAAGACCAGCCCGGAAGAGATACTGCTTGCCTATATCCGCCAGAAAGATCAGCCCGGTTTCAGCCTTGCAGATTTTATTGAAGAATATTTCACGCCGCCCGAAGAGCCGGCCAGCAATTATTCATCCACCGACCGATCGCTCGAAGATCATATCAATGCACTGTGGGATGTGCTTACCCGTACCACCGGCGAGGGCAGCGGCACACTTATCCCTTTGCCGCATCCTTATGTAGTGCCCGGCGGACGGTTCAGGGAAGTTTATTACTGGGACAGCTATTTTACCATGCTGGGTCTGCAGGCATCGGGCCGCATCGATCTGATCGAGCATATGGTGAACAATTTCGCGCACCTGATCGACACCTTTGGATTCATCCCTAACGGTAACCGCAGTTATTATCTGGGCCGTTCGCAGCCTCCTTTTTTCTCATTGATGGTAACCATACTGGTGGAGGAAAAAGGCAAGGAGATCCTATCCCGCTATCGGTCGCAGCTGGAAAAAGAATACCAGTTCTGGATGGATGGCGAAGAGATCGTGTCTGCGACCAATCCAACCCATCGCCGTGTAGTGTTATTGCAGGATGGAAGCATCCTGAACCGGTACTGGGATGATAACGACACACCCCGGCCCGAGGCATTCATCGAAGACACAAAGCTCGCTGCCAGGTCGGGAAAAGAACCTTCCCTTGTTTTCCGCCATGTACGTGCTGCTGCGGAATCGGGCTGGGATTTCAGCAGCCGCTGGTTCAGGGATGGGAAAGATATGTCTACCATACAGACCACAGACATAATTCCCATAGATCTCAATTGTCTTTTGCTGTTTCACGAGATCGCTTTGTGCACCATTTACGAAAACGAACAGGAACCCGAGCGGATGGAAAAAATGCTGAAACGGGTCATGCACCGCAACCGGGCTATCGATACTTATTGCTGGAATGCGGAGAAAGGTTTTTATTTCGATTACCAGTACAAGGACAGGCGCAGTACCGGAGCGTACACCCTGGCCGCTGTATATCCTTTGTTCTTTAACCTGGCCAGTCCCGAGCAGTCTGCAGGCGTTGCGTCATTCGTGCTGGAAAATTTTGTGCAGCCGGGCGGACTCATCAGCACACTCACACTTACCGGCGAGCAATGGGACGCTCCCAACGGCTGGGCCCCATTGCAATGGATCGCGTATAAGGCATTCCTGAAAAACGGGCATACCGAACTCGCTCACCTGGTGCGGGGCAACTGGATGCGTACGAATGAAAAAGTGTATGCAGCTACCGGCAAGATGATGGAGAAATACAATGTAGCGGATCCGGATGCAAAAGCGGGAGGCGGTGAATATCCCAACCAGGATGGCTTTGGCTGGACCAACGGTGTTTATATGAAGATGCGAGGCTGAGCTATTTTCTTTTTTGCTTCGGCTGAACCTTTGACCTGCGTTGGGCCTCTACGATCAGTCGCCGCTGGTTTTGTAATACTCCCAGTCCGATCAGCGCTATGCCGAGTATCAGGTAAACCCATTCTATCGGAAACGTTTCTCCCAGTAACAGCATCATGATAAAAACATAAACGCAGATAACTGCCCCCTGCACCATTACAAGAAAAGAATACCAGGAGAGTTTCTGCAGTACACAGATGGTGATCAACACCGATGAAACCCCAACCGTCAGCAGCAATATCCAACCGGTCAGTAAATAATCCGGGAAAATTGTACCGTTCAACAGGTAAAAAGGAAAACCCAGCGAATTACCGGTCGGGTCAAGGATAAGGTGAATACCCCCGTATATGGCGATGGATCCAGCGATCAGTAATACGAAAGCACTAAGCTGCCGGGCAGTTTTCATATCAAGATTGGATCGCCAATCTACAAAAAATATATTACAAATTGTTATGAGAGGTTAATCTGTAGTAATAACTATCGGGTCGCCGGCGCCATTTTTTTCGTGCCGAGTAATTCAATATCGAAGATCAGGATCCTGTTAGGCGGAATGGCCTTACTGCGGTTCTGGATGCCGTACGCAATACCGGAAGGAATGATCAGGCGGACCTTCGAACCAACCCTGTACATCGGCAATACGATCTGCCAGCCGCGCACCAGTCTGCGCAACGGAAAATTGGAAGGCCTGCCCGTTGCATCGCCGAATACGGAACCATCCATCAGCGTTCCCTTATAAAAAACGCTGATGGTATCAGTCGGTTCTATCTGTTCGCCATTGCCCTGCTGCAGCAATTGGTAATAGACGCCTTCTTTACTCCCCGTAGTATCGAGCTTACCGGCGGCGATGGCGGCAAGGATCTCCTGCCGGTCTCTCGCAGCCTGCGCCAGGCTGTCCACATTTTTCGCGAGCTCCAATAAAGGTCTTTGTCCCCTGGCCGGTCTTTTAAAAACATCGCCATATGCCGCATTCGCCGGTTGGAAGCCTCCGTTCCAGAGATAGAATCTGCCGTCGGGCGATACCCCGCCGCCATAATCGATCCTGTCGCCGGCTTTAGCGGTAGCATCATAACTGAAGCTGGCCTGTTCGAGTTCGAGCCAGGTATTGTTCTGTCGCTGTATCCACTGGTTGCCGAAAAAAGCCTCGCGCTGCAATTGCGCGTTACTGCCGTCAAAATTCTCATTGAAGGAATAAAGATTCCGCAAACCCTGTCCATCGCGCGGCGCACGGAAGCTTGCGATGAGTTTCCAGCGCTGCAGATCGGGAACGAAAAAATATCCTGAGTAGATCGTCTTACGCGCGGCGCTGTCGGGCGTTGCCGTAACAAGAAAGCGGTAGGTCTGATCGGTTTTCCAGGGATAGATCCAATGGCTATGCCCGCCTGTTCCTTCGTTGCCAAATCCGTCCGCAAATACGTCTTCGCCTTTTGCAAGCAGCTCCACTTTATTCGAGTCGGCAACTTTACTGCGATCGGTCGCTTCGTTACCGGCATCCCATACCGAGAAGATCACCCGGCGCTCACTCGCGCTGT
>JAFBAN010000073.1 GCA_019247775.1 Chitinophagaceae bacterium | reverse complement strand
TAGTTGATATACTGGAACACATTGGTAGCGGAATCGAAATCCTTGCGGTAGAGATAGGCCCGGCCCATCAGCAGGTACAGCTTGTCAACCCAGTCACTGCGCAGATCATGCAGTACGATGCCCGCAGTGGCTTTGTAGATCACGGTATCCATCTTGTCTTTGAACAGTGTATCCAGCTCGTAGTTGTAGAAGGATAACAACCTGGTATAATCGTCACGGTGCTGCTCTTTGGCAGTGGCGAGCACATCGTTCAGGATGCGGTTGGCGTTGAAATAGTAGTTGAAACGGCTGACCGTATTGGAGTACAGTTTTTTGGTAAGACCGAATTTCGTGTCGGTAGATTTTTCTGAGGGGAGGGTCCGCGATTCGTATTTCTGCGGCTTCTTGATCTCCAGTGAAAGATGGGGCTGTGCGGCGGCTGAAATGGCTACCAGCATTAAACACAAAGCATTGCAGGCAGTTACCGTTCCGCTCCTGTATCGTCGGGGTCTCATCAGGTACATAAAAGTGACTAAAAATACAGTTATTTTCCATTGGGAGAGTTGGAAAACCCGTTTGAACAGGTACCTTTAGCCCGTTTTAACAAATGGCTAATCAGGAGTTTAATAATACGCTTCGCAGACTGCGCAACAACTACCGGCTGGTGGTGATGAACGACGACACCTACGAGGAAGTGGTCACTTTCCGGTTGTCGAGGCTTACCGTGTATATCGGCCTGAGTACGGTGTTCGTATTGCTGGTAGGTCTTACCATTGCCCTGATCGCGTTTTCTCCGCTGAAATATTATATCCCCGGTTATGGTACCCGCGAAAGCCGCACTGCGCTGCAGGTGCTGAAGATCCGCACCGATTCGCTGGAGACTGCGCTGAAATACAAGGAGCAATACCTGGAAAGCGTGAAAAAAGTTTTGTCGGGCAATACCCCTTCGCAACTCGATACGATACCGGCTCCCGTTCCTAAGACCGAGGCTTCGAATGATTGATCGTAACCCGGATAAAAATTCTAATAAGCTGCTGATGCAGTATGCCGGACTGGCGGCGCAACTGGCGGCAGGTTTGCTGCTGACGGTTTATCTCGGTATGTGGATAGACAAATGGGTGCGGTTCGGCATCCCGGTATTTATCTGGTTATTACCTTTACTCCTGATCATCGGAATGATCGTTAAGGCGATCAGGGATACATCAAAAAAATAGCATGACGCAGACTTACAGAACCCTCACCCGTCCGCTGGTGATCCTGTTTATCATTACAACAGCGCTGTTCATTATTTTCAGGTCGAGGATGGACAACAAGGGCATCGATGGCATTGTGGTGATCAGCGCCAATCTCCTGCTGTTCATAGTAACCATGCTCAACCTGTATTTCCAGTATAAAAACATCACCAACCCCAATCCAAATGCCGTGATCCGCGGCGTGATCGCCGGTACATTCCTCAAGTTGTTCATGCTGGCCGCCGCGGTCATCATTTACCTGCTGGCGGCAGGAGCGAAGCGCAGCATCAATGCGGTGTTTGTAGGCATGGGCCTGTATGTGATCTACACCTGGCTGGAAGTGCGCATTTCCTTAAAGCTGAAACCCAAGGCCTGATGGCGGTTTCGGAGCATCCGATGCAGGCGCTTGCGAAGTTTTTGCCCGAGGGCAGCTTTGAGCATGTGGTGAATTATCTCCATCACTACAAAGTCCATCTTACCATCACCAAGGAACGCAGATCGGTGTTGGGCGATTACCGGCACGCAGGCTGGGGCGCCAATCACCGCATCAGTATCAATGGCAATCTCAATAAATACGAATTCCTGATCACCCTGTTGCACGAACTGGCGCATTTGCTCACTTTCGAGCAATTCAGGAACAGGGTAGATGCGCATGGCCGGGAATGGAAAAACCAATACAGTATCCTGCTCGTCGATTTCGTGCAGCACAAGGTTTTTCCGGCCGAGATAGAAAGGGCCCTGCGTAAATCGATATTGAATCCTGCAGCAACCGCAAACGGAGAAACGGACCTGTTGCTGGTGCTGCGCAAATACGATGTCTCACGCCGTGAAGGATTCATCCCCGTGAATGATGTTCCCGAAGGAGCGCTGTTCGCAATGGAAGACGGAAAAGTTTTCCGCAAGGGCCCCCGCAGACGAAAACGTTTCGATTGCGTGGAACTGAAGACAGGATTGCACTACACTTTCAATCCCATCACCGAAGTCCGTCTTGTAAACTCCGCGTAACCTCCGCCCCTCATGTTCTCTGCGGTAAAACTCCTCTACGATTTTAAGCCTGACCACATGTTAAGCTTTTTTCACCGCAGAGAACATGAGGGGCAGAGTCTGCGCAGAGAGAAATAGAAAAGCCCCCGCCATTGCAGGGGCTTCCATTAAGTACATTTGATTCACCATTCACCATTCACGTCTCACGCCTCACGCCTCACGCCTCACGCCACCGCTTTCTTCACCAGGTCCGCCGCCTCGCTAAGCAGTATGGCCGACTGCACTTTCAGCCCGCTTTCGTCGATGAGTTTTTTCGCTTCCTCCGCATTGGTACCCTGTAAGCGAACGATGATGGGGATATTGATATTCCCGAGTTTATTGAATGCTTCGATCACACCTGCCGCAACACGGTCGCAGCGCACGATGCCGCCGAAGATATTGATCAGGATGGCTTTTACATTCGGGTCTTTCAGGATGATCCGGAAACCCGCTTCCACGGTCTGGGCATTGGCAGAACCGCCTACATCCAGGAAGTTGGCGGGCTCGCCGCCGCTGAGTTTGATCATGTCCATGGTAGCCATTGCCAGACCGGCCCCGTTCACCATGCAGCCTACATTACCGTCGAGTTTTACAAAATTGAGGTTGTATTGTCCCGCTTCCACTTCGGTGGGATCCTCTTCGGTAACATCGCGCAGGGTGGCGATATCGGGATGACGCATCAGCGAATTATCGTCAATGTTCATTTTGCAATCCACAGCAATGATCTTCTCATCGCTGGTCTTGAACAGCGGGTTGATCTCGAGCATGCTGCAGTCGAGCCCCACATAGGCATTGTAGAGATTGGTCACGAACTTCACGCAGTTCTTGAACGCTTCACCGCTGAGGCCCAGGTTGAAAGCGATCTTCCGTGCCTGGAAACCCTGTAACCCGCCGCCGGGATGCACCCATTCCTTGTAGATCTTATCGGGAGTATTATGGGCTACCTCTTCGATATCCATGCCGCCCTCGGTGCTGTACATTACCACGTTCATGCCTTTGGAGCGATCAAGCAGGATAGAGAGGTAGAATTCTTTTACGGGATTGGGGCCGGGATAGTAGACATCCTGCGCCAGCAATATTTTGTTCACTTTTTTGCCTGCGGCGCCGGTCTGGATGGTTACCAGGGTGCCGCCCAGGATATTTTTAGCGATGGTGGTCACATCCTCGAGGCTCTTGCCCACCGCAACTCCGCGCTGTTCGGTGCCTGCGATCTTGCCTTTACCCCGTCCGCCCGCATGGATCTGGGCCTTGATCACTGCAAAATTGTTCCCGGTCTGGGTCTTCAGCTGACGGTACGCTTCTTCAGCCGCCATCACCGTATCTACCGCAATGCCTTCCTGCACCAGTACATTGTATTTTTTAAGCAGTTCCTTAGCCTGGTATTCATGCAAATTCATGAGTGGGATAATTTTCCGCGAAGATAAGTGAACTGTTATTCACATGCTTTCCCGATTTTATTGTTTGAACTTTAATTATCCTATATTTGTCCACCAATTTACCAGACTACACATTTTATAAACAAAAAATCAAATATGAAAAAAGCGCTCCTCATGCTTTCAGGTGCAGCCCTGATCCTTGGTATGTCATCCTTCATGCCCATTAAAACAAAGAAGCCGGCAACTACCCTTACTGTCAATGCTGAAAAAAGCCGGATCGACTGGGTGGCTGCGAAGAAAACGGATTTCCATACCGGTTATTTCCCCATCAAAAGCGGTACGGTGAATGTTGAGGATGGGAAGATCACCGGCGGAAAGTTCGTGATCGACCTGGCCAACCTGAAAGTAACCGACCCGGGCGGCGGTGACGGTCTTACCGGGCACCTGAAAAGAGCGGATTTCTTCGATGTTGAGAAATTCAATGAAGCGGTGTACGAGATCAGTTCTGTTAATTATACCAGCGATGCAACCGCCGACATTTCCGGTAATCTTACTTTGAAAGGCGTAAGCTTTCCGGTGAAGATCGCGGCGCAGGTACGCGGTGCGGGTGCGCAGGGCCTGTTCGCGCAGTCATTCGTTAACCTCGACCGCACTTTGATTGGTATTACTTATGGTGTGGGCAATGTGGCGAAAGATGTGCAATTGGCGATCCATCTTTTTGCGAAATAATTTTTAGTTGAGTTTTGGAGCCCCCGTTTCTTACGGGGGCTTTTTTATGATCGCGACTGCAATCTTTTACCGCAAGGACGCAATGGAACGCGAGGGCATCTTAGCGCTCCATGGCGGCATAGCGCCTTTGCGGTAAAAAAATAATTCTATCTTCCGCTAAACAATCACCATGCCTACCATCGAACTTTCCAGCATCGAACCGAAAGAGATCGCTCCGGGTTATGCGGCGCGTTTCATACACACTGACAATATCACCTGCTCATTCGTGGATATTAAAGCAGGAGCGCCGCTGAAAGAACATTCACATGTGCATGAACAGGTGATGCAGGTGCTCGAAGGCGAGTTTGAATTAACACTTGCAGGCAAGCCGATCCGTTTCGGTCCGGGCACCGTAGTGGTCATCCCCTCCAATGTTCCACATTCAGGGCTGGCAATAACGGATTGTAAAGTGCTGGATGTATTTAACCCGGTGCGCGAAGATTACAGGGCGTTGTGAATATTGAACAGGGAACAAGGAATGTTGAATGATGATCGTGAGGCGTGAGGCGTGAGACGTGAGATGTGAATCGTGAAGGCCAGCGCGAAACGCCAAACGCCAAACGCGAAACGCCAAACCCCAAACCTTCTCCTTCTACCCGCCTGCTCGCATTTTCCTGATCTCTTCCGTCAGCTTCGGCACTACTTCAAATGCATCACCTACAATTCCGTAGTCCGCCGCTTTGAAGAACGGGGATTCGGGGTCTTTGTTGATGACCACGATGGTCTTGCTGCGGTTTACGCCGGCCAGGTGCTGAATGGCGCCTGAAATACCGATGGCGATATAAAGATTTGGGGCGATCTGGATGCCGGTTTGTCCCACATGCTCATGATGCGGGCGCCAGTGTGCATCGGCAACAGGGCGGCTGCAGGCAGTAGCGGCATGCAGTTCCTTTGCGAGATCGAGCAGGATATTCCAGTTCTCGGGGCCTTTCAAACCGCGGCCGCCGCTCACTACAATATCCGCTTCGGTCAACGGCACTTCTCCGCTTACTTTATTTACGGCCGTGATCTTCACTTTCGGCGCGTCTACGGCGATGTTCAGGGCCACAACTTCTGCAGTTCCTTCGCCGGCGGCGGTATGATAGCTGTTGGGATTGAGCGAGATGATCTTGATTGGACTATCGATCTTCACATTGGCGAAAGCCTTACCGGAAAATACTGTCTTGCGCACCACGAAACCGTTGGCAGTATCGGGCAGAGCAGAGGCGCCCGTAACGATACCTGCTTTCAGTCTGGCAGCTACTCTAGGGGCTACCGCCTTGCCGGTCTGGTTATGCGAAAACACGACCGTATCGGCGCCCGTACTGGTAACTGCCTCAGCGATCACTTTCGCAAATACCTGCGCGTCGAGGTGGTTCAGGGTGTCACTGCTTACCTGATGTACTTTTTTGATCCCATATTTTCCGAGCGCGGGCAGCTCGTCGTTAACGGTGCCAAGCAATAAGCCTTCTGCGGTAGTGCCCAGCTGTGCGGCCAGTTTGGCGCCGTAGGTGAGCACTTCAAAAGAAGATTTCTTGATATGCCCTTCGGTCTGATCTATAAATACAAGAACCATAATTATTTTGAATTTTGAATGTTAGATTTTGAAATTGGTCAGATCGCTTTGGCCTCTTCGTGGAGAAGGCGAACGAGCTCGGCTACGTTATCAGGACTTACCAGCTTTACGCCTGCTTTCGGTGGCGGCAATTCATAGCTGACGATGCTGGTGAGTGCATCAACAGCTGCAGGCTCTGCTACTTTCAGCGGTTTGGTGCGTGCTGCCATGATGCCGCGCATGTTCGGGATGCGCTGTTCGGCGACGCCTTTCTGGCAACTCACTACTAATGGTAACTGTACTTCTGCGATCTCTTCACCGCCTTCAATTTCGCGGGCCACAGTGGCGGTATTTCCGGCCAGGTCGAATTTGGTAGCGAGGGAAATATAAGGCGCATCCAGCAATTCCGCTACCATGGCGCCAATGGCCGAACCATTGTAGTCGATCGTTTCCTTTCCTGTAAGGACCAGATCATAGCCTCCCTGCTTTGCTATTTCAGCGATCTGCGAAGCGATATAAAAACTGTCGGCATTATCGGCGTTGACCCGGATGGCTTCATCACCACCCAGCGCCAGCGCTTTGCGGATGATGGGATCACAGTCGGCGCCGCCCACGGTAACCAGGTGCAGTACAATGGAAGCGTCCTTCTCCTTGAGTTCAATGGCGCGCACCAGCGCATACCATTCATCATAGGGATTGATGATCCACTGCACACCTGCTTCGTCGAATTTGGTGTTGCCATTGACAAACGCAATTTTGGAAGTGGTATCCGGCGTCTTGCTTATACAAACTAAGATCTTCATAAAGGGATATTTAAATTGGTTGCATAAACAACCATCAGCAAATATAGGAAGGATTTGGGAAAACGCTTTAGTCTGTGGTTTGTAGTCTGTGGTCTGTGGTTGTTATTTGTGGCATGTGATTGGTTTGTGGCTATTCTGCTTAACTACAGACCACAGACTAGAGACTATAGACTATTTTTGCGTATGGACCGGATTGCCAGGATCAATGAGTTTTTGCAGGCCAGCCCGAAGGATAATTTTCTTCGTCATGCGCTGGCGCTGGAGTATCTGAAACTGGGGGAGGACGCTAAAGCCCGGGAGCTATTTGAAACGATACTGGCCGAATCGCCCGATTATGTGGGTTCTTACTACCACCTGGCAAAACTGCTGGAGAAAATGGAATTGCGGGAACTCGCTATTGAGTGGTATGAGAAAGGAATGGAGGCTGCGAAGAAAGCGGGCGATAATCACTCGCATAATGAATTGCAAGGAGCCTACGAGGACCTTGTTTATTAAGAACCTATGTGAATCTATGTACCTATGTTCCTATGTGGTAGAACTGCGCGTGACCGCCACAGCGCCCCGAATGTTTAACACATAGAAACATAGATAATGAAGGCCACATAGGTTGGAAGCGAACGGACCTTTATTTTGTGCAATAAATTTTCCGATCTCAATTTTCAGTTTATGGAAGTCACTACGTCCCGATACGATACGAAGAAATACAAAACCCCAACCGGCACAACCCTTAACTGCAAGGGCTGGATCCAGGAAGCGGCGTTGCGGATGCTGCTGAATAATCTGGATCCTGAAGTGGCTGAGCGGCCCGACGACCTGATCGTTTATGGCGGGCGGGGGAAAGCGGCCCGCAATTTTGAGAGCCTGGACCTGATCATCAAGGCGCTGAAAGCACTGGAAAATGATGAGACATTATTGATCCAGAGCGGCAAACCGGTGGCTATGCTGAAAACGCATAAGGATGCGCCCCGGGTACTTCTTTCCAATTCACAGCTGGTACCCAAATGGGCGAACTGGGAGCATTTTACCGAGCTGGAAAAAAAAGGGCTGATGATGTATGGCCAGATGACGGCCGGAAGCTGGATCTATATCGGCTCGCAGGGGATTGTGCAGGGTACCTATGAAACATTTGCCGCAGTGGCAGATAAACATTTCGGCGGCTCATTAAAAAGTACGCTGAGCGTTACCGCAGGATTAGGCGGTATGGGAGGCGCGCAGCCTTTGGCCGTTACCATGAACGACGGCGTGTGCCTGGTAGCTGAAGTAGAGGAATGGCGTATCGACAAACGCCTCGAGACAAAATACCTCGATCAGAAATTCATCGATATCGATGAAGCAATAGACCGCTCTGTTCAAGCAAGGCAGACCGGGGAGCGGCTCAGCATCGGCGTGCTCTGCAACGCGGTTGACCTGCTGCGGCGCCTGCTAGAAAGAAAGATCCAGGTGGATATTCTGACCGATCAGACTTCTGCGCATGATCCCCTGATCGGTTATGTTCCGCATACGCTTTCCAACGCAGAAGCAAATGTGTTGCGCACACAGGACCCCGAGCGCTATATCGCACTTGCCTACGACAGCATGAAACTGCATGTGGAACTGATGCTGCAGTTGCAGGATCGCGGCGCTATTACATTCGACTATGGCAACAATCTTCGCGCCCGCGCGCAGGAACGGGGATTGAAAAATGCTTTCGATTTTCCCGGGTTCGTGCCGGCCTATATCAGGCCGTTATTCTGTGAAGGCAAGGGGCCTTTCCGCTGGGCCGCACTGAGCGGCGACCCTGCAGATATCGCGGTGACTGATGAATTGATCATGCAATTATTTCCCGGTAACAAAAGTATGCAGCGCTGGATGCGGATGGCCAAAGAGCGGATCGCATTCCAGGGATTGCCGGCCCGGATCTGCTGGCTGGGTCAGGGTGAAAGGGAAAAAGCAGGTCTGGCATTCAACGAGCTGGTCAGAACAGGAAAGGTAAAGGCCCCGATAGTGATCGGCCGCGATCACCTGGATACAGGTTCCGTGGCTTCGCCCAACCGCGAAACGGAAGCGATGCTGGATGGTTCCGATGCTGTGGCCGACTGGCCGGTGCTGAATGCCTTACTAAGTACGGCCGGCGGCGCAAGCTGGGTAAGCCTGCATCATGGTGGTGGTGTGGGAATGGGATACAGTATCCATGCCGGAATGGTGATCGTAGCCGACGGTACGGAAGATGCAGCAAAAAGACTGGCGCGCGTATTACGGAACGACCCGGGTCTCGGCGTGATCCGCCATGCAGATGCCGGTTACGATATTGCCAAAGACACTATGCGAAAGAATGGTCTGGGAATTGAAGACAGGCTGGAGAACAGATGAGTAAGGAACAAGGAACGGGTGATCAGAAGAAAGATTTGTGACTGGTTCATCCGTTCCCTGTTCATCTGTTCTCAAGGTCAGCTTCCTCGTGAGCCGCCCGTCTTGATAGGTTTCTTGGAAGGTCCGGCAGCTTTCGTGCCCGGCTTGGCGATGAACTTTGAATTGCCCATCATCCCGCCTTTATTGGCTTTGCCGCCTTTGCCGTTATTCTTGTTGTTGACTGGTAATGACATAGCTTACGGTTTTCAGGTGTCAAGATAAATATTTTTATCCTCTCTGTGAAATTCTGTGTGCTTTGTGTCTCTGTGGTAAAGCTTCTGAGCCCTCTGTTACCTCAGAACTCAATTTCACCACAGAGGCACGGAATACCCGGAGCTGCACAGAGAGAGATCACTCGAGGCGCTTCATCAGTTCGTCATCGATCTTGCGGAAGAGATGGTAGGGTTTGTAGACCCTCCATTCCGGCAATGCCATCAGCTCGATGAAGTAGTGGAGTTTTTTCTTTTTGAAATCCTGCTGGGTAGATTCGGGCATATTCAGCGACACGATCCAGCCGTTCTCTTCGCTTACCTCATCATACCATTCCTGGTAATATTCCTTATCGCTGCTGTGAAAATTGAGTACGTTCTCGGTAACAAGTATGTATTTGTAAATACCCTGTTTGTATAGCAGGTCCATCACTTCGCGTTTCAGCTCCATGATATCGTTCTCGATGGCATCATTCCATTCGCCGATGAGTTCGATGATGGCGAAATGGAGTTCATAATCCACATAAATGATCTTCAGGTACAGCGTACGGCTGCCGAATTCATCCCATTGGGGATGGATATAATAGTTGTAAACGGTCTGCGAAAACTCGAACTCGCTGTATTTCCTGCCGAAGAATGGGGATTTCGGATCTTCTTCCGCCACATAAATATGGCGCCAGTTGTAGAATGGTTCAATATCGTGCATACACTATCCCTCTAAGAGGCAGTGGCGGCCTGAACAGCTTTCTTTACACTGCCATGTTTTAACAGGAGATCCTTGGCCTTCTCATAGTCGGCCAGTGATAACTTATCCATTACCATTTTCACGCCACGATCCACCAGTTTAACATTACTTAACTGCATATTCACCATTTTATTATCCTCAACCCGGCCCAGCTGGATCATGATGGCGGTGGAGATCATGTTCAGCACCAGTTTTTGTGCCGTGCCGCTTTTCATGCGGGTGCTGCCCGTAACAAATTCCGGGCCCACCACCACTTCTATCGGATAATCCGCTTCGCGGGATACCGGTGAGTTGGGATTGCAGCAGAGGCTGCCGGTGGTGATACCTCTTTTGCGGCATTCTTTCAACGCTCCTATCACATAAGGCGTGGTGCCGCTTGCCGCCAGACCGAGTACCACATCCTTGTCGCTTATAAAATGCCGCTGCAGATCGGCCCAGCCGTTCTCGGTACTGTCTTCCGCAAATTCAACGGCCTGGGTAATGGCTTTTTCGCCTCCGGCAATGATGCCTATAACCAGCCCATACGGCACACCGAAAGAGGGCGGACATTCGCTGGCGTCTACGATACCCAAACGGCCGCTGGTGCCTGCTCCGATATAGAACATCCTGCCCCCGGCCAGCATTTTATCGGCGAAAGCCGATACCAGCTTTTCTATCTGCGGAATAGCCGACTCTACTGCATCGGGTACGGTTTTGTCTTCTTTGTTGATGTTGACCAGAACATCTGTCACCGACATATTCTCCAGGTGACGGTAAGTGGAAGTCTGCTCTGTTACTTTAATGAATTCTGCCATATCAGTTCGTTATCGGTGATATTCTATTAATCCCTGCATGGGTGCTTTCAGCACTTTGCCCAGTTCCAGTTCGTACGACTGGCAAAGTTCCTTCAATACATCCCTAAAACCAAATGCAATACTGCCGATAAAATGTATCGGTAATATCCAGCTTTCACGGTATTTGTGCAAGTGGGTAAAGAAAAAATCGTTCAGGCCGTCCTCGATGATGTTCTCGATCATATAGTGACCCCGGTTCTCTGCGAGGAAAATGGCGTAAGAAGCGAGGTACCTGTTGGCCAGCGGCTGCTTGTACACATGGTCCAGTATTTCCACAGGTGAAACCTGGAAGCGTTTTTCAAAGCGGCTTTTCAGTTCTTCATCGAATGTATTGTACAGGTAATACTGCACTACTTTTTTGCCGAGATAGGCGCCGCTGCCTTCATCGCCCAGCACATAACCGATGCCGGGACTGTTCTTAACAATGGTTTTGCCGTTGAAATAACAGGAATTGGATCCTGTGCCCAGGATACAGGCGATCCCTTTTTTGCGGCCGCAGAGTGCCCGGGCGGCGCCCATCAGGTCTGTCTGTACTTCTGTTTTAGCTTTTGGGAACAGGTTTTTGAGGGCTTTGCGGATAATGGTCACATTGGTTGCATTGGCCAGTCCGGTGCCATAAAAGAACAGTTCCTTCACCTGGGCCTTTCCCAGTTTTGGCAGCAGTTCTTTGGTGAGTATTACAGTTACCTGCAATTCGTCCAGGAAATACGGGCTGATCCCCTGGGTGATAATGGTCTTTTTTTTATCCCTGCCCACCAGCCGCCATTCGCATTTGGTGGCCCCGCTATCTGCAATCAGTATGGCCATAATTGGAGCAAAACCTGCGCTTCCTAAGCGTCGAAGTAATTGAAATAATGATATCCGGCACAAAGTACGGATACGTTATAAAAGCCCCAAATTACAGCTTCGGCTGCCTGTCATCCCATTTCCTGGCATTCGCTTCCTCCTTCATACTTACATTTGCAGCCTATGGTCAAGAAAAAAATGCAGGTCTGGCTGCCCCTGCTCTTTGCTGTTATCATGGTGGCGGGTATGGCGATAGGCTATCAATTGAGGGACAAGACCCCCGGAAGTTCTTTTTTCAGCTTTTCAAAACGCACATCTCTGCAGGAACTGCTCGAACTGGTGAAGGGGAAATATGTCGACAATGTTCCCACAGACAGCATTAACGAAATTGCGGCCAATGAAGTGCTTTCGCATCTCGATCCGCATTCCGTATATATCCCGGCAGACAGATTGAAAGAAGTGAACGAGGAACTAGCAGGCCATTTCCAGGGTATCGGCATCGAATTTCAGCTGCTCGACGATACGGTGAATGTGACCAACGTGATCAAAGGCGGCCCCTCGGAACAGGCCGGTATACTGGTGGGTGATAAACTGATCTCGGTGGATGACAGTATTCCCCTCTCGGGCAAAAAACTTGGCACGGAGGATATCCGCCGCAGACTGCGCGGCGAAGCAGGTACCCAGGTAAAACTGAAAATGGCCCGGAACGCCACGCCAAAAGAACTGGTGATCACCCGGGGCAATATCCCCGTATCATCTGTTGACGCTTCTTACCTGGTGGCGCCGCAAACCGGCTATCTCCATATCAATCGTTTTGGCGAACGCACTTATGAAGAATTCATGCAGTCGATGGAGAAGCTCAAGGCCCAGGGCATGCAGCAACTCATCCTGGACCTGCGTGGCAATGGGGGCGGACTCATGAAAGAGGCCACCGATATTGCGGACGAATTCCTCGGAGGAGATAAACTGATCGTTTATACGGAAGGAGCCCATGTTCCCCGTTTCGAATACCATTGCAAACGCGACGGCATTTTCGAGAATGGCCGGCTGGAAGTGCTGATCGATGAGACTTCCGCTTCCGCCAGTGAAGTGCTGGCCGGAGCCTTGCAGGACTGGGACCGTGCCACGCTTATCGGCCGCCGTTCATTCGGGAAAGGACTTGTGCAGCAACCATTCCGCCTCAGTGATGGCAGCGCGGTGAGACTGACGATCGCCAGGTATTACAGCCCGCTCGGACGTAATATCCAGAAACCTTATACAAAAGGCAAGGAAGCCTATGAGGCTGAGCTCGCCACCCGTTTCCATAATGGGGAAGTGGTGATCGGCGATACGTCCAAACCCATGGGTAAACCTTATAAAACGCCGGGCGGCAAGATCGTGTATGGCGGCGGCGGTATTACGCCGGATATTTTTGTTCCTTTCGACACTACGCGGCTGGCGCCGGGATTGGCAAGGCTGTACTACCGCAATACCATCGCGGCCTTCGTTTACAAATATTATATACGCAACCAGAGCTGGTTCAACAGCTTCAAGTCGCCGGCCGATCTGACCGGGAAATTCATTCCCGGGGAAAAGGAATGGCAGAGCCTGGTGGATTTTGCGGCGAAGGATTCTGTTCAGCTCGATAAGATCAATGCACGCGACAAGGCCGACCTGCTGAAAAGGATACAGGTGATGATGGCCCGTCAGATCTGGAGAAGTCAGGGTTATTTTGAAGTGGCCAACCGGGCCGACTCCACCGTACTGAAGGCGCTGGCCAGTCTGAACGGAGTAGATACGGCTGTGAACAAATAAAAACGAAATAATCGCCGCCGGAAAGGCCTATTTCAAAACCTTTCTTATTTTGCGGCCAAATCACAGGTATGACCATCGAACAATTCAAGGCGTTAAGTGCAGAAGCGAAACTGAAAGAACTCAGGTTCAGCGGCGAGCTGCTGGGCTCATATGAACGTAATAGTGAACACAACGGTCCCAAAACCCCCGGCGATATTTTTGCGCTGTATGATTTCTGGGTATACCTCAGCGATGATGAGGAAATGATCATCCCTACCAGGAGGAATCCGCTGACGGTGACGGAGGAATAAGTCAAAGATCAAAAAATCAAAAGGCAAAAGGCAAAATGGAATGTTTCTTTTTTGCCTTTTGCCTTTTTATTTTTGCCTTTCAAAGACGCTCTTAAAATGACTGTGAACCTAATTTTCAATAATGGTACAGTTTGAATATCGAGAGCAGCTTGACCGCAAAGGCGCTGAGACGCAATGATACGCAAGGAGGCTATCACCGCGGGTTTTCTTCGCGTTGCTTTGCACCTCAGCGTCTTCGCGGTTAAATTCAAACTGTACCATTACCGAATTTTCAAATGCTGCAGGGATTTCTCCAGGATTCACTAACTTGTTTACTGCATTGTCATACTGAAATTCGCTGCTCATGGGTATTATCCTTGGCGTTATTTTCCATTTCATAGGCGGTTTCGCTTCCGGAAGCTTTTACATGCCATTTAAAAAAGTGAAGCGATGGCGCTGGGAAAGTTACTGGTTGATCGGCGGCCTGTTCTCCTGGCTGATCGTTCCGCCACTGGCCGCCTGGCTTACCGTACCCGGTTTTGCAGATATTATCAAACATACAGACGGTCATGTGCTGCGCTGGACCTTCCTGATGGGTTTGTTATGGGGCATCGGCGGATTGACTTACGGGCTCGGGGTGCGTTACCTCGGTATGTCGCTCGGCAATTCGGTGATCCTCGGGTATTGCGCTGCATTTGGCGCGCTGATCCCTTCGATCTATTATAATTTTTCTCCGCATCCCGGCAAGACCACATTCAGCGCTATGCTTGCCAGCGACGGGGGACGAATGGTATTGCTGGGGGTAGCTGTCTGCCTGCTCGGGATCTTCATCTGCGGGCGCGCAGGCATGCTGAAAGAAAAAGAACTGCCCGAGGCCCAGAAAAAAGCGAGCGTGCAGGAGTTCAGCCTGGTGAAAGGACTGATCGTAGCCACGATATCGGGCATCCTGAGCGCCTGTTTCAATTTTGGTATCGAAGCCGGAAAGCCTATGGCTGAAGTTGCCAACCAGGCCTGGCAGGCAAACCATCCGGGACAGGGAAATTTCCTGTTCAGTAATAATGTAACTTATATCGTGCTGCTGTGGGGCGGGCTGACCACTAATTTTATCTGGTGCATGATCCTGAATGCAAGGAATAAAAGTTTTGGGGATTATACGAATAGGCGCACACCGCTGTTCAATAATTATCTGTTTGCTGCTATTGCCGGAACAACCTGGTTCCTGCAGTTCTTTTTTTACGGGATGGGCGAAAGCAAAATGGGCAATGGCGCCAGCTCATGGATCCTGCACATGGCATTTATCATCCTGGTATCGAATATGTGGGGAATGGTATTGAAGGAATGGCAGGGAGTAAGCAAAAAAACCAAAACAACGATAACAATAGGCATTATCACCATCATTGCATCGGTTGTGATCGTCGGGTATGGCAACTCATTGCCTAAATGATATTAATCTTATTACAGTGAATAAATTGGCGCAGTTTAAATATGTGAGTTATCTCTGGGATGAGGCCCATGCCGCATCGCTTGCGGGCGATGAAGTGGCGTTGCTGATCTATCGTTCCAATCTCCTGGGTGCTGATCTCAGGCTAACGAATTACGGCGGCGGAAATACTTCATGCAAAACGATCGAAAAAGACCCGCTCACCGGGCAGGATACTGAAGTGATGTGGGTGAAAGGGAGCGGCGGCGATCTCGGAACATTAAAAAGATCGGGACTTGCAGGCCTGTATACCGACCGTTTGCGAAACCTCTCGAAAGTATACAGGGGCATCGGGCACGAAGATGAAATGGTAGCGCTGTTCAATCATTGCATATTCGATCTGAATTCAAAAGCGCCTTCCATCGATACACCGCTGCACGGATTATTGCCCTTCAGGCATATCGATCATCTCCATCCCGATGCTGCTATCGCAATTGCGGCGGCACGCGATGGTAAAAAGATCACGCAGGAATTATTCAGCGGATCGATCGGCTGGGTAGACTGGCAGCGTCCTGGTTTCGACCTGGGCCTGAAACTGAAAGCCTGCCTCGATGGGAATCCCGGGATCAAAGGCATCATGCTGGGTTCGCATGGATTATTTACCTGGGGCGATACTGCACACGAAAGTTATATCAATACCCTGGAAGTAGTGGAGCGTTGCGCGGCTTTCATCGAAGATCATACTGCAGGCAAAACCGTATTCAGCGGCGCCGCGATCGAACCGTTGCCGGCGGCACAGCGTCTGAGCCAGGCTGCCGCGCTTGCGCCCATGCTAAGGGGCTTCTGCTCCGGGGAAAAAAATATGATCGGCCATTTCACCGACGACGAACGGGTATTGCAGTTCATCAACTCTGCCGATCTCAGGCGCCTGGCGCAGATGGGTACATCCTGTCCGGATCATTTTCTGCGGACAAAGATCAGTCCCCTTGTATTGGACCTCGAGCCGGCGGCAGATCTGACAGACGCAACCGCGATCAAAGAAATACTGGCGCCTCAATTCACCGCTTACCGCGAGATGTATGCTGCCTATTACAACAAGTGCAAACATCCGGATAGTCCTGCCATGCGCGACGCCAACCCGGTGATCGTTTTATATCCCGGCGTGGGGATGTTCAGTTTTGCGGCGAATAAACAGACCGCCAGGGTTGCATCAGAGTTTTACCTGAATGCGATCAATGTAATGCGCGGAGCGGAAGCCATTTCTTCCTATACCTCGCTGCCGAAGCAGGAAGCATTCAATATCGAATACTGGTTACTGGAAGAGGCCAAGTTGCAGCGCATGCCTAAACCCAAGCCGCTATCGGGCAGGATCGCATTGGTGACAGGCAGCGCGGGCGGTATCGGCAAAGCCATCGCAAAAAAATTTGCAGACGAAGGCGCGTGCATTGTGGTCAATGACAATGACGAGCGCCGGCTTGCATCGGCACAACAGGAATTTCAGATGCAGTATGGATCGGATGCATTCATCAGCACGGTGTTGGACGTAACGAACCATGAGGATATCCGGCGCGCTTTTCATGAAACTGCGCTGGCCTTCGGCGGCGTGGATATCCTGGTGAACTGCGCAGGGCTTTCCATTTCCAAGCCGCTTGAAGAGCATACAGAACAGGAATGGGATCTGTTGTACGATGTGCTGGTAAAAGGCCAGTTCGCTGTAACACAGGAAGGCGTCAATATCATGCGCAAGCAGGAGATGGGAGGAGATATACTTAATATCGTAAGCAAAAATGCACTGGTGAGCGGCCCCAACAATGCAGGCTATGGTTCCGCCAAAGCCGCACAGCTGCATCTCAGCCGGCTGAATGCCGCCGAACTGGGCAAAGACAAAATAAGAGTGAATGTTGTAAACCCGGATGCCGTGATCAGCGACAGCAAGATCTGGGAAGGCGCCTGGGCGGCGGGTCGCGCAAAAGCGTATGGTGTAACGGTGGAGGAACTGCCGCAGTTCTATGCAAAGCGGACCTTACTCAACGAAATAATCAACCCCGGGGATATTGCAGATGCCTGCTTCGCTTTTGTGAGCGGGCTGCTGAATAAATCAACGGGTAATGTATTGAACGTAGATGGCGGCGTGGCTGCCGCTTTTCTGCGGTAAGCTGTTATGCACGACAGGCGACGAGTTGATGATTTTCAATTGTTCAACCCGCTTTTTGTAAACCCGAATGAGCGAACATGCAGCGGATAGCTTTTAAGATGAAATTGCTTCCCGGTTTCCAGGAGGAATACAGGAAAAGGCATGATGCATTATGGCCGGCGCTGGAGCAGTTGCTGAAAGGAACAGGCATTTCGGAATACTCTATTTTCCTTGACCCCGCTACCGATGACCTTTTTGGTGTTTTAAAGATCGATGATGCAACAAAACTGGATGAGCTGCCAAAGCAGGCGATGATGCAGGAGTGGTGGACTTATATGAAAGACATCATGGAAACTCATCCCGATCATTCACCCGTAAGCATGGCTTTAAAAGAAGTTTTTTATTTACCCTAAATGCCTGTCGCATGCCCGTTTCGAGCGCAACAATAGAAGCACACAATAACAGCCTGCTAAAAGAACACCAGCAGCGTTTTGCTGCCGCCGCCAGTATGGTGAACGGTATGGATACCATCCTGCAAAAGCTGAAAGAGTTCCAGGTTGCGATCCCGTCCTGGGCCCTCGGCACAGGCGGTACGCGCTTCGGTCGTTTCGGCGGCGGCGGTGAGCCGCGTTCGCTCGAAGAAAAGATCGAAGATGTAGGCCTGCTGCATCAGCTGAACCGGGCCAGCGGCACTATCTCCCTGCATATCCCCTGGGATATCCCGGAAGATGCGGCCCGCATCAAAGCCCTGGCTGCCGCTTATGGGCTGCAGTTCGATGCGGTTAACTCCAACACATTCCAGGACCAGCCCGCCCAGCAACAAAGTTATAAGTTCGGCTCTTTGCAGCATGTGGACAAAGCTGTAAGGCAACAGGCCATTGCACACAATATTGAAGTGATCAGACATGGCGTGGCCCTTGGATCAAAATCATTGACGGTATGGCTTTCCGATGGCTCCTGTTTTCCCGGTCAACTGAATTTCCGTAAAGCATTTCAACGTACACTGGAAGGTTTGCGCGAGATCTATGCGGCGCTGCCGGACGACTGGAAAATGTTTATTGAATACAAAGCTTATGAACCCAATTTTTATTCGATGACAGTTGGCGACTGGGGACAGTCACTGCTGTATGCGAACAAACTCGGCCCCAAAGCGTATAGCCTGGTAGACCTGGGGCATCATCTTCCCAATGCCAATATCCAGCAGATCGTGGCGCTGCTGTTGGCCGAGGGAAAACTCGGCGGCTTTCATTTTAACGACAGTAAATACGGTGATGATGACCTCACAGTGGGCAGTATCGATCCGTACCAGCTTTTCCTCATCTTCAATGAACTGGTAGAGGGGATGGATGCACGGGGAATGAACCATGCCAGCGGACTGGGCTGGATGATCGATGCATCGCATAATGTGAAAGATCCGCTCGAGGATCTGTTGCAGAGTGTGGAAGCCATACAGATCGCTTATACCCAGGCTTTGCTGGTTGACACCAAAGCATTGCAGGCTGCCCAGGAAAGCAACGATGTAGTTACCGCACAGGAAATATTGCAGAATGCATTCCGCACCGATACCCGGCCGATCGTGGCGGAGTCGAGATTGCGTAATGGCGGGGCATTGCGTCCTGTACAGTTGTTCAGGAATGCGGAACTAAGGGCAGCGCTGACCGCCCGCCGTGGCAGTAAAACAGCGGCCACAGGTTTATGAGCCGGGTGCCCGTCATAGCAGTGTTCGACATCGGCAAGACCAATAAAAAATTCTTTCTGATCGATGAGCAATATAAAATTGTATACGAACAGACAGAACAATTTGCAGAAATAGCGGACGATGAAGGCGAGCCCTGCGAAGATCTTCAGAAGCTTACGGCCTGGGTGCAGGCAACTTTCCGTACAGCCCTCCGGATGCCGGGGTTCCATTTCCGGGCTGTTAACTGTACTACCTACGGAGCCAGTTTTGTTCATATCGATGCTGCCGGTTATCCGGTTTGCCCTTTGTATAATTATCTGAAACCTTTTCCACGTTCCCTACAGGAAAGATTTTATGAAACCTATGGGGATGAAAAGCGATTCGCCATCACCACTGCATCGCCTGTATTGGGCAGTCTCAATTCAGGTCTGCAGTTATACCGGATAAAATATGAGCGCCCCGATCTCTACAGGCGGATCCGGTATTCACTTCACCTGCCGCAATATATCAGCTATCTTTTCAGCAAACGCGCTTCTGCGGATATCACCAGTCTTGGATGCCATAGCGGTTTGTGGGATTTTACGAGGAACGATTACCATTCCTGGGTGCAGCGCGAGGGTGTGGATATGAAATTCCCTCCCCTCATGGCTTGCAATGCCACAGTGCAGGCGGACATTGAAAGACAGATGATCCTGTGCGGCGGCGGACTGCACGATAGTTCAGCCGCACTTATCCCATATCTCGCCGCTTTTACTGGTCCCTTTGTGCTGATCTCAACAGGAACCTGGTGTATCAGCCTCAACCCATTCAATCATGAACCACTTACCGGCGCAGAACTGCAGCAGGATTGTCTTTGCTATCTTTCTTACGACGGCCTGCCGGTAAAAGCTTCGCGGTTATTTGCCGGACGAATGCATGACGACCAGGTGAAGCGACTTGCCGCGCATTTCCAGGTATCGGTCGATCATTATAAAAATATCGGCTATGATGCAGATAATGTGGATGCCAATACAACTGCATTCGATCAGGCTGATCTGGATATGCATAGCAATTACAGTCAGGCCTACCATGCGCTGATGCAATGGCTGGTTCAATTGCAGTACCAGTGTACCTCGCTGATCTTGTCCGGCAGCGGTGTTACACGGATCTTTGTTGACGGAGGCTTCGCAAATAATCCGGTGTACATGCATCTGCTTGCAAAAGCCTTCGCGGGCTATGAGGTTTTTGCCGCTTCGGTATCACAGGCTACGGCTATCGGCGCTGCGCTCGCCATCCATTCCCACTGGAATGCGCGGCCTGTGCCCGGTGATTTGGTTTCGCTGAAGTACTACTAGGTAGGAGTTAGGAGTCTGGAGTTAGGAGTCTGGAGTAGGAGGGTGGAACGTTATGTATGGTTGGACTGCAGGTTTCGATAGAAGAAGAACGAAGGAAAAAAGAATAACCAGCCCATATTTACTCCAGACTCCAGACTCCTAACGCCAGACTCTGTTAAAATGCCCACCCTCCGCCCTTATTATCCAGTTAACTTTTATATTGCATTCCAATCCCACTGGAATGAGAAGGATGTTTTTACGTTTTACCGCCGCGGTTCTCGCTGTTTTTATTTTCCAGAGCTGTTTTGGCCAGCAGATCGATTCGATCATGTCGGTTTACGAGGAGCAGTTCCCGCACGAAAAATTGCATATCCACTTCGATAAAGCTGCATACAATAAGGAAGAGACGATCTGGTACAAAATATACCTGCTATCGGGCAGTGAACTCAGCGGTATCAGCAAGAACGTATATGTAGAATGGTACGATACTACAGGCAGGATCATCAAACAGACCGTGGCCCCGCTTTACCAGGCATCTGCAAAAGGCGCATTTGAGCTGCCGCCCGATTATACCGGCAATTTCATCCACATAAAAGCTTTTACCCGCTGGATGCTGAACGATGACCCGGCGTTTTCCTATGAGCGCGATATCCCTGTGAACACGGTTGCGTCCATGCCGGCTAAACGCGCTCCCATACCGTCACAGACCCGTGTCGAACTTTTTCCCGAGGGAGGATTTATCGTTCGGGGTATTCCGGGCAGGGTCGCATTCAAAGCAACGAACCAGTTCGGCAACCCGGTAATGATCAAAGCTTTCCTCTTGAATGATAAGAACAAAGTGCTGGATACACTCAAAGTACAGCACGATGGTATGGGACTATTTAACCTGTCATCCAAAGAAGGCGAGAACTATAAACTGAACTGGACGGATGAATCCGGTAAAACCGGTACGGTGCCAGTGGAGATCAGCAAGACAAAGGGGGTAAGCATGCGCGTTAGCACTACCAACGATAAAGCACAGGTGCGGGTTGACAGGACAGCGGATGCCGACGATAATTTCAAACAGCTGCACCTGCTGGTGCATATGAACCAGAAGCTCTATTTCACTGCCGCTGTTAAACTTGCTGATAAAACAACACAGGTGGCCAATATCCCCATCGAGGAGCTGCCTACAGGAATTCTGCAATTATCGCTGTTCACTTCAGACTGGATACCG
Organism: Chitinophagaceae bacterium; assembly: GCA_019247775.1. GTDB lineage: Bacteria > Bacteroidota > Bacteroidia > Chitinophagales > Chitinophagaceae > Sediminibacterium. Next base: position 33,087 of record JAFBAN010000073.1, on the reverse strand, counting down.
GTTGCAGAACGGATCATTTTCATAAATAATCACCTGCACGAATTCAACGCGAAGATCGTTCCCCAACTGGTAAACCTCGACAAGCGGGGTAAGAACGTGCTCGACATAACAGTATCTGATACTGCAATGGCCAATATGTCTATCGCCATCACCGATGCAGCGGTGCCGATCCCTGAGGCCAATACGATCTTTTCCGATATGCTGCTTAGTGATGAACTGCGCGGGAAGATCTACAATCCTGCTTACTACCTGAAAAGCGATGCCGATACCATCAGCGCGCACCTGGATCTTGTGATGATGACGAATGGCTGGCGCAGGTTCGACTGGGAAAAGATCAAAGCGGGCGAACTGCCCAAGCTCCAGTATCCTGCAGAAACCGGAATGATGAAGATAGCAGGAAAGGTGCTGGGATTAAAAACGGCAGGCGCGGCGCCTCCTTCTTTACTTAACGTGATCATGGTGGGCAAGGATAGCAGCAAGCACTTTATGTTCATCCCCATCCAGCGCGACGGGAGCTTTGAAGATAATACAGTGTTCTTTTATGATACTGCACGCCTGTTCTACAGTTTCAACGGAAATAATAAACTTACCGATGTAACCCAGGTGCAGTTCACCAATGGATTATTGCCCCAGCAATACAAGACGACGCGTTACGCTCCGCGGGATCCCTGGACTGCGTGGACGGACAGTCTCGCCAGAGTTCGTATGAACTTTTTCCTCACGCAGCAGGAGGCGCTGAAAAAAGCTCTCGCCGCCGCTACCCTGCAGGAAGTGATCGTGAAGACCAGGGCCAAGAAAGATGTAGGATTGCAGGAGCTCGATAAACGTTATACATCGGGTATGTTCAGCGGGGGCGATGGTTACTCCTTCGATCTTCTCGAAGATCCGTTTGCCAAAGCCTCCATCGATGTGCTTGGCTATCTGCAAAGCAGGGTGGCAGGATTAATGATCAACGGCTCCGGTACACAGGCCAATCTAAGCTGGCGGGGAAGCACGCCCGATCTCTATATCAATGAAATGCACTCCAGCGTTGAACAGATACAGTCGGTCAATGTAACAGATATTGCCTATATCAAAGTATTCCGCCCGCCTTTCTTCGGTTCTATCGGAGGCGGCGCCGGTGGGGCCATTGCCGTATATACCAAGAAAGGGACCGACGGCCGCAAAGCGCCGCCTGATGCGCGCGGACTTGAGAATACCATACTTGGCGGCTATTCACGCTTCAAGGAATTTTATAGTCCTACCTATGAGAAGCCGAATGAAAATCCGGAAATGGATGTGCGTACCACACTTTACTGGAATCCCTATGTCCTCACAGATAAAAAGAGTCAGCGGGCACGCATTCAGTTTTACAATAACGATATCAGCAAGAAACTACAGATAGTGCTGGAAGGCACGAACAGCGAAGGTAAAATGGCGAGAGTTGTAAGACTGCTCGAGTAGTTTTATCCATCGCAACTTTCAGGAAACGCTCTATCTTTAAACCGTAACGGCGTTGCCTTACGGAATAACGATACTGCTATGTTCAGACGATCCATTCTTGTTTTATCTGCAGCGGCACTGCTCGCTGCCTGTCATTCCTCGAAGCAGATAACCCAGTCGCCGGCCCCGGTTTCGAATGCCGTGCCTGCAGCCGCTGCAGAATTTCGCGCGGCCTGGGTGGCAACGGTTGCGAATATCAACTGGCCCAGTAAACCCGGACTTCCTGTAGCGCAGCAACAGCAGGAAGCCATTGCGCTGCTAGATTTTTTGAAAGCCAATCATTTTAATGCAGTCATCTTCCAGGTAAGGCCGCAGGCAGATGCACTCTATAAAAGTTCGCTCGAGCCATGGTCGTACTACCTCACGGGTACCCAGGGCAAAGCACCCGAACCGTTTTACGATCCGCTGGAGTTCTGGGTGGAAGCGGCGCACGACCGCGGACTCGAACTGCATGTATGGCTGAATCCGTACCGCGCCCATCACACGGCTGGTAAAGAGATCAGCGATCAATCCATCGTTAAGACTCATCCCGAACTGGTGGTGAAACTGAAAGAAGGGTACTGGTGGATGGATCCATCACGCCAGCAAGTCCAGGATCATACTGCTGCAGTGGTGAAAGACCTGGTAAAACGGTATGATATCGACGGAGTTCATTTCGATGATTATTTTTATCCCTATCCGTCTTACAACAACAATGAAGATTTTCCCGACGATGCAAGCTGGGCCGCATACCAGAAAGCTGGCGGTACATTATCACGTGGCGACTGGCGTCGCGAAAGCGTGAATAAGCTCATCGAAAGATTGTACAAAGAGATCAAGGCCGAGAAAAAGCATGTGAAGTTTGGCCTCAGTCCTTTCGGCATCTGGAGGCCGGGTAATCCTGAGTCCATCGCAGGCTTCGATCAATACGATCAGTTGTATGCAGATGCCAAACTCTGGCTGAATAAGGGCTGGATCGATTATTTCGCGCCGCAGTTGTACTGGCCGATCAACCGCATTCCGCAAAGCTTTCCGGTATTGCTGGGCTGGTGGCAGGGCGAGAATACCATGCAGCGCCATCTCTGGCCCGGCATCAGCGACGGACGGGATACCAGCGCCAAAAATGTAAATGAGATACTCAGCCAGGTAATGATCTCCCGCGGCATGCTGCCGCAAAGCAAAGGCGTGATCCATTGGAGCATCTCCTCACTCACCGGCAATCCCAATATGATGAAAGGATTGCTGGACGGGCCTTACAAGCAGGATGCACTCGTGCCGGCAAGTCCCTGGTTAGACAATACGCCGCCTGCCATGCCCGTTGTTACAAGCGATAAGCAGGCTGATCAACTCACTGTTCGATGGACGCATCCAGACATGAAGGATGTATTCAGGTGGGTGGTGTACTACCAATACGGCAATGCATGGAGCTATACGATCCTCAACCGCAATGACCGCTCGTTCGAGCTGAAACTTTTGGAAAATAAGCAGGCGTTAAAAAAAATTGCGGTGACGGCTGTGGATAGGGTGGGGAATGAGAGTGCTAAATATGAAATAGCTGTACAATAGTGCAGGCCAGGGAAACACATAGGTACAATAGGTATTTAAAGACACAATAGCCTGTGTGTGCTATTGAACCTATGTTCCTGTGTGTTTAATTTTCTCTATCTGCTAACCAGGCTGCCAATTCCTTTTTAAGTGCCTCGCCAATAAGTTTCTGCTTCGCAGGATCCGTCAGCAGCGCCCGGCTCTCCGCATTATCCCCAATTTCAAGCAGCACCCGGTACCCTGCGGTATTCACATGTTCATCCAGGCTGTAAAAAGAGAGCTTGCCTGTGCTGGCGCAACGGTAGTCGTTCCTGCCGGTGGTGCTGTCGAGTAATACGCCGCGGTTCTCGAGATCGGTTACTGCCGATACTGCTTTGATCAGTCTTCCGGCCAGTATCCTGTTCTCGCTCTCAAATGCATCTCCATAATGAATATAGCCCCAGATCGCATTGCGTTTGCTGCCGCCATTGTTGTGCACGGCGATAAACACTCCAGGATGTTGCTTATTCGACTGCTGCAGTTCCCAGGCATAGCCCGAGATCTGTCCGTTGATCACTGCGGTGGTATGTTCCACAACAGTATTGCTTCCCATATTCGCATGGTGCACATCGGTTCGCCCCAGGCTCCAGACCTTGTACTCTTTAAAATGCGGCGCAGCAGCCATTGCCGCATCCACAATTGCCCCGCAGGTGGCCGCTTCGCTGAAATCTACGCCGGTATCCGTCTGGTGTGAGGGTTGCCAGACTACGACCGTCTTCTTCTTTATTGGTGCAAACCCGGTAACTATGGTCAGCAATCCGGCCAAAAAATATTTCATACTGTTGATTTGTATCTGTGAACCTCTGTGCATTCTGTGCCTCTGTGGTAAAACCTTCGCGCCCTCTGTTACCTCAAAGCCTCTAAGGCTTCACCACAGAGGCACGGAATACACAGAGTTCCAAAGAGGTTATTTTCGTTTGGAGCTGTTCCGCTCTATCAGATCGCTCTTGAGCACCACCTGCTCGATCCGGTTATTGAAATTCTTTTTCTCTATCATCTGGAACAGCAGTGTAGCCGATTCCTTGCCAATCTCGAATGCTGGCTGCGTTATGGTCGACAGCGAAGGCGACAACAACGAAGCAGTCCGCAGGTTGGAAAAGCTGATGATCTTCAACTGCTCCGGTATCTTGAGTTTGATCTCATTGCAGGCATAATAGGTAGAGATCGCCAGTTTTTCTACCGAAGCAAAAATTCCATCGGGCCTGTTCTTCAGTTTCAGCAGCTTTTTCAGCAGTTCCACGTTCGACATATTCTCGTTGGTGCAATCCACGATCATTTTCGGATCGGCGTGGAGCTTGTTTTTTTTCAGGGCTGCCAGGTAACCATCCATTCTTTTCTGTGAAGTGGACAGATGTCCCCGCACCCGCAGGTAAGCGATACGCTTACAGCCTGCGTGCAGCAGATGTTCGGTGGCTTTAAAACCGCTTTCGAAATCGTCGGTGGTTACAGTAGGGCATTCCCGCGTTTCGGGCACGCGGTCGAAAAAAACAATGGGCACGCCTGATTCGTTGAGGGAAAGCAGATGACCAACGCTGGCCGAGTCGCCGCAAAGTGAGATGAGTACCCCGTCAACGCGGCCGCCCTGCAGGTGTTTAACGGTAGACTCTTCGCTCTGGGCATCTTCATGGGTAAGATAGGTGAGTACATGGTAGCCTTTCTGCTGCGCGATGAGCTGGATGCCATCGATCGCTACCGAAAAAAAGTTGTTGGCAATTTCGGGTATCACCACAGCAATGGTAATGCTCTTGCGTTTGCGAAGTCCCCGGGCGAAGGGGTTGGGCTGGTAATTCAGTTTCTCCGCCATTTCCAGCACGCGCTTCTTGGTCTCGGCGCTGATCTCATAACTGTCGCGCAGTGCTTTCGAAACCGATGAGATCGAAAGCCCCAGTTCCTCGGATAACTTTTTCAGATTAACGCCACTCATATCTCGGTGCTTTTAGAAACGTCTCGCCAAACTACGAAAAAAGCGAAAACGTTTTCGCGAAAGGACACAACCGGTTGCGGAAAAGCTGCATTGGGGACCGGGGTTTTTATACACAAAAGGACAGGCACTGGCCTGTCCTTTCACCTGGAGAAAGATACAACTATTTATTTTTCAACTGCTTATAACGCAGCATCGCTTCTATGTAGTAGTAGTCGGCATAAGTGAGCGGAACGTCTACTTCCGAATTCCCGGGCAGGTTCCCTGTTGAATGCTTCAGCAGAAAGCCGCCATTTTCGCCCGGGGCAGCAGTATACACCCTGGACGACAGGGCGCGGATGATCTGTTCTGCGGTGCTTATGTACTGTGCACTTTTTTTGGCATCCGTATAGCGGCTAAGTTCCAGCAATGCAGATGCGGTAATCGCGGCAGCCGATGCATCGCGGTAGGTGGCGGGGATATCGATCGAATTGTAATCCCAGTAAGGGATCTTATCGGCCGGGAGATTTGGATGGTGGAGCAGGAACTGCGCGATCGCATCGGCCTGCACCAGGTACTTTTTATCTTTTGTAGAACGGTACATCACGGTAAAACCATACAGCCCCCAGGCCTGGCCGCGCGCCCAGGCAGATGAATCTGCAAAACCCTGTGCGGTCTGCTTGGCCCGCACGGCTCCTGTTTCCGGATCGTAATCCACCACATGCCAGGAACTATGATCGGCGCGGTAATGATTTTTTATCGTGGTGTTCGCATGTGTTACCGCAATTTTATAGAACGATGAATCGCCCGTAAACTTTGTAGCCCAGAACAGGAGTTCCAGGTTCATCATGTTATCGATGATCACGGGAAACTTCCAGCCGTTCCTTGCATTCCACGACTGGATGCAACCAACGGTTGGATTAAAACGCGTAGACAGGGATCTGGCGCTGTTCACCAGGATATCCGTGTATGCTTTGGAGGGATTGAGCCGGTTGGCATTGCCGAAACTGCAGAACATCATGAAGCCGAGATCATGCGTGCCTTTGTTGAACTGCTCTTTTTCAAGCAGCACAAGCCTGCGGTTGGCCTCGTTCAGCATTGCCGTATCCTTCGAATATTCATAGAGGTATAACAGCGAGCCGGGATAGAAGCCGCTGGTCCACCAGCTCGAACCGCTGGTCTCCAGTTTTTTGGTGGCCAGGAAAGTTTTGGGCATCACGCCGGGCGGCAGGTGATCGCGTAAATATTTGTACTGGTTCACCGCATTGTTAAGAGCTGCATCTATCGCTTTGCTAAGTGGCTGTTGCTGCTGGGCAGATGCAAGGCCGGCGATCCATAATAAGACCGGCAGCAGCAGTTGTCTGGCTTGAATTCTGTATCTCATGATGTAAAGTTAAAAGCGAATGCCATCCATATTTCAGGATGGCATTCATTCTTGCTTAATAAAAAAGAACAACAAAAACTGTTAGTCAACGATCTTATCGGAAGCGGCTACATTATTCGCAGCTCCGGAATATCCGGCATTCTGGTTAATATGTCCGTCGGTATTAGCCAGTATCGCATCCTGCGGTATAGGCCACAATACATGGTAAGGACTGATCTTCATCATGTCGCCGTGCAGCGTCACGAAATTTTTTGCATAGAAAGTATTCTTTTCAAGAACACGATCGATGAAGAAATTTGAAGTAGAGAAATTAGCCAGTGTATAGGTTTTACCATTGTATGGCTGGCCGGTTTTTGCGAAAATATACGCCATCCTGGTCAGCTCTGTTTTACGCGGCTCCTCCCAGTACAGTTCACGCTGCCTTTCGTCGAGGATGGTACCGATGCTCATCTGGGCAGCGGTGTACGGCGCGCATTTGGCACGGGTACGAACTGCATTCACGTCTGCGGCGGCGCTGGCCATATCTCCTTTCCATACATAGGCTTCTGCGCGCAGCAGGTAAGTTTCAGCCAGGCGGAATACATAGTGATCGGTATGACCACCGCGCTGCGGGTTGTTTTCAGTATCGGGAATAAACAGCTTGTAATGCGGCCAGGGGAACCAGTCGCGCAGTGTATCTGCACAAAGCAGGTTGCCTTTATCAAACAGACGGAAACGTTTGCCATAGCAGGTATCGCCGGATGTTTTCAGGCCGAGGTCGTTGTACACCAGGTTCTCCATATACATCCAGTTGCCTGAAACGGTATCATGACGCAGGTCATTGGCATCATCCCAGATCCACGAGTATGCGTAGGGGGTGGCACGGCATCGGCCGATACCGCGGCCGTATAGACCCAGGTTATCGAATTCCAGCGCTCCACCCTGTGTTGCCGGCATGCCCAGTTTACCGGTTGGTGTCTTGATATTAGGCAAGCCAACAGAGGCGAACGGAATAGCGTTCCTCATCCACTGGCAACCGCCGCCGAACGCACCCTGGGTACCCTGACGGTCTGTTACCAGGTATAATACTTCCGTGTTAGCAGCTGCAGCCTTATTGTCCGGTCTGTGCAGATCCCAGATCACATTCTTGTTAGCCTTGTTGGCATCAACGCCAAAACGCGCATTCATCAGTTTATAAGTACCTTGATTGATAACCGCCGAGGCCGCAGCTATCGCATCATCGAACAGGCCAAGGGCCAGGTTAACTTTGGCGAGCAGATGATAGACAGCGCCCCTGTTCACATCGCCTTTATCGGCTGTCCATGGTACGTTCTGTACCGCAAACTCTAGGTCAGCTTTCATTTTGGCCAATATCACCTCGCGTTTAACCGTAGCGAAATCGGTTTTTGCTGAAAGATATTCCTTGGTAGGGCAGGGCACATCGCCGAACTGTTGTGTAAGGCGATAGTAATCATAAGCGCGGAAGAAGTACGCTTTGCCCAGAATGATGTTCTTGTTCGCATCTGAGATGGCCGTGGCAGCAGCGAGGCGCGAAATGATCACATTGGCCTCGCGTATGCCTACATATTCCTGGGTCCAGTACCAGCCGATCTTGTTAAAGTCAACACTGTTCAGATTGGCATCGGGCCTGATCAGCTGGTCCATATTCTGTGCCGGGCCCGTTTTATCATCCGTACCTTCCACGGCCACCTCCGAGAAGATCTCCTCGGAAATATTCGGGGAACCATCACCGTACCACTCATTGCGGAGGTTACCGGAGCAGGCTACCAGCGCGGCATTAAAGCCGGCCACGTCCACCAGCGTATTTTCAGGTGAGTATATCGAGAGCGGCTTAGGCGTAAGCCAGTCTTTTTTACAGCCATTTAAAGCCATCGTACCGAAACCGATAACCGATAGCAGAAAAGCCGTTTTTATATTCTTGTTCATGTCTTCTGTTTTGGGTTGGTTATCTTATAATGTCAGGTTAAGTCCGAAGTTCAGGGTCAGAGGTACCGGAGCATCGTTGCGCGGGTTATTCGGATCCGTTCCTTTGTATTCAGGATCGAAAAATTTCCAGCTGGAGAATACATAAGCATTCACCACGTTGAAGTATAATTTCAGTCCCTGGATCTTCCACCTTTTGGTCATTGAAGCCGGTACACTGTATGCCAGGCTCACGTTACTCACCCTGAGGAAAGAAGATGACCTGAATACATTCCATGAAACCGGACCGCCCGCATTGGAATTGATCGCCGCATAGTCCTGGATCTGGTTGCTCGGGGTCCAGAAAGGACGCACGTAGAAGTTGGAACGGTCATAGAACTTGTCTACGTTCTTGGCTTCATTTAATACCCATTGTCCGCCGAACTTCCCATACAGGGTGATAGAGAAATCCCAATTCTTATACTTGAACTCGTTGCGCAGATTGATCGAGAACTTAGGCGTTCTTGTACCGAGGAATTGCTTATCGGCGATCGTATACTGGCCGTCGCCGTTCAGGTCTTCGAGTTTCATGTCACCGGGCTTGTAGCCATAGGCTTTGGCCTGGGCCGCTTCGGCAGTGCCCCATACACCTACCACTTTGTAGTCGTAGATGGTGCTGATGTCCTGGCCGATGAACCAGCCATTGCTCAGGTCATTCTTTTCAGACACGCCGATCTGTTTGCCGGTTGCATCGAAGTCTGGCGTAGCGCCATACAGGTGAACGATCTTGTTCCGGTTCATCCAGTAGGCGAAAGTAGAAGTCCACTCAAAATTGGCAGTCTTCATATTCTGGGTACTCAGGCTCAGTTCAAAACCTTTATTGTCTACCTGGCCGAGATTGGCGAGGATACTGGTGAACCCGGTAACGCTAGGCAGTGAGCGGTTAACCAGCAGGTCTTTGGTGCTGCGGGTATAGTACTCCACAGAACCCGATACTTTCCCTTTGAACAGGGAGAAGTCGAGGCCGAGATCTACTGAACTGTTCCTTTCCCATTTCAACTCGGGATTGGAAAGGTTATTGGAGAATACCTGTGCAGTGTTATACGCCGCACCGCCGCTTGTTACAAAAACATAGGTGCTGGAGCCCAGGTTGGAAAGCGCCGCATATCTGCCGATAGAACGGTTACCGTTCTCACCATAAGACAGCCTGATCTTGGCATAATCCAGCCATTTGGCAGTGTTCTTCATGAACCGCTCTTCACTGATAGCCCAGGCGCCGCCGATAGAAGGGAAATTCGCCCTCGGGTTTTGCTGACCGAATGCGGAATAACCGTCACGACGCATAGTAGCGGTAAGGAAATAACGCTGGTTGTAATTATAGGCTATCCTGCCCATAAGGGCATCGCCGGTCTCATACTGATCGTCGCTCGAGGTACGAACAGCTGAAGTGGCTGAACCGATGGCGTCATAACCGAGGTTATCATTTGGCAGGATGTTCTCGCCGTGTGATGTCTGGTTGTACGACTGGAATTTTTCCGCGTTGAACAGGAAGGTAGCTTCCACAGTGTGTTTGCCGAACTTGCCGTTATAGCGCAGGATATTATCCAGGTTCCATGAGTACACGGTCTGGTTGCGGCGGTCGATGATGCCGTTCAATGCAGCCTGTACCGGGTTCTTGGACGATACATGGTTGTACTCACGCAGAACATCGAAACGCGGTGAGAATGCTACAGAATAGGAGAAACCGTAAGGCAGTTTTCCTTTTACGGTGAACTGGCTGAACAGGTTATCGTATTTATACAAACGGCGGGTGTAATACTGGCCTACGAACGGGTTGGTATTATTACCCGGGTCATCGTTAGGGCTTACGCGAAGCGTAACACCGTCATCCTGGTAGATAGAACCATACGGAGTGGTCTGCTGTACGTCGGAAAAGCTGACAGGAATAGTGCTCTCGTCCCTTTCTGCAAACTGGAAATTAGCACCTACCTGCAGGTACTTAGCTATATTGGCTTCCAGGTTCAGACGGGTGCGGATGGTCTTGTATTTATCACCCACGGTAATACCCTGGTTCTCGAGGTAGCCCACAGAGAAATAATAGTTGTAATCTTCCCGGCGCTGCGAGATGCTGATGGTATGGTCGTGCTGCATTGCGTTCTGTGCGTACAGCAGGTCTTCCCAGTTCAGTACTTTACCGGCCTGGTAGTTGGTAACCTCGATCGCTTTCAGTTTGAGACGGGAAAGCCAGGTCACTACCGGGTCGCCGGTGGAGTTATCCAGCGCCTGCCATTGTGCTACGCTGATGCTGGATGGCAGGTTAGCCGGATTCGTGAACTTGTACTGCACACCTGGTTTGGAGGTGGAGTCAAAACCGTTCATCGCCCATACTGCCTGTCCGCGGAAATCGAGGAACTCGGGGCCTGTGAGCAGGTGTGGCTTTCTTTCTACTTTATTCCACCCTATGTTGTCGTTGAAAGTGATGGTAGGTTTACCCACTTTACCTTTCTTCGTGGTGATCAGGATCACACCATTGGCCGATCTGGCGCCGAATACAGCTGCTGAGCTGGCATCTTTAAGGATGTCGATGGTGCCGATATCGTTCGGATTGATATCTTCGATACCACCTGTATAGATCACGCCATCCAGTACGATCAAGGGAGATGAGCTCGCAGTAAGCGTTCCTTTACCCCTGATCTGCAAACTGGAGTTGGAACCCTTTGTACTGGCGTCGAAGCCGACATCCAGACCGGGCGCGTTTCCCCGAAGCAGATCGCCCACAGAACGCGGGTTCTCATTTTCAAAAGTGGTTGCCTTAACCTGGCTCACAGAACCGGTCAGGTCTTTCTTGGTGGCGGTACCATAACCTACCACAACCACATCATTAAGTCCGTTCACCTGCTCGGTAAGCGAAACATTCATGGTGGTCTGACCTTTTACCGCCATTTCCCTGGTCTCGAAGCCCGTATAACTGAATACGAGCACCGCATTGTCAGGAACATTGGTAATGGTAAAAGCGCCGGCTGCATTGGTAGTAACGCCTTTTTTTGTTCCCTTCACCAATACGCTAACACCTTCGAGGGGAGCGTTCTTGGCGTCTGTCACTTTACCGGTAATAGTAGCAGGGGGGGGATAGGCTGCACTGGCGGGGGCCGATAGCGCCAGGAATCCGAACAACATCAGGAAATATGCCAATCGGTGCATATTCCCCGTGAGGGCGTGGATACACGCACGGGTGTTTTTTTTCATACAGCAAGAATTGGTTTAGAATTAAATAGTTGCCAACACGGTCAGAATGTTGTCCTTGTTAATCCAACTACATTAATGGTTTGTTAAATTAAACCAGTTTTTGAAATACGGCCAAATCTGGCCGGTCAATCCTTTCGATTTTCTACGAAAAGGTTTTCGTAGAATATAGGCCATAACTGAAGCAGCGGCAGTAAATTAGATATTGCTTATCCATTGTCCGGAGTCCGGTCTGCGGCACCTGCCGTTGACAGAGCCAGCCGGTCTTCGAAGCATTGCTATATGAAAACATTCTTTTCAGCCGGCAACCATCCGGCTCCCTTACCATCCGGCCCATCCGGTAATGGCTGTACCGGCTCTACGGCAGTCTGTTTTGGCCGGTTTACCGATATCTCACACACAACTGGTTTAAATCCCTATTTTCAGAATATCAATTACTAATATGTACATGAAATACCTGTTCTCCGGTCTGTTGTTTTGTTTTATATCGATGCTGTCCGCCAGTGTAGTGGCTGCCGACGGCCAGTTAAAGAACAGCCGGGTGCTGGTCTATACCAAAAACGGGAAAGGCTATGTGCACGATAATATCCCATCGGCCGTAGCCGCGATCAAAGAGCTGGGGACGGCCAATTCATTTACGGTAGATGTATCCGATGATCCCGCGGTGTTTACGCAGGCTAATCTCCAGAAATACCAGATGCTGATCTTCACCAGCACCAACAACGATGTGTTCGATACCGATGAGCAGCGTGTGGCATTCCGCCGTTACATAGAGGCCGGCGGCGGTTTTGTGGGCGTTCATTCGGTAACCGGTACCGAGCGTAACTGGAGATGGTTTAAACAGATGCTGGGTGAAACATTCAGCTGGCATGCCAAATTCCAGAAGTTCACGGTGAAAAAAATAGATGCAGCGCATCCATCCATGGCGAACGTTCCGGCCAGCTGGGAAAGAGAAGATGAATGCTATTTCGGAAAGGAACTTTATCCCGGTATCAAGGTATTGATGGCGCACGATGTGCATAGCCTCAATATGACCGATAAAAGCCAGGACAGTCTGCTGCACAAAAACCTGGGTTCTTATGCAGATTATTATCCGGCCGTGTGGTACCAGCAATTCCAGGGCGGCAATATCTGGGTAACTACACTGGGCCATGCAAAAGAGAGCTACCAGGACCCTGTGTACCGCAACCATCTGCTGCAGGGAATAAAATACATAGCAATGCAGTACAAGGGTCTGAACTATACCAATGCGCACGCCACCACAAAAGATGATCCACTGCAATAAAATAGAATGATGAACAGACCTATAATAATGAGTACAGCCCTAATACTCTCGGGCGTTGCTGCTTTGGGACAGCAACCTGTAAAGCTGATCACCCTGGATCCCGGGCATTTTCATGCGGCGCTGGTGCAGAAATCGATGTACCCGCAGGTAGACCCGGAGGTGCACGTATACGCGCCTGCCGGGCCCGACCTGCAAATGCATCTCGATAAGATCAACGGATATAACAGCGCGGCCACCAATCCCACCCGTTGGAAGGAGATCGTTTATACCGGAAATGATTACCTGCAGAGAATGCTGCAGGAAAAAAAAGGCAATGTGGTGGTGCTGGCAGGCAATAACCGGCTCAAGACAGACTATATCCTTTCGTCGGTAAAAGCGGGCTTCAATGTGTTCGCCGATAAGCCGATGGCGATAGACCAGACAGGTTTTGAAAAACTGAAACAGGCTTTTATAACCGCAGAGCGGAATAAAGTGTTGTTATATGATATCATGACCGAACGTTATGAGATCACCACCATTCTGCAGCGCGCTTTTTCCATGGAGCCGTCCGTATTCGGCACGCTGCAGAAAGGAACGGCGGAGCAGCCCGCGGTAACCAAAGAGAGTGTGCACCATTTTTATAAGTATGTATCGGGTGCGGTGCTTACCCGTCCGGCCTGGTTCTTCGATGTGTCGCAGGAAGGCGAGGGCATCGTGGACGTGACCACGCATCTGGTGGACCTTGTGCAATGGGAATGTTTCCCCGATGTAACGCTGGATTACCTGAAAGATATCCATATCGATAATGCGAAGAGCTGGCCCACTATCATTTCCAAAGCACAGTTCACGGAAGTGACGAAAAACGAAGCGCTGCCGGCCTACCTGAAAAAGAGATCGGATGCGAAAGGCAATATCAGCGTGCTGTCGAACGGAGAGATCAACTACACGATCAAGGGCGTGCACGCCAAAGTTTCGGTGATCTGGAATTACAAGGCGCCGGAAGGCACCGGAGATACGCATTATTCCATCATGCGCGGCAGCAAGGCCAACCTGGTGATCAGGCAGGCCGCGGAACAGCAATACAAACCCACACTGTACATTGAGCCCCTGGCGCCGGGCGCAGCCTATGAAAGATCGGTGCAGGAGATCGTGGATAAGATCAACAAACAATACAAAGGCGTGAGCCTGAAAAAAAATGCCAAAGGCTGGGAAGTGATCATTCCCGAGCAATTCAAAGAAGGACATGAATCGCATTTTGCGCGCGTAACCGAAAAATACCTGGAGTATCTTTCAAAACACAATATGCCGTCCTGGGAAGTGCCGAATATGATCGCCAAGTATTATACCACCACCAAAGCCCAACAATTAGCTACCAAAAAATAAGCATATGAAAACCTATCGTTTAATACAATCGGTACTGCTGGGTTGCTGCATACTCTTTGTTCAGCATGCAACAGCACAGACCCTCACTCAGGGCACTTACAAAAATATCTACGAAATGCTGCAGAATGTGCCGGGGCTGGAGGTGAAGTCAGGTCCTAAAGGCGGCACGGTTACAGTACGTGGAGTAAGCAGCCTTACCAGGGCGACAGGCCCGTTGTTCGTAGTGGACGGCAGCATTTATGGTGGTGATATCATGTCTATCAGTCCGCAGGATGTAGACAATATCGTGGTGCTGAAAGATGCAGCTTCCACATCGGCTTATGGAGCCCAGGGTTCTGCCGGCGTGATCCTGATAACGATGAAGAAGGGAGCAAACCTGAACAGAGGCGCCAGCGCCACCACCCATACAGAGTCTGCCTACACTTATTTCATCGACCATAAAACGAAGCTGCGGGTCTTCGGTCTGGATGATGCGGTGATCATCGAAGGCGTTATCCAGAAACAGCAGGGCGATAGTGTATTGGTGTTCAAAAAAAGAAAGAACGACCTGCTGGTGCCGATCAAAAATATCAAACGCGTGGAAATGATGCCCGCGGACGACTGATGTTGCTACATCGTTTTCGTAAATTATTACCGGTGAATCGGAGCATGACTTGATAAAAAAAGTCAAATTCACGCGGCAAACTGATAACTGACTGCAATGGGCGCTACGAATCTGTTTTCTCTTGATGGTAAAGTGATCGTTATTACCGGCGGCACGGGCATACTGGGCGGCGGTTTCGTAAAAGCCATTGCCGAAGCAGGCGGCACCGCGGTAATACTGGGGCGTAATGCGGAAGTGGGTAAAAAGCGCGCAGAAGAGATCAGCGCATCCGGCGGCAAGGCATTTTCTGTAAGCGCCGATGTACTGAACGAGGCCGACCTGAACAAGGCAAGAGAGCTTGTACTCGAAAAATATGGCGCCATTCACGGCCTCGTCAATTGTGCCGGCGGAAATATGCCGGAAGGCGTATTGCAACCCGATGCCGATATCTTTTCGATGAACCTGTACGGGATGCGCAAGGCGATGGAGCTGAACCTGTGGGGCACGATCATACCTACACAGGTATTCGGGACGGCCATGACAAAGAATGGCGGCAGTATCGTAAATATCTCTTCCGTGAGTTCGGTGCAAGCTGTTACCAAGGTACTCGGATACAGCATGGGTAAAGCGGCTGTTGACTGTTATACAAAATGGTTTGCCGTTGAAGTAGCCAACCGCTTCGGCGATGCTATCCGGATGAATTCGATCATGCCGGGGTTTTTTCTCACAGAACAGAACCGGACCTTACTTACCCAGCCGGATGGAAGCCTTACGCCGCGCGGAGATCTTGTTGTACAACATACGCCGTATAAAAGATTCGGTAAGCCCGAAGAGCTGGCCGGTGCAGTGATCTACCTGCTGAGCGATGCGAGCAAATTCGTGACGGGCATGCAGTTGGGTGTGGATGGCGGGTTCACCATATTCAGCGGGGTTTGATTTAACCATCATGATGCAAGATTATATTTTTAACGAGAACTTTCTGCTGCAGAGAAAAGCCGCTACCCGGCTCTACCATGAGTATGCAAAAGAACTTCCTGTTATCGATTACCATTGCCATCTTCCGCCCGACGAAATCGCATCCAATAAGCAGTTCGCCAATCTTACCGAGATCTGGCTCAAAGGCGATCACTATAAATGGCGGGCCCTGCGCACCCTGGGGGTTTGCGAAGAATTGATCACCGGTACGGCGGATGATGAAAAAAAATTTATGGCCTGGGCCAAAATGGTACCGCATACCGTTCGCAACCCGCTTTTTCACTGGACGCATCTCGAACTGAAGAATGTGTTCGGGATAGAACAATACCTCAGCGAGAAAACTGCAAGCGATATTTACCAGGCCTGCAACAGGCAACTTAAGCAAAGCACTCATACCACGCAATCGCTGTTGCGTCGTTTCAAAGTGGAATATGTGGGCACAACGGATGAGCCCTGGGACAGCCTTGCCCATCACCAGAAACTGGCAGCTGAAAACAACGGTATCAGGGTAGCGCCTTCTTTCAGACCAGACAAAGTTCTGTTCATCGATAAGCCGGATTTTTTCCGTCACCTGCAATCGCTGCAGGATGCCAGCGGCATGGAGATAAAAGACCTGACCTCCCTGCTGGAAGCCCTGCAGAACCGGGTTAATTTTTTCCATGCAAATGGTTGTCGCGTATCCGATCATGGATTAACGCAGATGCCGGGCAAATTCCAGTTTTCCAAACAACTGGAGATAGAACTGGCAGGGTTTATCGCCGATAAGAAAGGCAGTTTCTCCGACCCCGAAGCTTTTACGGGCTATGTGCTGATCGAGCTCTGCCGCATGTACAATGAACGCAACTGGGTGCAGCAATTCCATCTCGGACCGATCCGCAATAACAATAGCCGGCTCAACACTAAACTGGGCGCCGACAGCGGATTCGATTCGGTGGGCGATTTCCCGCAGGCGCAGCAGCTGGCGCGTTTCCTGGACCACCTGGATCAGACCGATCAGCTCGCGAAGACCGTGATCTATAATATCAACCCTTCAGATAACGAAGTGTTCGCCAGCATGCTGGGTAATTTCAACGACGGAAGTGTAAAAGGAAAAATGCAGTTCGGATCGGGCTGGTGGTTCCTCGACCAGAAGGATGGAATGGAGAAGCAGCTGAATGCATTATCGAATATGGGATTGCTGAGTACGTTCATCGGTATGATCACCGACAGCCGCAGCTTTCTTTCCTTTCCGCGCCATGAATACTTCAGGCGTATCCTCTGCAATATGATCGGGGAAGAAATGGAAAAAGGACTGCTGCCGAATGATCTTGACTGGATGGGCGGCATTGTAAAAAATGTCTGCTATTATAACGCGAAAGAATATTTCAATATATAGGATGATACACATGAGAAAACTGATACTGCTGCTGCCGATCGTTGCCGCCAGCCATATTGTGCATGCACAAAAACCGGCTGCCGGCCAGTGGGAATACCTGTTCAACGGCAAAGACCTGACCGGTTTCAAACAACTGAATGGCAAGGCCAGGTATACGGTCCAGAACGGCGAGATCGTGGGCACCACGGTGCTCAATACACCCAATTCATTCCTCGCTACAGAAAAAGAGTATGGTGATTTTATTCTGGAGGTGGATTTCAAGGTGAACGACAGTATGAATTCCGGCATCCAGTTCAGGAGCGAGATCAAAGACGCCAATGATAAATGCAATGTGACCGACAAGAAAACACCGGAGCGTGTGCATGGGTACCAGCTCGAGATCGATCCTTCTGATCGCGCCTGGACTGGCGGCATTTACGATGAAGCGCGTCGCGGTTGGTTGTATTCGATGGAAAATAATCCTGCTGCGAAAGTCGCGTTCAAGCATAACGATTGGAATCACTACCGCGTTGAATGCATCGGCAACAGCATCCGCACCTGGGTGAATGGGATCGCCTGTGCGCATCTGATCGATGATATGACCCCGAAAGGGTTTATCGCCTTCCAGGTACATGCCATAAAGGATGAAAAAAATGTTGGTGAACAGATCCGCTGGAAAAATATACGGATCCAGACCAAAAGCCTCAAGCCTTCACCGGATGATAATGTGTTTGTAGTAAATACACTGATCAACAATATTTCAAAAGATGAGCAGCGTATGGGTGTAAGACTGTTATGGGATGGTAAAACCACCAATGGGTGGCGTGCTGCAGGCAAGGATGTTTTTCCCGACAAAGGCTGGCATATCATGAATGGCGAATTGCATGTGATGCGCGAGGCGGGTGGTGCTGATATCGTAACCACTGAAGCATTCAGCGCATTTGATCTGCAGTTTGAATTCCAGATGACAGATACGGCCAACTCGGGTGTAAAATATTTTGTGATGGAAAAGAGTCCGGCAGGCCCGGTCGGACTTGAGTATCAGGTGCTCGATGATGACAAACATCCCGATGCCAAAGCAGGCGTTCTGGGAGACCGGACACTGGCTTCGTTGTACGACCTCATTCCCGCTTACAAGAACGGCCGTGAGAAACTCCCGATCGGCGAATGGAACCGCGGCCGCATTGTAGCCTTCCCCGACGGAAGGATCGAGCACTGGCTGAATGGCTGGAAAGTGCTGGAATACCAGCGGGGCACGCAATATTTTTATGCATTGGTGGCGCATAGTAAATACGCGAAGATCCCGGGCTTCGGGATGGTACCGAAGGGCCCTATCCTGCTGCAGTATCACCAGGAACATGTAGCATTCAGAAGCATCAAGATCCGCGAACTGAAATAAACATATTCATCATTTTAAAAACGATCATGCTATGTCAAATACAAGAAGAGATTTCCTGAAGAAATCTGTCAAAGCCGCCGCCGGCACCTATATCGCTTCGGCTGGTTTCAGTGCGCAAAGCTATGCACGAATCATCGGCGCGAACGATCGCGTACGGGTAGGCGTAGTGGGTTTTTCTGACCGGCACCGCAGCTCACATATCCCGCCGTTCATGAAGTTTTACAAGGAGATGAATTTCGATATCGTGTCGGTATCCGATCTCTGGAAAAAAAGAAGGGAGGAAGGGCAGGCTTTCCTGAAGGATAAGATGGGACATGATATTAACGCCTACCGCAATAACGATGAACTCTACAACTCCAAAACCGTGGATGCGGTATTTATCAGCACACCTGATTTCGCTCACGCACTGCACACCATTGAAGCCGTAAAAGCAGGCTGTGATGTGTACTGCGAAAAGCCTTTTGCTGAAACCATGGCCGATAACCGTGCTGCCCTGAAAGCGGTGAAGGAAAGCGGTAAGATTGTGCAGATCGGCTCGCAACGGAGAAGCGGTGTTAACTACAAGGCTGCTGCCAACTTTATCCAGTCGGGAAAGTTTGGTCCCATCACCATGGTAGAACTTACCTGGAATGTGAACCAGCCCGGGCGCTGGAGAAGACCTGACCTGGTTGCCCAGTGTAAACAGGAAGACCTTGACTGGAATCGCTTTCTGCTCAACCGCCCCGCAGACACATTCGATCCGCGCAAATACCTCGAGTATCGGTTGTTCTGGCCTTATTCATCCGGCCTGCCTGGCCAATGGATGAGCCACCAGATAGATACCGTGCATTGGTTTTCGGGTCTGCAACATCCGAGAAGCGTTACTGCCAATGGCGGCATTTACTGGTGGAAAGATGGTCGTCGCAACTGGGATACCATTACGGCGGTATTTGATTATGGCCCCACCAATGATCCTTCTACCGGGTTCCAGGTGGTGTTTATGTCGCGCATGCATAACGGAGATGACAAGCCAGGTGAACTGTACTATTCCAATGGCGGCGAGTTGAACCTTGTTACCAACATGATCTCACCGAAAGGCGGTATGAGGGCGAATGCCGCTTCCGCAATGAAAATGCAACCAAACCTGTTGCCTGAAATGAGCCTTAGCCAGATTGAAGAAAAGGTAGAAACGGGCGCCAATACCGGTGGCGATGTGCTCACGACAAATCACGTAAAAAACTGGATGGAATGTGTCCGCAGCCGCAAACAGCCCAATGCGCCGGTGGAGGCGGGTTATTCGCATTCAACCGCAACCATCATGGCCAATGCCGCGGCGCGCACAGGTGCCAAGGTTACTTTCGACGAGAAAACACAGGAAGTGATGGCGAACGGGAAACCGTTTAAATACTAGCAGCCTGCCATTAGCTGTTAGCTCTTAGCTTATAGTTACTTGTCCCTTGAAATTAATCTCATCAGGAGAGAACGACTAAGCTAACAGCTAACGGCTAATAGCTAATCGACTACGATGACCGACAAACAAAAAGCCCGTCTCGCCGTTATCCTCGCCAACTTTTTTTTCGGCACCAGTGTTATTGCGGTAAAGCATATTACACCTTCACTGGTACCGGCCATCGGCCTCACCGCGATCCGCGTAGTATGTACTACGATCCTGTTATGGCTCATGTTCGCATTCAGGCCGGTGAAGATGGGTATTGCGGCGAAAGATTATAGACGTTTATTTTTCTGCGCTATTTTCGGGATCACACTTAATCAGACTTTCGCTATTCGCGGCATGTCGCTAGCCAGTCCGATCCATGCAGCGCTGCTGATCCTGACCACACCTATTGTCGTTACGCTGTTGGCGGCCTGGGTGCTGAAAGAATCGCTGAATTCGCAGAAGATACTGGGGCTGGCGCTCGGAATTTCAGGCGGAGCGCTGCTGGTTTTTTCACGCGATCTGTCTGCTGCCGCCGCTGGCGACCAAACTCTCGGCGACCTGTTCGTGATCCTCGGCGCTTTGAGTTATTCCACCTATATGGTGTCTATACGCCCCATCGTCGGAAAGTACAATGCAATGCATATCCTGCAGTGGGTATTTCTTTTCGGCAGTTTTTTCAGCCTGCCTTTGGGCTGGACTGCTATCAGCAATGTGCAGTGGTCTGCGCTCGATGGGGTTAGCTGGTTCTGCCTGGTGTATGTAGTACTGGGCGCTACTTTTTTTGCGTACCAGTTCATGAATTATGGCATTGCCAAATTGGGCGCCAGCGTAACCGGATCATTCATGTACACGCAACCGTTCTTTGCAACAACAGCATCCATGCTGATCCTGCATGAATCTTTGAACTGGACGAAAATTGCAGCTGCATTTTTGATCATGTGCGGCGTCTTCCTCACAAATTATAAAAAGAAATTCCCGGAGCCGGTTTCAGATACGCCGGAGCCCTGATCAGGTGTGTGTTGCCGCGGCCTTCAGGCTAAGTTATCCTGATTTACGTTGCCGCGGCGTTCAGGCCGTGGATGGCAATGACATAATTGGAGAAGGGCTTTAGCCCTGATCCGGGTTCTCAAACTAAGTTGTGAAATTGATTTTATCTGTAGGCAATGTAAGACCTCCGATGTCAGGGCTAAAGCCCTTTTGATTACTGATTTTTGTATCCACGGCCTGAAGGCCGCGGCAAAAAAATCTTTATGCTTCTTATGATTACAAAGGCCTTACCATAATATTCTTGAAATACACCACGCTATTTGGATCATGACCCTGTAAAGCGAATGTTCCGTTGGAGATGACCCGCTTTTCGCTGCCCTTGCCGCGATACACATTCTCGGGTTCGGTATAATCCACAACAGTTTTATCGTTCACCTTGATGATAACATGCTTTCCCTGCACGATGATGGTTTCGGTGAACCAGGTATCATCGGGCACCAGCAGGTCGGGTACATCGTTGATGCCATAAAGACTGCCGGTGCGGCGCCAGTCGGTGTGCGAGTTGTTTACCTGCACTTCATATCCTTTCTCTGGCCAGCTTTTTTGCTGGAAGGCGGTATGGAAATAGATGCCTGAATTGGCTTTGGGCTTGGTGAGCACATCCGCCCTGAATTCGAAATCGGTGAAGTTGTGGTTCATCACCGGCCCGTCATAGAACAGGTGCGCCGTTTTGCCGTGTACGATGATCATGCCGCTGTCGGCGCGGAAAGTTTCGGCGTTATCGCCTACCCGCCAGCCCTCGAGGGATCTGCCATTGAATAGCGGTATCCATTGGCCGCTCTGGGAAAAAATACAGGTTGCGAATAGCAAGCCGGCGAGGACGAGGAGGAATTTTCTCATGGCGTGATTGATTTGTCTGCTATGAAGCTATGAATTTTTTGGAGGGGATCGTTGGGTATATCTGGCAGGCTTATAGTTCAGCAATTTTTTTACCGCAGAGGCGCGGAGGCGCGGAGTTTGGCGGGGATTACGGGGCCATCGGCGGTCATTTGGAGGGGCAGCCAGGTATAGGTGGATCGTTCGAGATCGAGTTTGTTCCATTTGTCTGCGAGGAAAAGGTATTGGCCTTTGGCTGCATCGACCGGTAGTACATAAGTACTCTGAGCGTAAAATGTTTTGTCTGCATCCGTTCCGCGGCAGGGGTTTCCAAATTCCTTCCATGGGCCCAGCGGGCGCTCCGCCACTGCGTAAGTTGCCTGGTTGGGCGACCAGCCCGTGCAGGCAGATGTAATCAGGAAATATTTTTTGCCATATTTGAACATTGCCGGCGCTTCACGGCTTCTGTTAACCAGGATGCGCGAATACCTGGTGGTGGGCGAAAGATAATCCGTGGACAGCAGGCATACCTGCATGGTAGCATTGTTTTCGGAAGAATAAATGAGATAAGCTTTCCCGTCATCATCTTTGAACACGGTCATATCCCGCGCCATCTGCCCGTTTGGTCTTATACTGCCCCGGTATACAAAAGGGCCGGTGGGCGAATTGCTGACTGCAACGCCGGCGCGCGCAAATGCATAGTCCCTGGTATCTATATGCATCCACATCACGAACTGTTTTGTAACTGCGTTATAGATCACTTTCGGACGCTCTATCACCCGTCCCGTATCGATATCGCTGCTGCCATTGCCTGTTGACGGCGCCAAAGCAATACCCTCGTATTTCCAGGAAACAAGGTCGCGGGAAGAATAGCAGGAGATGCCGCCGGCAGGAACCCGGTAGTCTTCCCAACTCTGTCCGGGCACCAGCCAGGTCTTTCCTTTTTTGATCTCACCATACAGATAATAAACCCCGTTATGGAACAGTATGCCCGCTCCATGTGCATTGATGGCGGCGCCTTTATTGTCTTTTAGGGTTTCGCCCTGCAGCAATGGGAGTTTTGAAAAATCAACAACCTGTGCTTTAAGGGCACAGGTTGTGAAAATAAGAAGGAGTGTTGCTAAACACCGGTTCATGCGGATCAGGATTTGGCGGTGGAATTATTGATATACCGTGTAACGCCAGGCACCGCTACCGTATAAAACCCGTCGGGGTTAGGTACTGTTGGCGGTACGGCATCCCAGGCATACACTTTCGGTTGGATATCGATGCCGGAATTGATGGCGCTATCCCAGGTGATCAGCTGCCCGCTGTATGTGGCCATCCTTCCCAGTATAGATGTCATGGTGCTTTTGGCGCCATTTTCTGCGTCTGCAAATTTGTATTCGCCTTTGGCGATGGCAGCAAACAATTCGTCATGCTCTGTCTGGTAAGCATTGTTCTCCGTTTTCTTATCGAACTGGTACAACACATTGCCCCGGGTATCCACGATATTCGCTTTTCCGGCCTGGATCTTTCCTTTGGTGCCGACCAGCAATTCATCCACCCTGCTCATCGTGCCCGGAATATGCCGGCACTGGCTATTGAGAATGGAGCCGTCGGCATATTCGAATTCTACAAAGTGATGATCAAAGATCTCGCCATGGTCCTTGCCTTTGCGCACCTGTCTTCCACCCATGCCCTGTGCTTTTACCGGATAGCCGCCTTTGAACCAGTTGATGGCATCCAGATTGTGGATATGCTGTTCGGTGATATGATCGCCGCAGAGCCATACAAAATAATACCAGTTGCGCATCTGGTATTCCATTTCTGTCTGCCCTTCTTTACGCGGTCTTACCCATACACCATCATTGTTCCACCAGGCCTGTGCAGAAGTGATATCGCCGATCATGTCTTTGCGTGAAAACAGTTCGCGGTAGGAGTTCTGGTAGTGGCGCTGCAGTCCCACCACCACGTTCAATTTTTTCTGCCGGGCAATGGCTGCCGTGGCCAGTACTTTTTGTACACCGGCCGGATCGGTAGCTACCGGTTTCTCCATGAACACATGCTTGTTCTGTTTGATGGCTTCATCGAAATGGATGGGCCTGAAACCGGGCGGTGTGGCGATCACTACCACGTCTGCCAGCGGTATCACTTTAAGGTACGCATCGAAACCTGCGAACATGCGTTCTGCCGGCACATCGATTTTCGACTGCAGGCCGTTTTTCGTAGCTTCTGCAGTCAGCGATTTATGGCATTTCTCCGCATTGTCCATGAATGCATCGGCCATGGCTACCAGCTTTACGTTCTGTTTGCTTTGAAGCGCCTGCATGGCTGCGCCGGTGCCGCGTCCGCCGCAGCCGATCAGCGCTATTTTGATCTCATCACTTGCGCCGGAAAAATAATTGGCCCTTGAAAGCAGGGGAGCGGCGATCAGTCCGCCGGCCAGTAGAGAAGATTGTTTTACAAATTCCCTGCGGGATTTGCCGGAAGCATCTTTGTTCATAACGGTATGTTTAAAAAGTTTATAAACCCAGGTAATTGTTGAAGAATTTTTCGATCTCTGCTGCCGGCGGAGGATCCAAGGGCCGCACCACTCTGAACCCTACCTGCCTTGCATCCGTGAGCCACCATTTGCTTTTCGGGATCTGCGGATCGCGCCTGTTCCACGACGGATCTGAGCTGAAGCGCCGTGCACTGCGCAGCTCTTCCGCGGTTTCGGTAAATCCGCCGCCACGCAGCGCCTTCGGATACTGCTCCTGATTCGCCACCGTTGCGGGTGATGCATTGCTCATCGAAGCATACCGGTTGGCTTCATAGTGATCGAGTGTCCATTCCATTACATTGCCCAGCATATCGTATAGCCCCCAGGCGTTCGCCGATTTCTGCCCTACCTTATGGAATTTATCATCGCTGTTCTTTTCATACCAGGCGTATTGCTCCAGCTTCGAAGCATCATTGCCAAAAAAATAAGCGCTGCTGCTGCCGGCCCTGCAGGCGTATTCCCACTCTGCTTCCGTAGGCAGCCGGAAGAATACACCGGTCTTTTTATAGAGCCAGCGACAATACATCAGTGCGCCGTATTGCGACATGCTGTTTGCGGGATAACCTCCCTCCTTGCCCATGCCCCAGCTGAAATCGATATACTGCGGACTGGGCCGCGTGATGGCATCAACATCTGAGTTCTGACTGGTGCTCTCGTCTTTGAGGAACACATCGAATTCGTCGCGGGTTACTTCGTAAGCGCCCATCCAGAATGCGGCAACGCTTAATTTCTGCTGCGGACCTTCATCGGCGCTGCGGCCTTTTTCACCGGCAGGACTGCCGATGATAAAACTGCCCGCATGCACCGGAACCATTTTAAAACGGAACGGACTTCCCGGGACCGACTGTTCATAAGGATCAAAATATTTCGATTGCGCGAGACCGGACAGGCTGATCAGGCAGCAAAGAAAAGGGAAAGCAGATCGGATCACGGAAAGCTGTTTAGCGTGTTTCAAGATAGGCGTTTTTTTGCGATAGACACGGGGGATTTTAACCGATTTTTTGGCCGGATCAACACTATTTTTTCCAGAAGGAATCGAATCGTTCCGTCATATGGAATACAATGCGGTTATTAACCATTTCAGCGATCAGTACCTCGGCATGCTCATGAGCGGCAAGCGCTTTTGCCTGGTCGATGGGGAGGATACTGCAGGCGGTGGCGAGCCAATCGGCAGTGGCGCCGTCTTTGGCGATAACGGTCACGTTGCGCTGTGATGTGATACCGTAACCCGTTCGCGGATCGATGATATGAGAGTATTTTTTACCGGCGTGTTCCATATACTGGTATGCATCGCCCGAAGTAGCTACGGCCATATTCTGCAATAACAGCCTTTTATTGAGCAGTTCATCGGTGGTTTCGGGAACATTGATCCCGATGGTCCAGCCCTTTGCGCCTGGCGGTGGGTCACTCATTGCCATATCGCCTCCGGCATCGGCAAGTGCACTCTTGATGCCCTGCTGCCGCAGGTAATCGATCACCGCCTGTGCCGCATAACCTTTGGCGATGCCACCCAGATCGAGTTGCATGCCTGCCGGAAGATGCAGGGCATGATACGCCGTATCGAGAACAAGTTTGGCGAAACCGGATTGCCGAAGGCTCCGGGAGATGATACTATCGGCAGGGAACAGCTTTTGTTTGCGGGCCTCACGCCAGATCCTGCTCAGTGCCCCGACTGTAATATCAAAAGCACCGTGGCTTTCCCGGTATGCAATCTGGCTGCGAACAATAATATCCCAGAGCGGTTTCGAAACAGAAACCAACGTGTTCAGACCTGCTGTGCCGTTGACATGCGTAAGTTGACTGCTGGAATCGTAGTCGCTGAAAAGAGCGTTCAGCTCGTCGACCAACCTGAAACACTTACCGGCTATGCGCTCCGCAAACACAGAATCCTCCGCCACCAGCACCAGGTTGAACGGAGAACCCATTTTCTGTTGAGAAAAGTGGAATTTCCTGGGTTGCGCATTGATCGTTCCATTATACAGAAGAAACCCGGCAATGATTGGCAGGCAGCGGTATAAACTTGTTTTTTTATACATTGATATCAGTAAATTTAACGACAAATACCACTTCAGATGCAACGGAGAAAATTTATGCAACAGGGTTTACTCGCAGGCGGTTCACTGGTGGCCGCAACCGGCGGTTTTGCCAGTCAGGCAAAAACATTCCGGCCCGAAGATGCCAAACCTTTCCAGTGTAATTACGGCATTCATGCAGGGATGTTCAAAAACCATGCGGGCGATGATTTTGTAGAGCAGATCAAATTTGCGCACAGCATGGGCTTTCGCGCCATCGAAGACAATGGCATGATGAGCCGCACACCGGCAGAACAGCAGCGCATAGGTGATGCGCTCGCCAAACTGGGGATGACCATGGGGGTATTCGTGGTGGAATTCGATAAATGGCCGCTGCAGATCTCCATGACCAGCGGCAAGCAGGAATGGAAGGATAAATTCATCCAGTATTGTAAGACCGCTGTTGAAGTGGCCAAACGCTGCAATGCCAAATGGATGACCGTGGTGCCGGGAAACTATGATCGTACTTTACCCGACGGATTCCAGACCGCCAATGTGATCGAATTCATGCGCCGCGGCGCGGAGATATTCGAACCGCATGGACTGGTGATGGTAATGGAACCATTGAGTGATACGCCCGAACTTTTTCTGCGGCTCTCTTCGCAGACCTATGCCATCTGCAAAGCGGTGAATAGTCCGTCCTGCAAAATATTGTTCGATATGTACCATATGCAGCGCAATGAGGGCAATATGATCGCGAATATCGACAAGGCTTGGGATGAGATCGGCTATTTCCAGATCGGTGATAACCCCGGGCGCAAAGAACCTGGAACGGGTGAGATGAATTACCATAATATTTTCAAACATATCCATGCCAAAGGCTATACCGGTGTATTGGGCATGGAGCATGGGAACGCAAAGCCCGGCAAAGAAGGAGAACTCGCCTTGATCCAGGCTTATCGCGACGCCGACAATTTCTAAATCTATGCGCCTCTGCGCTTTTTTTTACCGCAGAGGCGCAGAGACGCGGAGGAAAACTACTGCCATGAAGAAAATCTATGTCTTGCTATTGACAGGAACAGTATGGATAAATAATTCGTCTGCACAAACCAGTGTGCAACACCTTCTCACCGAAAATAAGCCCGATCCCATCGGGCTCGACGTGATCAATCCCCGCTTCTCCTGGCAGTTGAAAAGCGATCAGCGTAACACTTTGCAGACGGCCTACGAGGTCCATGTATTCGATGCTGCTAAGCCGCAGCAACCGGTCTGGAATTCCGGCCGTCAGGTCTCTGATCAATCGGTGTATGTTACGTATGCCGGCCCAGCATTACAGAGCGGAAGAAAATACCGTTGGCAGGTACAAGTCTGGGATAACCATGGGCAGCAGCTTAAAAGCGATACCGCATTTTTCCAGATGGCGCTGCTGAATTCGACCGACTGGAAAGCGAAATGGATAGAGCCAGGGTATACAGAAGACAGTGTGATGCGTCCGAGCCCTCTGTTCCGGAAATTGTTTACGGTAGATAAGAAGGTGCAATCGGCTACAGCTTACATTACTGCGCATGGCTTGTACGAGGCATGGATCAATGGCAAACGGGTTGGCGATGATTACCTGACCCCGGGCTGGACCGCATACCAAAAACGCCTTCAATACCAGGTGTACGATGTAACGGGCTTGATCGGCGCGGGAAAGAATGCGATAGGTGTGGCGCTGGGAAATGGCTGGTACCGCGGCATCATCGGGTTTTCGAATAATCATGATGTGTACGGGAAAGATATTGCGTTGCTGATGCAGGTGGATATCAGTTACACCGACGGCAGCAGCGAATCGATCATTAGCAATGAGTACTGGAAGTCTTCCACCGGTCCTATCCGTTATTCGGAAATATACAATGGCGAGACCATCGATGCCCGCGAAGAAAAAAAGGATTGGCTATTGCCCGGTTACAACGATTCCGCGTGGAGCGGCGTTAAAGAAACTGTTCATCCCTTCAATACCCTGATCGCCACGTACAATGAACCGGTAAAAAAGCACGAAACATTCAAGCCGGTGCGGATCATCAAAACCCCGAAAGGCGAACAGGTAATCGATTTCGGCCAGAATCTGGTGGGTTGGGTGCGGATCAAAGTAAGGGGCAATGCCGGCGACAGTATCGTGGTATCGCATTCGGAAGTACTGGATAAGACCGGAAACTTTTACACCACCAATCTGCGCGCCGCCAAAGCGCAGGATGTATATGTGCTCAAGGGAGGAGAAGAAGAGGTATTCGAGCCTCATTTTACCTGGCATGGATTTCAATACATCAGATTGCAGGGCTATCCGGGTGAATTGAAGCCTGAGAATTTCACGGCCATTGCCCTCTATTCGGATATGCCGCAGAGCGGCAGCTTTAGTTCGTCCAATCCGCTCGTGAACCAACTGCAGCATAATATCCAATGGGGGCAGAAAGGCAATTTCCTGGATGTACCTACCGATTGTCCGCAACGCGATGAGCGGCTTGGCTGGACAGGCGATGCGCAGGTGTTCTCGCGCACCGCGGCTTTCAACATGAACGTGCATAATTTCTTTTTCAAATGGCTGCAGGACGTGGCAGCCGATCAGCAGCCGAATGGAAGCGTGCCCTTTGTTGTGCCCAATGTGCTGGGGCCGAATGCGGGTGGTTCGGCGGGCTGGGCTGATGTGGCCACGATCATTCCATGGAATATGTACCTGGCTTACGGCGATAAGAAAATACTGGAGAACCAGTATCCCAGTATGAAAGCCTGGGTGGGTTATATGCAGGCCAACAGTACGAACGATCTCTGGAACAAAGGGTTTCATTTCGGCGACTGGTTATTTTATCGTCCGGATGATGATAATGATGGCAGGGCGGCGGTTACCGATAAATACCTGATCGCACAATGCTTTTATGCGCAGTCTACGCAGCTGGTCATCAATGCGGCCAAAGTATTGGGCAAAACGGAAGAAGCTGCTATGTATGAAACCCTGCTGGAAAATATCAAAGGCGCTTTTTTACGTGAGTACATGACGCCAAACGGCAGGCTGGTATCGGGCACGCAAACCGCCTATGTGCTCGCGCTCAATTTCGATATGCTGCCACTGGCTTTGCGCGACCAGGCTGCGGCGAGGCTGGCGGATAATATCAAAAGTTATGGCAATCACCTCACCACCGGTTTTCTCGGCACGCCTTATCTCTGTCATGTGCTTACCCGGTTCGGCTATACCGATATCGCTTATAATTTATTGCTGCAGGAAAAATATCCATCGTGGTTATACCCGGTAAAAATGGGCGCCACCACCATCTGGGAGCGTTGGGATGGCATCAAGCCCGACGGTTCATTCCAGGTGCCGTCTATGAATTCGTACAATCACTATTCCTATGGCGCTATCGGCGACTGGATGTACCGGGTAATGGTTGGGCTCGACACTTATGAAGATGGACCTGGATATAAGCATATCCGCATACAGCCCCATATCGGCGGCGGATTTACGAGCGCGTCGGCCACACTGCAGACTTATTACGGCGCATTGAGCAGCTCGTGGAAAGTAGAAGACAACAGGATATTGGTTGAGATTTCGATCCCTTCAAATACCAGCGCTACAATTTACCTCCCCGCAAAGTCAAAGGACTCGATCACGGAGTCTGGTCGCGCACTGGAGACGGATAAGACATTTAAAGAAGGAGAGTACATCGTATTTTCAAAAGGCTCGGGCGACTATCATTTTATCATCAATAAATAATGGATGCATAGGATTCTTATAAAGTTCACATTGTTGATTGCGCTCGGCGGCTTACAGCAGCTGAGGGCGCAGGAGATCCTGAAGCCGGATACCAGGCTGCCTTCGCATCCGAGGATCTTGTTATTGCGTGGCGAAGAAAGCCAGATAACTGCAACGATCGCTTCGGATGAGACCTGGCTTTCGATGCATCGCTCTATTCTGCGCGAATGCGATTCGATGCTGAACCGGCCGCCGGTAGAGCATGTGAAGATCGGCAGGCGATTGCTGGACAAATCAAGGGAATGCCTGCGCAGGGTGTTTTTCCTTTCTTATGCCTGGCGGATGGAGCATGACCCAAAATATTTGGCGCGCGCCGAAAAAGAACTGCTCGCAGTGTGCGCTTTCAGCGACTGGAACCCGACGCATTTTCTCGATGTGGCGGAGATGACGCTTGCTGTTTCGATCGGGTATGATTGGTTGTATGATGCATTGAATCCGTTTTCGCGGGCGGGGATCCGGCAGGCGATCGTTGAAAAAGGATTGAAGCCTTCGCTCGAGCCGCAGTACAACAGCTGGCTGAAGGCGTCTCATAACTGGAACCAGGTCTGCAATGGCGGCATGAGTTATGGCGCTCTGGCGGTGTATGAGGATGAGCCGGAACTGGCCAGGAATATCATCAACCGCGCCGTTCAATCCGTTGAGCTGCCGATGCAGGAATATGGTCCCGATGGCGGCTATCCCGAAGGATATAATTACTGGGGCTATGGCACCAGCTACAATGTAATGATGTTGAGCGCACTTGAAAAAGCATTGGGCAGGGATCTTGGTCTGAAAGGGATGGATAATTTTTTGAAGACTGCCAGGTTCCTCGAGAATATGGCTGGCCCTTCGCACAATGCCTTTAATTTTTTTGATGCCGGCGGCGGTGAGGAATTGCATCCGGCCATGTTCTGGTTTGCGGCAAGGGAGAATGATCCCAGCCTGCTCTGGATGGAACGCGGCAGAATGAGTGCGGCGGAGTCGCGTCACTATCTCGGCAATACCTTATTGCCGGCGATCATGATCTGGGGCAAGGGAATCCCCTTGAAAGCGATCACTGCTCCGAAGGAAACGATCTGGGTAGGCGCGGGAAAGAACCCTGTAGCCCTGATGCGCAGTTCCTGGACGGATACTGCAACTTTTATTGGTTTCAAGGGCGGTTCACCTTCCACCAATCATGCGCATATGGATGTGGGTTCCTTTGTGATGGATGCGGAGGGCGTTCGGTGGGCGATGGACTTTGGTATGCAGAACTATGAAAGCCTGGAATCGAAGGGTGTTGATCTCTGGAATATGAAGCAGAATTCGCAGCGCTGGCAGGTATTCAGGTACAATAATTTTGCGCACAATACACTTACTGTAAACGATAGCCTGCAACGGGTAGATGGAAAGGGCCGGATCAGTTCTTTTTCAAAAACGCCTGCGTTCATGAATGCGATAGTTGAAATGCCGGAGCTGTATAAAGACCAGCTCAGTGCGGCGAAGCGCGGTATTGCACTTGTTGACCATTCTTATGTGATCGTTCGCGACGAGCTGGAAACCGCAACGGAAGCTACTATCAGGTGGACCATGGCCACTGCGGCGGTTGTTACGGTTATCGACGATCATACGATCAATTTCAGCAAGAATGGAAAAACGATGCAGCTGGAGGTGCGTTCACCGGTTTCCGTCACGATAAAGAACTGGCCTACTACACCGGTACATGACTATGATGCACCGAACCCCGGCACTAGCCTGGTCGGTTTTGAATTCCATCTTCCTGCACATGCATCCGCTGCCATAGAAGTGCTGCTGGTGCCGGGGAAAGCGATGAGTACCATAAAACAAAAATCTTTGCCACTGGCCAACTGGCCCAAATAAAACCAACAGGAACACATGAAAACAAACAAGCACCTGAGATCTTTTGTCATCCTGATCCTTTCCGTTTGCCTGAACTTTGCTGTAACGGCGCAATCGATCGTTGGCCAGCCCTGGTCTATCGAAAAGGCCAATGCCTGGTATCGCCAGCATGCATGGCTGGCTGGCGCGGATTATATTCCTTCAACCGCTATCAACCAGCTCGAGATGTGGCAGGCCGAGACCTTCGATCCCGCAACGATCGATAAGGAGCTAGGCTGGGCCCAGCAGATCGGTTTCAATACCATGCGTGTATTCCTGCACAGTGTTGCCTGGAAACAGGACCCGGAAGGGTTTAAGAAACGCGTAGATCAGTTCCTTTCCATCGCCAGTAAGCACGGCATTGAACCCATGTTTGTATTTTTCGATGATGTGTGGAATAAAGTACCGAAGCCCGGTAAACAGCCCGATCCCAAACCGGGCATACACAATTCAGGATGGATGCAGGATCCTGGTCAGCCAGCTTCTGCAGATCCCAATCGCTTTCCCGAACTCGGGCGGTATGTAACGGATGTGATGAAACATTTCGCGCACGACAAACGCATCCTGCTCTGGGACCTGTACAATGAACCCGGCAACAGCGGCAAGCGCGATTCGTCGATGGCCTTGCTCCGCAAAACTTTCGAGTGGGCGCGGGCGGTGAATCCCGATCAGCCGATCTCTGCCGGATTATGGGCATGGGATTATGAAAACCTGAATGCATTCCAGGCCACCAATTCGGATGTGATCACATATCATTGTTACGATGAGCCGGCGGCGCACCTGCGCATCATCCAGCTCCTGAAAGCTTTTGGGCGGCCGGTGATCTGCACGGAATATATGGCGAGGATCAGGAACAGCCGCTTCGATAATATCATGCCTTTGCTGGCGAAAGAAAATGTGGGTGCGATCAACTGGGGTTTTGTAAGCGGCAAGACCAATACGATCTATGCCTGGGATACGCCGATGCCCGATGGCAGTGAACCGAAGGTCTGGTTCCATGATATTTTCCGGAAGGATGGATCGCCGTATTTGAAGGATGAAGTAGACCTGATCCGGAAGATAACAATGCAGCAGCGGGAGAAGAAATGAGTATTTTTCGGGAATAAAATGTTTTACCGCCAAGGCGCCAGGGCGCAAAGGCGCGCGAAGATCCGCCGATAAAATCCTTGCGTGTCATTGCGTCTTTGCGTCTTTGCGT
>JAFBAN010000164.1 GCA_019247775.1 Chitinophagaceae bacterium | reverse complement strand
GGATAGTCGAAATGAGCTCAGTAAATTACTTGGCAAACAGCTTACAATTCCACAGATAAACGCAAATTTGCTCTCCAATGAGACGCAGCATCTGGAAAAGAGAAAAGAGATTGATGAACTTGAACATTCAATTATTATGCAACGAGCATTGTTTTTGCATCAACTTGAAACATTTCAAAGCCAGATTGCGGAGTGGAAAAAGCGATATCTTATCGTCGCTCCGATATCCGGACAAATCTCGTTCGTACTACCGGTACAGACAAATAGTTACTTTATAGGAGGGAAATTGCTCGGTTATATAAACCCACTAAGCGGTGAGTATTACGCAGAAACATATCTTCCACAAAGAAATTTCGGAAAAGTGCGGGTCGGACAACGGGCCCAGATCCGACTTGACGCATATCCGTATGCCGAGTACGGTTATGTAAACGGCAGTCTGGACTACATTGCAAGTTTTGCAACCGATAGCGGCTTTCTGGCACGCATAAAATTGCCTGCTGGTCTTGTAACAAGCCAGCAAAGGCAACTGCACTTCCGAAACGGACTTTTTGCGGAATCGAGAATAATCACGAAAGACTTGCGGCTTGTGGATCGTTTTTATCGATCCCTAATCGAGTCGACCTCCCGATAGCTTGCGTTAATTCATCAGATAATTGATGCATAATATTCCTCCCACTTCCCTATTGCAGCAATATTTTATTTTGTCAGGTAAGCATACAAACCATGACGACAGGTTTCCGCATTGAATCCTGCTTTTTGATGACTACCTACTAAGGAATTCGCTTCGCTTGCAGCAAATTATTTACAAGCGGTGAAATATGATCCTTGATAAACATAGTACTTTTTTGTTCGCTGCCCATACCTCCATAATAACACTCCTCGACAATAAACCCTTTTCCCAGTAAAATATTTACCGGATATCCTGGAAACAATTTCAGCCTATTTATTTCATTTTCGGATACTGCCTGAATGGGGAATGTTAAGTGATATTTTTCCTTAAAATCGGCTATAGTAGCGGCGTTTTCAAAGGTAAAAGACAAAAAGGCGAAGTTTTTGTTATCCTTATATTCTTTGTACATCTCTTCAAGGCCATTAAATTCACGGATACACGGAACGCAGGAAGCAAACCAAAAATGAAGAAAAAAGACCTTTTCGCCGAGGTCCGGTCCCTTTAATTTCAAAAGAGTAGTCAACAGGTCCGCTTGACGATAGTTTTTACCAACAAAACTGTCCCGCTGATTTTTAGCCAACTGGAGCTGGTTATCAATAAGAGCGTTAATCACTGAATCCACCGGCCTCCCTCTGGACTGACCCGCAAGATTTGTTGTGCAAGCCAATAACAGGCTAATGCTGACCCACTTTTTCATTCATACTCTGATTTACCACATTCAATATATAAAGTTGTGTGACTATAACAAAGATTATTAAGTTTGGAGGGGTCGATTTCCTCATCGGAATGAAGCATGTTTCCGGTGACCTTCTTGAAAAACAGTCGTTTAACAAGTTCTCCTTTTTCCTCATAATAATAACTATTAAGAGTTTTGCTATATTTGATCGGGAACCCCAGGTTCCTCATGTCTCCCAGAACATTGGAAAGCCCTCGTTTACTTAGTTGATTTTTCCGAGCAAACACATCAAGTGTGCCCGTTGCCTTTTTCCTAATGAGAAAATCGATAAACTGTAGCCTGTGAAAGTGCCGTAAGATTGACATAGCTATTTATTTAATTCATAGTACTCTCTACTTCGGTATCTGCGAGTCGCCCTGACACATAAGAGTTCAAAAAACCAACGCTATTTAATTTTTCAGCAGCCGGTTTGAAAAGCAATTTAAGTGTTTCATAGCTGTATGGTTCACTATACTCATAGCCATTTACAAATAGCGTGGGAGTATGGGTAATTTTCGCTTCTTTACACCATTCAAAGCAATTCCGACAATATGCAAAAAAGTCCAGATTTTCAATCTCCTCCATAGGATATTTTCTTTTAAAGGCTTTTGAATCAAGCAAATCAAACCAGTCATGCAGGACATGCTCTGCATCTCCGGTTTGATCAATTCCAGAAAGAATCTCCAACAATGGATTGCCTTGAAAACTCTTATTGGCATTGGGGACAACCAAAAATCGTACGGTAACACAAAGTTCATCGCGATACAGGCACAGAAGTTCTTGAATATATTTGTGGGCCTCCGCGCATGGTTGACAAAACGGTTGGCAAATTACCAAAAGGTTGATACCAGCTTTGCTATTCCCAAGGACAATTTCACCTGCCAAGGGCGATGTGTCAACCCGTCGTTGTGACAGCAAATAGGGTATAAAAAGTTCAGGGTTTCGTTGCCATTTTAATAAAGCTCTTGATTTCCGGCGCTGGAAAGTTTCTAAGACAAGTATCCTGGAAAAAAACAACGAAATAATCAGTGCTAGTAAAAGGGCGCTGACAAAAAGTATAGTTGTGCTCAACGAAGGAAGAAAAGGCCGTCCGGCGCCGAAAGTTATTGTGGCTATGACTGCCTGCAGAAGAAGGACGCCGTCTGCGAGTAGACACAGCCGGCACCACTTTTTTTCTACTTTTCCCTGATAAATAATACTAAAAAAGATGACCGGTACAGACATGCTAGCCAATAATCGGTTGGTAGCCCAAATATCTTCAATCCCTGTATCGATGGCCGTACGAGCGCCTAGATAAATAAAATTTGTAGTGAAATACAAAAGGCCGATGAATCCTAGATCAATATTTTTCAGCCAACCCTTATTTTCTCTTCTTGCCACTTTAGCGCAGCCACTGTCTTTGCTGGTATCACACAATAATCCAGATAAAAAAGTGCTTCGCCCGTTGGCCAGCAACATGATTGCTCCGCAACACTGAATACCTGTTAAATTCAGCAACTGGAAACAGGAAACAAGCAAAGAATGTCGAAAAACCGGAATCAACGCTACAACTAACATTAAAAATGCGAGCATGGCTTTTAGAATCGATCCTTGCCGCTCCTTTTTGTGCTGTACATTGTGCTCAGTGAGCTCCACAACTGACCCCCGAGCAATAGACACCGCAATCCCTGTCCAGTCATTAAGCATTTTGTTGTCATCCACAGTAAATTGCCAGCTTTCATTGATAATCGCAAAATCGGCTTTACGATCGCTGACAAAATGGATAAGTGCCGGGTAGGATAAGCCTTTATATTCATCCTTATCGGCTACAATAGCCTCAAAGACGATTCCAAGTTCATCCAGGGTGTCTGTAAAAGAAGTAAGTGCCGGGTAATCAGGATGAGTTTCCATCCTTTCAGCAATAAAACTGTGCGAAACATTGACGTTGCATTCCTTAAGAAACGAGAATGCCTGCTTTGAAAATTCACTCATAAAAAAACTTGACACTTTAAATATTATCCTTTTTTCAGGTTCCCGAGCAGTTTTTTTAAAAAAACCAGATATCTGTTCTTTTACAAAAAACCAATCTGAAAATTTTGAAAAATTGAAAGAAATGATATATTTGAGTCTCCCCCAATGTCAATTTGTAAAGTTATATGATGAACTTTGGGGTTCTTGGGAGTGATCCTGAGATAACTGATACAGTTATCTCCTTGCTGCAAGGCTTTCGCGAGTTTAATATTTTGTTGAAATCCGACAACGGGTTCAGTTTTGTCGAGCAACTACAAAGCTTAAAAAAAATACCTGATATAGCAATCGTGGACCTGGAGGTGAAGATAATGGACGGGCTTTCGACCATACATTACTTACACCTTCATTTTCCTAATATTAAAGTACTGGCGGTTTCTAAATACAGCCAAAGTCTTCTTGTTATCGACACGCTGTCAAGCGGGGCATACGGCTTTATTTGCAAGAACAATCTGCATGAGTGCCTTGAAACCGCAGTTAGTCAAATCAATAAAGGAAAGACATATCTGGATCTTCAGATTGACATTGCAGACTTTGACGATCTGATTAACCGCATACAAAAAGAATCCCTTCTTCAACCCCACCCCAATTTGAATCCACGGGAAATGGTCTTTTTACAGTTGGTGACGACTTCAGTGTCTTATGATAGGATTGCAGCAATCATGCACGTCAGCCAAGATACCTTGTACAACTATCAAAAAAGCCTTCGTCGAAAGCTTGGACTAAAAAGTAGGCAGGAATTCATGATCTATGCTCTTCAGACGGAAATTGCGAAGTTAGCGAGGCGAAATATTTGCATGGGCCTGGCAACATCGATACGTTTTCCTTAAATGCACTTATAGTGCGTTCTTTTTGGGGAATTTCACATCCATTATTAACCAAAATTTTTTTTATGAAAAATGCAAAGCTCTTGTCCCGCGATCAAATGAGGCAGACCATTGGCGGTCAAATGGATGTCGATCCGGACTATCATTGCCTTTGCGGCTGGCGTTGGTACGAAAACCAATGCTACTGCGATTTTTGTTGGTGTTCCAGTGGCGCAGAATACATCTGCGATGCGCCATGTCCATCCGTTTTCTGTGGGCACTAATTGCCTGCAGATGCAAAAAGCAAACGAAACGCGAATCCTCCGTGATTCGCGTTTGTATTAAAGGGTTGCAGTTTGACGAAAAGTATTGCCGATTTAG
This sequence comes from Chitinophagaceae bacterium, assembly GCA_019247775.1. Lineage (GTDB taxonomy): Bacteria > Bacteroidota > Bacteroidia > Chitinophagales > Chitinophagaceae > Sediminibacterium. Next base: position 11,599 of record JAFBAN010000164.1, on the reverse strand, counting down.
CCGGTATGTTTGCCCGTATACCAGAAGGCGAGATCGCGGAAATCAAAGTTGATATCAAATTCAGTAAAGCTTACTATATTGAAGCCATCCAGAGATCAAGTTTGTTCAATGGGCAAAGATCAGAAGCCATACTTATGCCCGAGGATAAGGGCAAACAGGAATTTTCCGAAGTAACACTTTCAATACGAAGTAATTAAACCGTCAGGCAACTATTTCTATCGCCACCACATCTCTTCAATGTAAAGACTCAATGCACTCCCCTGCCTGGGATAAGACACAGATTCTGAGTAATTCTGTAGCCAATCTGAACTGCCTGTTATCAAATCATTACAAAATGCTTATTTAAATGTCAACAATCGCTTGCTAAGCGCCGGCAATACGAATTATTTGGTGTTTTGTTGTCGCAAACAACCAAAACATGATCCCGCCAATCAAACGCACCAGTCTCCTGGTCCTCTTTATTTTTTTCTCCGTTTTACTATCACGCGGCCAGATACTCAGAGGTAAAGTCGTAGACGCCGCAACCGGCGAACCGCTTGTCGGCGCTATTGTTGGCGTACGCGGGGCAAACAGCCAGACCATTGCCCGGCTGGACGGGAGCTTTCAGTTGAAAGGTCTCAAACCCGGCCGTACGATGATCGAAGCCAGGTTCGCGGGTTATAAATCTTCCGAATACCCGGTAACATTAGCGGCGGGTAATGTTATTACACTTGATATCTCGCTGGTGGAAACAAGCGTCAACCTCGAAAGCGTTATCGTGACTTCCGATAAACGGGATAAAGATAAAGCGGTGCGTGGCCTGGAACGGACGGCCGAACCTGTGATGAACATACTCTCATCCAAAACCATCCAGTTGCTTCCCGATATCACGGTTGCCAATGCGCTTCAAAGAGTGAGCGGCGTAACCATCGAACGCAGCAGTTCCGGCGAGGGCCGGTATCCGATCATCAGGGGAATGGAAAAACGCTATATCAATACACTTGTTAACGGGATTAAGATCCCCAGTCCGGATAATAAGAACCGCTATATCCCGCTCGATCTTTTTCCATCCGAATTACTGGAACGTCTCGAAGTAACCAAGAGCCTCACGCCGTCCATGGAAGGCGATGCCATCGGCGGTACCATCAACCTGGTAATGAAAGATGCACCTATGCATACACTGCTCCAGGTGAACGCATCAACCGGGTATAACACGAGCTTTTTGCATCAGCGCTATGATCAGTTCAGCACGTCAACCATCGCCAAACAGTCGCCCAATGAGGCAAGGCATGACAACAACTATATTTCAGTTCCCGGCGATTTTTCTGTAAAGCATCTCAATTACAGCAACCTGAATGCGCCACGGAATACGACAGTAGGCATCACCTACGGCTCTCGGTTCGGTGCGCATAAACAATTTGGCCTGATCGTATCGGGCAGTTACCAGGATATCTTCAAAGGCACCAGCTCTACTTTCTTTCTTCCCAATGCACAGCCCGGCCTCAACAATATACCCGTATTCGTAGAACTGCAATCAAGAAGGTATTCTGTGGAAAGCAAACGCAGCGGGCTCAATCTTAAACTGGACTGGGAGCCGGGCAAGCATACAAAAATTTCCTGGACCAATACATTCGTGCGGCTGGATGATTACCAGGCCAGGACCATCAGCGATACCATCGCGCTCAATTCTCTGGTGGATGTGTACAACCGGAGCACCTGGCAGTATCAGTCCATTTTTAATACAACATTGCAGGGCAGGCACACACTCGCTGGCGCCAGCTGGCTCGACTGGAGCCTGGCATATTCCGCCGCCGCTAATCATATACCCGACCAGACAGAATTTTCACACGAGTACCCGGTAGCGACCCATACTCCTGATATTCTTGCAGGATTGAAACATATATGGCTGCATAACAACGACAAGGATTATTCGGCTTACCTGAACTATACGAGGGATACAAAGTTTGCAGGAAGGGCCCTCGAATACAAATTCGGCATCCTGGCCAGAGACCGACATCGCGAGAATTTTTACAACTCCTACGGCCTGAAACCACAGTTAAGTTCGGGCAGTTCCACCCAGCTATACACGGATATCAACAATGCTGCTTACATTTTCAATCCTGCGAGCGCAGGGGCACCAGGACTGAACGGGAACAACTATACTTTTTCAGAACAGATAACGGCGGCTTACCTGCAGGTGAAATGGCAGCTCGATGCAAAGCTGGAGGCCCTGGGTGGGGTACGTGAAGAATTCACCAATCAGCATTATGAAACCCAGCTCGGCCCGGAGATAGCGGCGAGGGCGGGTACTATCAGGTACAGTGACTGGCTGCCTTCCGTGCAGCTCAAATACAGCATCAATAAAACGCAGAACCTGCGGCTGGCTTATTACAAATCGCTGGCCCGGCCCGGTTTTGCCGAGATGATACCGGATGGACCTGATGGCGAATACTTCAAGGAACTGGGTAATCCCCAGAGCCTGAACCATACTACCGCCGACAATTTCGATCTGCGGTATGAGATCTATCCCGGCAGTGCAGACCAGGTTTTACTGGGTGTGTTCTACAAAAGGATCAGCGACCCGATAGAATACTCAGCCGTAAAAACAGGTGTTACTTCGCTTTCACTGATCCCGAACAATTTCGGCGACGCCACCAACTATGGCTTTGAAGCTGTGCTGACCAAATATTTCGGCGTCTTCGGGGTGTCGGCGAATTACACTTATACGCAGTCTAAGATCACCACGAACAAATTATTCTCATTCCGCAATTCCGCCGGTCAGATCACTTCGAGGATAGATCCTGAAACAAGGCCGCTGCAGGGTCAGTCCAATCATATCGGCAACCTTTCCCTGATCTACAAAAATGCGAAGAACGGGCTCGATATGCAACTTGCTTTTGTGTATACCGGTGAGCGGGTATCGCTGGTAAGCCCTTATTACGGGCTTGATTACTGGCAGGCGCCGACTTCTCAGCTGGACTTCTCTTTTGAGAAACGTGTTGCCAAAAAGTTTTCTGTTTACGGCAAGGCGAATAACCTCACCAATTCGCCATTACAGCTGGAACTGCACCGATCGTACAACGATTACCTGGCCAGTAGCGGATCGAGAGCGTTGGCATTGCCGACCGATCCGGATAAAAAGATCATTGTGCAGAAAGATTATTTCAAGATCAACCTGCTGATCGGGGCGCGCTACAAATTTTGATTAATCTGAAACTATTTATATGAAAAAGAATCAACTGCTTTACTGCTGTCTGTTTGCCACGATGGCGATGACTGCATCCTGTAAAAAATTGGCTGATGACAAAGACCTCTGGCAGGCCGTGATCGTTCCCGCTTCGCCCGTAAGCGATGCGGCCCCGCTCTGCGGCACCATCAAGGGCACCATGTTGTCGGGCAAGACCTATACCATCGGGTGCAATGTGATGATCAATGATGGCGATACCCTTACGATCCAGGAAGGCGTTACCATCAATTTTACCGGCAACTACGGCATCGGCGTAAAAGGAACGCTGCTCTGCCTGGGCACCAAAGAAAGGCCGAACTGGATCACCTATGCCGGTGTTACTAAAACAGACCAGCCCGGCGCCGACCCGGCAAAGGATCCTGCTTATGCGGGAAAATGGTCAGGCATTATCGGCGGACCTAACTGCAAACTGATGGTGATCAAGTGGACCCATATCGAATTCGGCGGCGGCGCCACCACTGGCGAAGTGAATGTATTGTCTAAAAGTCCTTATCCTGTTTTCTTCCAGAACCCCCTGGGTGTTTTTGTACTGGAAGACTCGTGGATCTACGGCAGTGTGGACGATCCGTTCCGGATCCTCGGCGGGAAAATGGCCGTAATGCGCAACACTTTTGAAAAATGCGGGTACACAGGCGGTGAAGCGATGAATGCAAAAGCAGGCACGATCGGTGATTTTGCATATAATGTCTGTATTGGCATGGCCACCAACGGACCCAAACTTTCGAATTCAGGCGTGATCACCGGTGTTCCGGGATCGAATGTGCGGATGTACAACAACACTATCCTCAATTGCGGCTATCGCAGGGCTGCAGCTGGTCGTGGCGGGTCGATCAATTTTGAAGAAGGCGCCGGTGGGATGGCTTACAATAACCTGATCGTGAATTGCAAATTCGGGCTGCGCGTGGTGCAGAACCCGATCGCCGATACGGCAAACCTTCGTTATGGATACAACTACTATTATGCAGATTCTGTTTCGGCAGCGAGTCAATTCATACCTTCTTTGTCGGTGAGCACCGCGATCAGCCAGCCACAACCGACCGATATTCCCAACCCTTCTACTTACCTGCCTGTAGGATGGAAAGTGGGTGATGCCTACACAGCGCCGGCTTCCGCAGTGGGTGTAAATAATCCGCTTTTTATCAACGGGCCGGTTCCATTGCCCGCAGGATACAACCTCCGCGATGTGGTGACAGTTGGCAACTATAATCTCGGACTGAAACCCAATTCACCCTGCATCGGCGCCGGCTTTACCGGTTTTTCGCCGAGGGCCGATGTGCCGGTCGATCTCAAATTCGGAGCCACGGAGATCACACCGCCGGGAAAAGACATCGGCGCGTACCAGTCGAACGGAAGAGGGAACCAGCATTAAACTTCAGCAACCTGCTTTATGAAACATATTATCGCCTCATTATTCGCGGCATGCATTGCATTCGCTGCTTATGCCCAGCAATCATTTATTACTACACCTTATCTGCAGATCGGCTCACATCCCAACCCTGCCTCGATGCAATTGATCTGGCATGCGACAGACAGTAATGATGAGTGGATGGTCGAATACAGCAATGACGGAACTGCCTGGAAAAAAACAGCGGTTCCTGCATACCATCGTGTGGCTGTTGCAGGCATTGATGCGCATCGGGTGTACCATGCCACACTGGCGGGATTGATACCAGGGAAGAAATTCATGTACCGCGTTAACAGGAACGGGCAAAATGTTTTCAATGCAGAGGGTCAGGCAATCAAAAATCCGGATCAGCCTTATCGTTTTGTTGCGTTCGGAGATATAGGCGCTGAGACCCATGACCAGCGGCTGCTTGCCAACCGGGCATTTTTGTCGAAACCGGATTTCGTGGTGGTGCCTGGCGATATCGTCTATGAATATGGATTGATCTCCGACTATCGGAAAAAATTCTGGCCGGTTTACAATGCAGCTAAAACAGATACTTCGGGTGTTCCGCTGATGCGCTCCGTGCCTTTTATTGCTGCCGTAGGAAACCATGATGCCGACAGCCGCGATCTTGATAAATCTCCCGATGCATTGGCTTATTTTCTTTATTGGGATCAGCCCCTCAATGGACCAACAGGCAAAGAGGGCGGTACGCTGGTGCCTTTGCTGAAAGGATCGGATGCCAACCGTAAGGCATTTCTGAATGCAGCGGGCGATACTTATCCCGGGATGACAAATTATTCTTTCGACTACGGCAATGCACACTGGACCGTGCTTGATGCAGACACTTATGTTGACTGGACCGATCCTGAGCTGGTGAACTGGGTAGCCAATGACCTGGCGGCTTCGAAAAATGCTGTCTGGCATTTTGTAATGTTCCATCATCCGGGTTTCAATTCCTCGCGTGAGCATTATGAACAGCAGCAGATGCGGTTGCTTGCCCCGATATTCGAGGCCGGCCATGTTGATATTGTGTTCAACGGCCATGTGCACAATTACCAGCGCAGTTATCCCTTGCGCTTCCTGCCTGATAAAAAGGGTACCTTACTCGTTGGCGGCAAAGACAATAAAACAGTACGGGGCCGTGTAGTCAATGGCAAATGGACCCTCGATAAACAATTCGACGGAAAAACAAAGACGAATGCCAATGGCGTGATCTATGTCATTACCGGCGCCGGCGGCCAGGAATTGTACAATCCCGAACAAACAAATGATCCCGATTCCTGGCAGAAATTCACTTCACGATTTATTGCGGATACGCATTCGCTGACTGTGGCGGATGTGAATGGGAAGACGGTTAAAGTGCGGCAGGTTTCGGGGGAGGGGAAGGAATTGGATGCGTTTGTAATTACGAAGAAGTAGTCCATACTAACGCCGGACTACCAGTTTCACACTCCCGTTTACTTTCCTGTTTGACGACAAATTCAGCTCGTAGCGCTTTCGGTTACAAGTAAGTACAAGCAAGGCCGTATTGGGCGGTATGCTGCCAAGGTTGTCTGCAAACATTTCCAAAAGATGTTCGGCGGGCTCTTTGGACAATTCCAGGGATAGCGAAACAGCTTTGTCGGTCAGCGGCTGGCTCCGGACAACTGTTTTGCCATCGAGCAACAGTGTTACACTATCGTTGTCGATCTCTCCATTGTCATACAGGTCGATCCTGATAGATGATGTGTCCAGAAAAATGGTATGTTGTATCTCCTTGTCCCTTGCAGGGAGCGGTGCGCCCGGAAAGATCGCAGGTTGTATAATTCGGTCCTTCGCCGGGAGCGGAACAGTTTTGGTGTACACGATACGCATGCGGGTTGGCAACATGCTAAACTGATATGATTTCTGATCAGTTTGATATTCAAAACCCAAAATGTTCTTTTTATTGTCTGCCTGCAGCAGCATCACCAGCGAGTCGGCGAGCTGCGTTACCGTGTACGAATAATATATACTGTCTGCTTTATAGTAAGGTTTAGGGCCGCGCAACTTTGGCACCTGTAAGGCCAATACCATCTTTTGGGTTGCCGGATCCCAGCGCCCCAAGAAATTATTCTGAAGGTCTCCAAGTCTGGCATTTGTCAACCTGTCGTAATGAACACGCACTGTTCCATTGATAAGTCCGTCCGGGTTGATTTGCATGATAACAAACCTGCTTAGTTTCTGCCCCGACGCGCCTGATCCGCTGCTATCTTCAGCGAGGTATTCGCTGTGCCCGGCCCATGCGCCGGGAAGCTGCGGGAAGGCAATGGTGCAGGAAAAGCAAAGCAGTAATACAATGAATAACCGAAACATGATTGAAGATACGAAAGCCGTCTCCACAGTATCGTTACCGAAGCGCATGAAATACGCCATCGGGAACAAATAATTATGTTACGACGGCAAGTAAAGGAAAAACCTGATCCGGAAATGACAATAGCCGTATTAATACCCTATGTCTTTTTTCAGGAATTCTTTTTTAAAAATATATTGAAACGTGGTCATACCCGTGGTATACTGGGTAGAAGCAACCAGCTTCCAGCCGATCTTTCCAATATAATTAAGTGCATCAATGGTGGAATGTAAATTCAGCAGGCCTTCTACCTGATCTTTGTTCCAGGCATCTTTATTTTCGCCATATTCCACAGAAAAATTAAACTTTTTACTGAAAGCTCTCTGAACCGCTGTGACTTCACAATATTGTTCAATTCTTGTGGTATCCTGCGCATTGGCTCCAAGTGAAACCAATAATATCATGAGCGTAAATAGTTTTTTCATGACTGATTAATTTTGGTTGAGAATAGAAAAGTACCCGGGATGTTAAGACCCTGCTTTCGGGCATCTTGGCGCAAATCTTGTACCAATTCTTTGTTTAAGGCTTAAAACGCGAGAATGTAGATAGGGGCAAAAAAAATCCCGCAATAAAATTGCGGGATTTCGCAGAGAGGAAGGGATTCGAACCCTCGATACGGTTTCCCGTATACACACTTTCCAGGCGTGCTCCTTCAACCACTCGGACACCTCTCTGTTTATTCTGAAGGACTGCAAAAATAGCTTTTCAGCGCTAGCCACCGAATATTTTTTGGGCATTGGCCGTAGTGGCCGCTGCTACGTCTGCCGGAAGGCAGTTCCTGATGGTGGCCAGCTTCTCAACAATATACTGCAGGTAGCTACTCTCATTGCGTTTTCCGCGGAAGGGAACGGGGGTCAGGTAGGGGGCATCCGTTTCAAGTACCATGTGTTCCAGACTGATATCCGACAGGGCTTCGGCCAGGCCGGCATTCTTATAAGTAACTACCCCGCCGATTCCGAGGTAAAAGCCCATATCGATGATCTGCTTTGCGGCAGCAGCGTCGCCGCTGAAACAGTGGAAGATCCCGCGCAGGCCTTTTTCGGCGTAAGGCTTTACTGTATCGATCGTTTCCTGCATGGCATTGCGGGTATGGATCACGATGGGACGGTTCCTGTCTAACGCCCATTGCATCTGGATGCGGAATGCCTCGTATTGTTCGCTCGTGAAGGTCTTGTCCCAGTAAAAATCCAGCCCGATCTCCCCTATCGCAACAAAATCCCGCCTGGCCAGCCATTCCTCCACATGCCGCAGTTCCTCCTTCCAGTTCGCCTGCACGGAACAGGGGTGCAGGCCCATCATCGGGATGCAAACGCCGGGGTACTTTTTTTCAAGCCCCAGCATATTTTCAGTCTCCGAACTATCGATCGCTGGCAGGTAAAAACGCGATACCCCATAGGCTCGCGCGCGACCGATCAGGGCATCGATATCCTGCTTAAAACAGTCCAGGTACAGGTGACAATGGGTATCGATCAGTTCCATACTGCAAACATCCTGTTTTTTCCGGCTCGGAAAAATAAAGCCCGGCAGCGCGGCGTTAGTAGACCAGTCTACACGTTTTTTTAAGGGTACGGATTAATATGGGCCGGAGTTTCTACTCCGGCTTTTTTTGAAGCAGGGGAACAGAAGAGCAAGGAACAAGGAACAGAAGATCGAATATCGAAGAAACTTGATCCTACTCCACCTTTAGGGGGCAGGGGGGTGGGGTATCTTCTCAAATTTATACCCGAGTCCCGTAAAATGCGCCAACATCCTGGGCAACGCATAACTCATCCGTGGCCAGGCTTTTTCGCTGTCGTGGAAAAGCACGATAGACCCGGGACGGGTATGGTAGAGCACATAACCAAGACAGGCTTCGCCGCTGAGTTTGGTATCGAAATCGGCAGCAAGGACGGACCACATGATAGTTTGGAGTTTGAAGTCTGGAGTCTGGAGTTGTTTGATTTGGGAACGAGTTATCCGGCCGTAGGGTGGGCGGAACAGGTTCGATTTAACCAGCTGCCGGGTTTGTTCTATTTCGTTTTTATATACTTCATCAGTTACTTTCCAGCCGTTGACATGGTTATAGGTGTGATTGCCGGTGGCGTGGCCTTCATCCAGTATTTGCTGGTAGATCTTGGGGTACAGCGCTACATTTTTGCCAATACAAAAAAAAGTGGCTTTAGCGCCTGCCTTCCTCAATTCTTCCAGAACAAAGGGTGTGGCAGTGGGATGGGGGCCGTCATCAAAACTCAGGTAAATTGTTTTTCCTGCCTCCGGCATGCGCCAGGTCAGCGTTGGATACAACGCCCGCAACCACCAGGGGGGTTTGATGAGGTACATAAAGTAAAGATAATGGCTGGTGGGAAGAGATGAACAAGGAACAGACGAACAAGGAACAAGGAAAGGAATATTCAATTGAATCTCTATAACGAAAGAAGAATTGTTCCAAACTCCCCTTCCCAGGGGGCCGGGGGGGTAAAAAAACTCCCCCTTCAGGGTGCTGGGGGGTGACCGAAGGCTATCTTTGCGGCATGGATCGAAAAGTCAGGGTACGTTTTGCGCCTTCGCCGACAGGTGGCCTGCATTTGGGAGGCGTTCGCACGGTTTTGTTCAATTATTTGTTTGCCAAACAATCGGGCGGAGATTTTATTGTGCGCATCGAGGATACCGACCAGAACCGTTTTGTGGAAGGCGCCGAGCAATATATTTTCGATACCCTGGCCTGGTGCGGGCTGCAACCCGATGAAAGCCCGGCACACGGCGGTCCTTATGCGCCCTACCGCCAAAGCGAACGGAAACAGAACTACCGCAAATACGCAGAGCAGCTCGTAAAAGACGGCTATGCCTACTACGCTTTCGATACCACAGAAGAACTGGAAGCCAGACGCAAGCAGATCCCGAATTTCCAGTACAGTCATGCCACCCGCATGCAGCAGCAGAATTCATTATCGCTGGATGAAGCGACCGCAAAAGAAAAAATGAACGGCCCGCATGTGATCCGCATCAAAATGCCGGAGAATGAAACCGTTCAATTTACCGACATGATCCGTGGCGAAGTTTCTTTTCATACTTCGCAGGTAGATGATAAAGTATTGTTGAAGGCAGACGGCATGCCCACCTACCATCTTGCCGTGGTGGTGGATGATTACCTGATGAAGATCAGTCATGCTTTCCGCGGCGAAGAATGGCTGCCTTCCGCTCCGGTACATATCCTGTTATGGAAATGGCTGGGCTGGGAAAACGAAATGCCTGAATGGGCGCACCTGCCCCTGATCCTGAAGCCCGATGGCAATGGCAAACTCAGCAAACGCGACGGCGACAGGCTGGGCTTTCCTGTGTTTGCGATGGATTGGACCGATCCCAAAACCGGCGAAACAACAACCGGCTTCCGCGAGCGTGGCTTTTTGCCCGAAGCATTCGTGAACCTGCTCGCATTGCTGGGCTGGAATGACGGGACAGATACAGAACTGTTCACCCTCGATGAACTGGTGAAGCAGTTTTCGATGTCGCGCGTACATAAAGGCGGCGCCAAATTCGACTATGAAAAAGCGAAATGGTTCAACCATGAATGGATCCGCCGTTTGCCAGCCTCCGCACTTCGCCCCGCAGTTTCAGAGCTGTTGCAGCATGCCGGCATCCAGCTAGCGGATGGAAATTTACTTGATAAAGTGATCGAACTCGTTAAAGACCGCTGCACCCTGCTTCCTGATTTTATTCAACAGGCCGGCTTCTTTTTTCAATCGCCTGCCGAAATCGACACCGCCGCTATCAAACCCAAATGGGATGAATCCAAAAATCTTTTCTTCACCGAACTGGTAAGGGCTTACCAGCTTTGCGGGTTCTGGGATGCGGCGGAACTGGAAAAAGAATTCAAAGAGCTGGCAGCAGTCAACAAGTTGAAACCCGGAGAATTGATGCTGCCTTTACGCATCATGCTGGTGGGCGGCAAATTCGGCCCGGGCGTGTTCGATATCGCCGGCCTGATCGGGAAAGCGGAAACGATCCGGCGCATGGAGCATGTGCTCGGTCTGCTGGTGTAACAAAAGCTGACGCGGACCGTTACACCCGGATTGTTCTCTATCTTGTTATAAATAAGACTGATGAAATCTACCCGAACGGCCTGGTATATCATCGCTGTATTTGCGCTGATCAAACTGCTGATCCCTTACCTGCTCATCCATCCTGAATTCGAGTTACACCGCGATGAATATCTCTACCTCGCCGATGCGGATCATCTTGCCTGGGGTTATATAGAAATGCCTCCCATGCTGGCCCTTCTCGGCGCCATCAGCAAATGGCTCGGTGGAACAGCGGCTACCGTTTATATCTGGGGCGGACTATTCGGCGCAGCCACTACCGTACTGGTGGGCATGATCGTATTGCGATTGCGCGGCAATGCCTTCGCGGTTTTCATTGCCTGTATGGCTTTTCTCTGCGCAGGTTTCCTCCGGATGCATATTCTGTTCCAGCCGAATTTCCTGGATGTGTTTTTCTGGACCTGGAGCAGTTACCTCATCATATGCTGGATCGATACCGATCAGAAAAAATGGCTGTACTGGCTGGGCGTATGCTTCGGCCTGGGTATACTGGGCAAGTATTCCATGGCTTTTTATATCATCGCTTTCCTGCTTTC
>JAFBAN010000135.1 GCA_019247775.1 Chitinophagaceae bacterium | reverse complement strand
TATCTGCCAATAGCTGTGAAGCTTTTTCGATATCGGAGGGTAAGCCTTTATCACGTGCCACATTCAATATGCTGTCTTTATAAGCCTGCAAACTTCCCTCCGGGAAGGTTACCGCTTCTCCCACTTTGATATAAGCCAGCAGAGAAGCCAGTTCGATATCTGTTTTGGGGTCCATCGCGGGTTTGCTTACGCTGCCAAGGCCCTTTAACTGCCCGGCCAGCGATCGGTACTTATCAGGATAACCGGCGGCCACCACTTCGTAAGCGGCTACCGCTGCATATGTATAATTACGGGAAGCTACCATGGGCGAAAAATTATTTCCCATGACCACCGTATTAAGTTCATGCGCCGTTTGGCTGAATAATTCCGGGTTGTGCAGGTAAGCCTTGTATTCATTGCTGTGTTTACAGCCTGCGATACATGCCATCACACAAAGACCCAACAGGAGTCTTTTCATCAGATTTCAAAAATTTACAAGAAATGTAAGGGACAAGAATAGACCGGTAGTTGACCGTTATGCCTGTGGCGGCTTGTCGAGCCTGTCGAGGAAAGCAGACTTCACTGCGGCAAATATTTCCGGGTTCCAGTTCGTTTGCAGCGTCACCGTTCTGTACTGCCATACAAAACCATGGTCGTCTGTAAAATCGGGAACGGAAAATTTGGCGAGATTGGTATGCCCGGATTTTTTAGAAGAAGTATCGTTTGCCAGGTCATTGGCCAGACGGAAGAACTGGTCTTTCGCATTCTGGACGCCGGCTTTTTCAATATTGGGGATACACAACAATTCGAGAGAATCATTGTAGAGGCGACGTTTCACATACTTATAAGCCACACCCTTGATGGTCACTTCACCATTCACCCTTTCAAAATTGGACGAATGTGTATAGGTTGCATAATACGGGAGATTGGCCGCCACTTTAATACTTACCAGATCGGACTCATTGTACCGGTCCTGGTCGAGATTGGCTTCGAGGCGGTTGTCGGCCCTGGTCTCCAGATAGCCCGAAACCAGGCGGTAGCCACCCCAGTTGAAGAGGAGCATACCCAGCAGCAGTATGGCGGCAATGCGTTTCACGCTATGTGAAAATAACACATTCCTATTTCACGGAAAACATTTTCTTTTCAGGTCCTACCCCGGTGATCGTCAGGCTTTTCCACTGCCTGGGCAGGGCCGATTTCACCTGCACGATACCCCTGGGCGTGATCTCCAGTCCGCCAAATCCCATCAGCACGCTTTGGACAATGCCGCCGGCCCCGGTGGCGAAATACGGGTTGGTGCCGCCCTTGGTTTCGGCTATCACGCGCAATGGCGGGTTCAGGTTGGGCACATAAGCGTCCTTGAAGAAATGATAGGCTTTATCGCCATCACCCAGCCTGGCATACAACAGCGTAAAAATGGCCTGGGTCATGGCAGGCGTACCCTCATTCGGTACCCGGGTTTCATAATACTCGAGGTCTTTCCTGATCTGCGCCGGATCGCTCACTTCTTTCAGGGGATAGGCCAGCAGGTTCACATCGGCCTGCTTGATGCCTTCGCCTTTATAGGCATCATGCTCGCGGGTAACGCCGTTCTCCATTTTTTTGATAGGAATATTCGCCGCCACATTCATCCAGTCCGGGTCTGCATTCAAACCCAGCAGTCTGGCCGCTTCCGTCGCATTCTGCAGAACGGCTTTTGCGGCAGCATTGGTCCATGCATTATTGTCTACATTCTCGGCCCACTCATCAGCAGCCACTACATTTTTGATCTCATACTTACCCGGACCATTGCGCTCCACCCTGCTGGCCCAGAAATCGGCGGTCTCTTTAAGGACAGGCCAGCCTTTTTCGCGCAGCCATTCTTTGTCCTGCGTTACGCAGTAATAATTCCAGGCTGCGATCCCCACGCAAGCCGTGATATGGTGTTCGAAGGGGCCGCTCAACGCCCATACCGGTGTCTCCTCTACCCCACTCGCAGCGCTTTCCCAGGGAAACATAGCGCCTTTGTAGCCGTGATTGAATGCATTTTTTCTTGCAGCCGGCAAACGCTGGTACCGGTATTCTACCAGGCTGCGCGCCATTTCGGGATGCAGCACCAGGATGGAAGGATACATCCAGAGCTCGGTATCCCAGAACACATGGCCGTTGTAGCCCAGTCCGCTCAGCCCCATCGGCGAAGGACTCAGGTCGGTGCCTTCGCGAACGAATGAATAGAGATGATAAAGCATACTGTGCACGTCCTGCTGCGACTGGTCATCGCCCTCTATCTTAATATCGCTTTCCCAGAGTTTGTCCCAGGCTTTGTTATGAAAATCGATCAGCCGTTCGCGGCCTTCGAGTTTGGCGAAAATGGTCATGCGTTCCGCTTCATTGAGCGGATCTTCATGATGCGCCGAAGTGATGGAAGTTCCGGCAATGGAATAACGATAGGTTTCACCCGCTTTCAGTTTGCGGCTGAATTTCATCAGGTGCATATTATTGTCCCACATTTCGTGGATCACCCGCGGCTCCTGGCCATGCGGTTCGCTGAACAGGAAAGTATTCGAAGCGCACATGGTTAATTTACCGGTAGGACTTTTAGCGGATGAAGTGAGCAGGCTGATGACCACATGCGGCCGGTCGATCTCGTTATAATAATTCTGCACTTCTTTCAGTGCATCGGGCGCTTCCATCACGCTGGCGCTTCCCAGCGTCAAGTCTTTTTTTGCCGTAACGGTAACATCCATCAATACGGTAAATGGCAGTTGACGCAGGGAATAATAAGTATAAGAGATGGTTGCCTTATCACCGTAGCTGAATGAAGTAGTAAAACTGGCGTGCCGCATATCCAGCTCCTGCTTCATGCCCGAGGTATTGGCTGCAGCAACACGCCGGCCGTCGATATCGAGCTGCATGTTCAGCAGGTTGAAGCTGCGCAGAAAATTACTGACCCTTCCGCGTCCATAGAGATCGTAGGCGCCGGCCAGCACCACATCTTTTACCTTGAAGGGCTCGGGAGATGATACGATACCGATCATTCCATTCGCAACCGTGATGCCGTAATAGTTGTTAGGGTCGATAGCGCTGGTGCTGATCTTCCAGGGATCAACAGACTGGGCTCCGGCGAAAACAGTACCCAGCAGCGCAATAGAAAAGATCGTAGTTCTCATATGGATGGCATGGCCCGCGTTTACGCAGGATCCGTTTATTTTTTATTAGATCTGAACAGGTGTAATTTATCATTGTTTACGGAAACCACAATACTGGTCAGGCCTTTTGCACCCTTCACCGGTTGCGCATCGCGCACTTCTCCTTTTACGAAGAGGCCGCTTTGTGCGGGACTGCGGTATTCGAAGCTTCGGCCGCCTTTATTGATCAGCGTTGTTCCGTAACTGGCATCGAGCCGCCCGGTCTGCGGTTTGAGGCCGAAGAAATTGCCTGCCAGGAAAATATCTTTTTTGCCGTCTCCGTCCAGGTCCTGGATCACGATGCCGTACACCGGCGATAACTGCGCCATCAGCGGCAGGGGCTGCATCGAGAAATCTGCCTTTCCATTATTCAGGAACAGGCAGCTTTGCGGTTGCTCTACGTTCAGCACCATAGCCGCTTTAAGCTGTTCCGGAGAAAGTATTTCCTCGATCTGCTTTCCGGCATACTGTTCATACTTCAGGAATTTTTTCTTCAGCTGCGGCAATTGTGATTCCATTTCATCTTTCAGGTAATAAGGGTAGGCTTTACCGTCAGCCTTATAATACACCGGAATACACTCGGACTGGCCATTCTGATCGAAATCGGAGACGAACAATCGCGCCGGATGCTGCGCATCTGCCTTGATATTGGAGTTGAGGCCATAGTTGCCCGCAACAATATCGGGCGTACCGTTGCCATCGATATCCGCTATCCGCAGGCTATTCCACCAGCCCGCCGAATGCGGGATCTCCGATCTTTTACGAAGATGATCATCAGAGTAAGCGAACAGGGTAACCGGCATCCAGTCGCCCGCTACCACCAGTTCGGGTTTCCCGTCACCATCCATATCTGCCCATTGTGCATCGGTGATCATCCCTGCTTTGGAGAGATCGGGCGCCAGCGTCATTGTTACGTCCGAGAAATTACCCGATCCGTTATTCTGCAGCAACACACTCGAGGGCGCAACGCCATAACTGCCGGGTATATTCCTGGCTCCGATAAAAACATCCGGCTTCCCATCGCCATTGAAATCTCCCACGCGAACGCAGGAAGCGTTAATGGAAACGGAAGGCCAGCCTTTCGCCGCGCCGGAAAAATTTCCCTTACCATCATTCAGGTACAGGCGGGTTAACAGATACGGCGAACCCTGCCTGGCTTCATTTCCACCGGCTGCAACTACGAGGTCCAGGTCGCCATCGCCATCTGCATCGAAGAAGGCGGCGCCGGTATTTTCATAGAACGCATCCGCCATGAAAGCAGGTTGAGGTTTCTGCGTAAAATGTCCAGTCATATCCTGAATGAATATTTTAGCAGTATCGCCGGCAGCACTGCTCATATAAATATCTTCCAGTCCATCGCCATTTACATCGCCCACTGCCAGCTTCGGGCTTTCGGTCGACAGCATTTTCGGGATCAGCTTCTCCGTATTGAAATCCACAAAATCATTTTCCCGGTGCCGGATATTGCCGCTGATGCTGCCCGCCGTTATGTCGCTGTACATTGCCGGTACCGGCATCGGCGTTTTGCCCCCTGGCTTTGCGGAACGCTGTTCCAGCACGAGTGTAGTATCGGCCCTGATACCCGATACGGTCTGTACGGTTTCATCGGGCCAGCGGATCCTGAGGCTGTCAACATGTGTGATAGCGTCGAGTCCGAACAATAATACGGGATCAACACTGCTCTGGAAGCCGCGTGTAGGCATCTGCTCCAGCACCTGCTGCCCGTTTTTTGTGAACAGGGTTACACGGGCGCCAAAACCAAATGTATTCGGCGCATTGCCCTGTAATTTTATTTTCAGGTAGTGCCGATGCAGGTTTTCCGTGCTCATATTGCGGTACACCTGCGATACCCCGTTCAGGCTGTTGACCACCAGGTCAAGATCACCGTCGCCATCAAGATCGGCATAGGCCGCGCCGTTGCTGAAGCCGGGCCTGGTGAATCCCAGTTTCGCAGACTGGTCTTTAAAAAAAAGATTGTGCTGGTTCAGGAACGCAAAATTGGTGCGGGGCACCGAGGGCATTTTTCGGATAAGATCCATCACATCATTCCCGCTTTGCAATTTCTGGTTCAGCATCTGGGTATTGAAATAGGCGAGAAAGTCCTGGTCGGTCAGGTCTTTGTAAATGCCATTGCATACGAACAGGTCTTTCCAGCCATCGTTATCGAAATCGAAATTGAGTACGCCCCAGCTCCAGCCTGTGGCATCCACACCGCTCAACTGTGCGATCTCACTGAATGTGCCGTCCTGGTTGTTCAGCTGCAGGGTATTGCAGGTGAACTGGTGATGAAAATCGAGTGTGTTCTTTGCATTCTGTACATCATACCCATCGAAACGCAATGTGGTTTTGAGGCGGTAATCATTCTCGGGAAGCATTTCGGCTGTGTACATGTCAAGCCAGCCATCATTGTTCAGGTCGGCCATATCGGTACCCATAGCGCCATTGCTGATATGCCCCATCGCTTCAGTACCGATTTCCTTGAAGCTGCCGTTGTGCTGGTTGATATAGAGATAATCCTTCTCGAAAAAATCATTCGCCACATAAATATCTTCCCAGCCATCATTGTTCAGGTCGCCAACGGTAATGCCAAGGCCAAAAGCGATCTCCGGACTGAATATTCCCGCCGCCGCGCTCACATCGGTAAAATGTCCTTTGTCGTTACGATACAACCGATCGCCGTTGATCGGATCGCGGGTAAGCCGGGCATTTTTCCGGTAGCCGAAATTGTCGATCGATTTTGGATTATTGTTCAGTACAAAACAATCCAGATCGCCATCATGGTCATAATCGAAAAAGAGCGCCTGCGTAGATGCGCCTTTGTCGTCCAGTCCGTAAGTATGGGCTTCTTCCCTGAACGTTCCGTTGTGCTGGTTGATATAAAGTTCATTGGCGCGGTCGTCGCCGCTGATGATGCCGGCATTGCAGACATAGATATCCAGCCAGCCGTCTCCATTCACATCGGCCATGGTTACACCGGTATGCCATTTGTGCCGGCTGAGCAGGCCTGCTTTCGCTGTTACATCTTCAAAACGGAACCCGCCCTTGTTCAGGTATAGCTTGTTCTCACCCTGGTTGGCAGTGAAAAAGATATCCGGTCTGCCATCATTGTCGATATCGCCGATAGCCACTCCGCCGCCATTGTAAAAATTGTGGTAATTGAGAATGCTCATTTCCGGGCTATCCTGTACGCTGTTGGTGAAATCGATCCCGGTCTGTGTTGCCGGCATCCATTGGAACAGCGCATCAGCCGGAGCATCGGATACGGTGTTGCGGCAGCCTGTTGTCATGAAGAGGAGTGCAGCCAGCACCAGGCGCAGCTGTTTGTTTTGAACGATTGAAGATTGTATCAATGACAACATAGAGTAGACCGAATAATCATTATTTTGCAAGGCCCGCGAGGCGGGATGCTATATGAAAAAAATCGTTTTAGTTGTGTTGGTCCTTTTGGTTCTTTTCTCTGCCGGTACCTATCTTTTTATTCCATCCAATCTTGTAGTCTCCAGCGCCACCGTAGTGCATACTGCCGAAAATGGCGTGGTGAAACATGCACTGGATGAAAAGAACTGGGCTCACTGGTGGAATTACCTGCATTCCGATACCAACTCCGCCGTTCAGCCATCCGTACACCTGTTCAGCTCCGGTAATGACTCTTTCTATATCACCCAGAAATTTTATAAGTCTGCCGATATCGGGATCCGCCATCACAACCACACGATCCCTACCAAATTCCTGATCATCCCGTTTAGCACTGATTCAACCGGTATCAGCTGGAACTACAGCGAGCGAGCGAGCTCTAATCCCTTTACCCGTTTCATGCAGTACCGCGAAGCAGCTGCCGTTAAAAAAAATATGGACAGCGTGCTCATGAATCTCAGCAGCTTCCTCAACAAAGTTCAGAACGTATATGGGATCCCTATCACCCGCACTTCTATCCAGGATACGCTGTTCGTTTCGGCAAAGACCATTCTTTCTGCTCAACCGCATACCCCGGAAGTATACGCACTGATCAAAAAGATCCAGGCCTTCGTTGCAGCCAAAGGGATCAGGCAAACCGGCAATCCCATTTACAATATCACTCCCGCCGAAAACAATCAATACCAGCTGATGGCTGCGATCCCGGTTGACAAAGGCGTACCCGAGAATCCTGTCTTCAGCAACAAACATATGGTCAAAGGCAGTTTTATGGTAACCGATGTGGTTGGCGGTGAGCAGGCGGTTGACAATGCCTGGAAAAGTCTGCTGGAATATTTTGCCGATTATCGCAAAACTTCCATGGCCATCAATTTCACCATGCTGATCACCGACCGGCAATACCAGCCCGATAGCAGCAAGTGGATCACACGTTTGTACCAGCCGGTGTACTGATCCGTTTTTTCAATGAGCGTCCTGCGGCCCTGCCGCTGTTATTTTTTTTGCTGATCCCTGAACCCGATCACCATCGCCGAATCATTGTTGCGCGCCAGTACGAATGCCTGTCTGCCGTTGATCTGCAGCTGGCGGATATGACGCACCTGCCCTTTCACCTGCACTCCGTTCATATTTCCAGCCGAAAAATTTCCTTTGCCGCGGTTCAGTAATACAGTTCCGAAATCTGCATCATACCTGCCCATCTGGATATTATTGCTGTAATAATTGCCGGCCAGTAATATGTCTGGAAGGCCGTCATGGTTGGCGTCGATCACCACCGCATCGCGGTATGAACTCAATTGTGCCTGCCAGGGAAGCGCCTGTACGCTGAAGTTAAGATTGCCCTGGTTCAATAATATGGCATTGGAAAAATAATCCGCTGTCATCACCTGCGACTTGTCCAGTTTTGCCTGTGGCAAAATATCCTGCAGTCTGGCTTTGGCAAAATCTGCGGCGTAGAGGAATTTCTTTTTTAATGCGGGCAATTGCTTCTGCAGTTCATCCTTGTTGGCAAAAGGGATTTCCCTGCCGTCAAGGTAATATGTAAGCACCTGCTCTTTGCGACCGTTATCATCGAAATCATTATAGTACAGACGTACCGGCTGTGCCTCACTGGCTTTGAGTCGGCTGTTGAGACCGAGATTGCCCGCTACCAGGTCTATATCACCGTCGTTATCGATATCTACGGGCAACAGAAAATTCCACCAGCCTTTTTTTGCCGTCAGTTGCTTTTTGGTGAACGTTCCATGGTTGTTGATGAATGCGTAGATGCCATCCCATTCGGTGCATACCAGCAGGTCCTTATCTCCATCCTTGTCGATATCGAACCAGATCGCCTGGGTGATCATCGCCAGTTCCTGCAGTTCTTTTGCTTTGGAACCCGTTACATCAGTGAAATGGCCTTTGCCGTCGTTCTGCAGCAGGTACGACCTGGGGATCCTGCCATATTCTGCCGGCACCGATCTGCCGCCAACGAACAGGTCTTCAACTCCATCCCCGTTAAAATCATAAGGAACGATACTGGATGCATTGACGAAAATATTATCGAATGCGTGATCCAGTTTCTGCAATACTCCTTTCCCGTTGTTGAGGTACGCCCTGGGCTGCAGATGCGGATCGGGACCAAAGAATTCATTGCCGCCGCTGGCTACTAGCAGGTCGGGATACCCGTCTTTGTTGATATCGACCCAGGCGCCGTCTACATCTTCCATCGCGCTGTCTGCAGCGAGCGCGGGTTCAGGCAACATGGTAAAGGTTCCGTTCGGCTGTTGCAGGAAAACATTTCCTTTTTTGTCGCGGGCTCCGCCAAGAAAAATATCATCCAGACCATCCTGGTTGATATCTGCTACCGCCAGTGCAGGCCCTTCTGTCGATACCATATGCGGCATCAAGGGTTCGCGATCGAATTCAGCGAATATGTTTTCTTCATGCACCGCTTTTAACCGGGTCTGTGCAGTAATATCCTGCATCGGCGCCGCAGCATCATGGTAGAAATCTGTGATCCGTCGGTAATCGAATGCGGGCAATCCTTTCTGATAGCTGAAACTGAGATGCGGTTTGGCAGTATCAAGCCGGATACGCTGGTAACTGTTATCCGGCCAGATCAGGAACGCGGAATCGATCCGGGTATTCGCCAGACCAATATGCATGGGCAACTCCATGCTCGACTGGAATCCATGCACCGGTGTTTTTTCATAGCTGCGAATGCCTGTATTAGTGTACATAATCAGCCTGGCGCCAACCGCATTGATGTTTTTATCTGGTCCCTTCAGCCTGATCTCCGCATAATTCTTCGCTTTGCCGTCATTGGCGGTATTGCGATATACCATTGCTGCCTCGTCGATATTGTTCACCACCAGGTCCAGATCGCCATCATTATCGAGGTCCGCATAAATGGCGCCATTGGAATAAGTGGGCTTATCATTTGAGACCTGCTGAGCAATATCCCTGAATTGCAGATTTCCATTGTTGCGGTAAAATTTATTGGGGATCTTGATCTCAGGGAATTTATTCACCAGGGCCATGTCTTTTTCATCCATGCGATTGGATGCGATCTTACCCTGAACCTGTTCGCCTGAAACGAAGTTGACATAATCCATATCGTTCATCCGTTTGGGAATGCCGTTGGAGATAAACAGGTCCTTCAGACCGTCGTTATCAAAATCCATCCACAGCGCGGCCCAGCTCCAGTCTGTGGCGAAGATGCCGGAATACAGGCCTGTCTCGCTGAACATACCATTGCGGCGGTTCCACTGGAGGTTGTTACGGGTGTATTGGTAGTTATAGCCAGCCTTGATCTTGTACTGGAAGATATCATACTCGTCCTCTCCCAGCGAACGTTTCAGGATATAAGGATCGTAAGGAAGCATATCCATCGAAACGATCTCAGGATAGCCATCATTGTCCGCATCCGCCACATCCACTCCCATCGAGAACTGGCTGGTATGCATTACATGGTCATTGATCTCCTCTTTGAACCTGCCGTTCTTCTGGTTGATATAGAGATAATCATTCTCATGAAAATCGTTACCGACATAGAGATCGGGATAACCGTCCAGGTTGATATCCGCCACAGCAACACCCAGCCCATAGCTGATGGAAGAACTATTGATCTGGCTTTCTTTTGTCACATCGGTAAATCGTGCGCCATCATTGCGGAACAGGCGGTCGCCAGACAATGGATGATAGGTACCGAGAAAATTCTGTCGCGGGGCAAAAGCGCCATCGCGGTGAACCGAATGATTGAGCAGGAAACAATCCAGATCCCCATCCATATCATAGTCCATGAACACCGCCTGCGTACTGAATCCCGAAAAATCAAGTCCATATTCTTTGGCCTCATCGCGGTAAGTAGGAATGCCATTGCTGCCAATGCCCTGGCAAACCAGTAGCTGGTTATGGCCATGCAGTATTTCGTATTCTCCCACCCGGCATACATAAATGTCGAGCAGCCCATCGTTATTGATATCAACGACGGATACGCCTGTAGACCATGCACCATCCTGCGGCACCATCGCTTCCCTGGTCACATCCGTGAATTTGAGTCCGCCCTTGTTCAGGTATAATTTATCATCGCCCTGGTTGGCGGTCATGAACAGATCTATCAGCCCGTCATTATTGAAATCGCCCGCGCCGATGCCACCTCCGTTATAGAAATACATGTACTTGAACATGTTGAACTGCGCGGTGGGAGTAAGCTTGTTTGAGAACTGAATACCGGTTCTGCTGCTATCCAGCAATTCGAACATCGGCGGCAGCGATGTTTTTGGCGAGCTGCAGGAAACAGTCACCAACAATAAGCCTGCGATATAAAATGGCATCCTTCTCATTCACGCATTATTTTTTCCGGTTCGCGGCTGTTGCCGGCTGGGTTTTATGCAATTTGAAAAGGACGGGTGTCATATCGTTACGAAGAAAAAGCAGTTGCCTGCCGGATGGCGTACGGATCTCCTGGATATCACGGACCTGTCCGTTCAGTTCCACGCCCGACCGTTCCGCGCTCAGCAGATCGAAATTACCCTTGCCCTGGTTCAGCAGTACCGACCCGCGGCCCGCATCGAGTCTTTCGAACTGGGGAAGAAACCCATATTCGTTTCCGCCCAATACCAGGTCGGGCCGTCCGTCTCCATTGAGATCTGTACAGCGAATGGCATTGACAGAGGATAATTGCACCAGCGCAGGCAGTTTCCGGATCTCGAACTGACCATTGCCCCGATTGTATGCGATCACCGATGCAGGATAATTAAAGGTCTTGATCCTGCAGGACTTGATGAGTTCCGGTGAAAACAATTCCTGTATCGGCTTATTCGCATAATCGCGGTGCTTGAGATTTTTCTTTTTGAGAATGGGCAGTTGGTCTTCCATTTCATGCTTCATGAATACCGGCATGTCCTTTCCATCGATCGTGCTGGTGAGGATACGGTCGCTCGATTGATTCTGATCGAAATCGTTCAGCCAAAGTTTTACGGGATGTACGGGATCGGGATTCAGGTAAAAATTCTCGCCGATATTGCCGAGTACCAGGTCATTGCGGCCATCGCCGTCGAGATCGGCAACCGCTACAGCCTGCCACCAACCCAGGAGATCGGTAAGATTTGTTTTGATCTCTACAAAATGATCGTTCATAAAACTGAACACATGCGTCGCCATCCATTCGCCGGTGATGATGAGTTCAGGTTTACCGTCGCCGGTAAGATCGGCCCAGGCGCAGCCGGTGATCATGCCCAGGTGGGCGATATCAGGATTCTTTGCCGGCGCGATATCACGGAAATGCCCCTTACCATCGTTGATGAAAATATAGCTGGATGGATCAACCCCATAATTGCGCGGATCGTTGCGGCCGCCTACAAACAGGTCTGCAAAACCATCGCCATTAAAATCACCGGCCACTGCGGCACTTACATTCATGCCGGTATTGGGAAAGGCGGAAACATCGATCTGGAAATTTCCTTTGCCATCATTGCGGAATAAACGCAGTTGCATCTGGCGGCTGTCCGGCTTGCTGTTGTTGCCGCCCGGACAGATCAGCAGGTCCAGGTCTCCGTCCTTGTCTTCATCGAACAGTACCACGGCTACATCTTCAAAATCCCTGAACTGCGCGATGGATGGCTGCTGCGATCTGTCGAAGCCGCCTTTTGTATTCTGCAGGTACAGCTGACCTCCATGCCCCGCGGTGCCGCCGATAAATATATCTTCAAGACCGTCGCCATTTACATCGCCTGCCGCAGCTTTGGGTCCTTCACGGCTCAGGAGTTTAGGAAGATTCCTTTCATAATAAAAATCGGTATTATCATCTTCGATATGACGGTCGAAGGGATTTTTCACAGAATCCAGCAGCGCAACCGTGGCCTGCGGCAGGTAAGGTCTGAACAGGTTATTTTTCGGAGGCTGCTTCATTACCAGCACCGTATCTACGGCAGGTTGTCTATAGCTGGACACAGAAAGATCAGGCCAGGTAATGACCATGGAGTCTACCTTTTTTGATTCGCCCAGGCCGATGATCAGTTTGTAATCCATCGATGACTGAAAACCGCGACTGGGATATTGCTCGCGGGTAATGATCTCGCTGCCGCGATACAGGTCTACTTTGGTACCGATGGCAAAACGGTTCTGTGCGCTGCCCTCGAGCTTAAGGCCCAGGTAATGATTTTTGCTGATCTGCCGGCTGTTGTTGCGGTATACGAATGCAGGCTGGTTCTCGTTATTTACTACCAGGTCCAGATCTCCGTCATTATCCAGATCGCCGTAGGCCGCGCCATTGGAAAAACTGGGTTCCTTAAAGCCCCAGGCTACCGCCATGTCTTTGAAACGAAGATTCCTCTGATTGTGATAGGCTTTGTTCACCAGGGGATTCTGCGGAATATGTTTGAGTACCTCGTCCACATCATCCTTCTGCCCTGTCAATACCATTTTCTGGATCACATCGTTGGCAAAGAATTCGATGAAGTCGAGATCTGTCACATCCCGGTTCACGCCGTTGCAGACATAGATGTCATTGAATCCATCATTGTCCATATCGAACAGCAGGGCGCCCCAGCTCCAGTCTGACGCCGATACGCCGCTGTAATTACCCGTTTCCATAAACCTGCCCTGGCGGTTGTTGATCTGCAGGCAATTCTTCACGTACTGATAATAGAACCCTGTTTTCAATTTGGTATTGAACAGATCGATGTTATCGAACGCGCCGGTCGTCTTCAGCCGGTAATCGTTATCAGGCAGCATATCGGTATTGAAAATATCCGGAAGCCCGTCGTTGTTGATATCGGCAAGATCGGAACCCATCGAAGAAAAACTGGTATGATCGAACCGTGTTTCGAATTCGTCTTTGAATGTTCCGTTCTTCTGGTTCCTGTCGAGATAG
>JAFBAN010000005.1 GCA_019247775.1 Chitinophagaceae bacterium | reverse complement strand
AAAAATACTTTCGGAAAGCCAATTATCCCTGCTAATGAAAATATCAGAATTGAAGCAGTTAATGAATATGTTGTACTTGACGGGTTTCCCGATAAGTATTTCAATGAAGTGGCTCAAATTATTGCCAGAAGTTTTGATACCCCCATCGCCCTGATTTCCATTGTCGGAAGCGAGCAAGTGGAGTTCAAAGGTAATTTCGGGATGGAAGGCGTGAATACTGTCGATCGAGGAACCAGCCTGTGTTCGCTGGCAGTCCTCGATCATGCTCCTACTATTTTTAATGATGCCAGCAAGGAGCCCTGCCTGTTAACCAATCCACTCGTTGCCGGTGAATTCGGTCTCCGGTTTTATGCAGGCGTACCGCTCCGTACCCAGCAGGGACTGAACATCGGCACCGTATGTGTTGTTGATAAAGAACCCAGGGATTTTACTGAGAAAGAACTGGAGCTATTAGACCGATTTGCCGGCAATGTGATGAAGGAGCTGGAAGACAGGCGACTGTTGCGCGTATCTTCGCAGGCAGAACAACAGCGGCTCTGAACATCCTTTTAGTTTTTATGCAATCCCCAAAAAAAACTCCCACCAGCTGGTGAGAGTTTCTATCAAAATTGAAAACTTTATTTTCCAAGTTTCGCTTTTAAATTCTGATCCAGCGCATCCAGGAATTCCTCTGTATAGAGATAGTCTTTCCCGTGCTCCACTTTATTGCCGTGGATACAAACGGCGAGGTCTTTGGTCATCTTACCACTCTCTACCGTTTCAACACAGACTGCTTCCAGCGCCTGGCAGAAATTGATCAGGTCCTGGTTACCATCCAGTTTACCGCGGAATTCAAGCCCTCGTGTCCATGCAAAGATCGAAGCGATCGGGTTGGTGGATGTTGGCTTGCCTTTCTGGTGCTCGCGGTAGTGACGGGTAACAGTGCCATGCGCAGCCTCTGCTTCCATGATCTTTCCATCGGGCGTGATCAAGGTAGACGTCATCAGTCCGAGTGAACCGAAACCCTGCGCAACGGTATCGCTCTGCACATCTCCGTCGTAGTTCTTACAGGCCCAGACAAAATTGCCGTTCCATTTCAGGGCACTCGCTACCATATCGTCGATCAGCCGGTGCTCATAGGTAATACCTGCCGCATCGAATTTCGCTTTGAACTCCTGCTGATAGATCTCTTCAAAGATATCCTTGAAGCGGCCATCGTATTTTTTGAGGATGGTGTTCTTGGTAGACAGGTACAAAGGCCATTTCTTGCCCAACGCCGTATTGAAACAGCTTCTTGCGAAACCTTTGATGCTCTCATCGGTATTGTACATGGCCAGCGCCACGCCATCACCTTTGAAGTTGAACACTTCATGTTCGATCACTTTACCGTCTTCTCCCTCGAACTTGATGGTGAGTTTGCCTTTTCCTTTGGTCACAAAATCAGTAGCGCGGTACTGATCGCCGAATGCGTGTCGGCCGATGCAGATCGGCGCTGTCCAGTTGGGCACCAGCCTCGGCACATTGCTGCATACGATCGGCTCACGGAATACGGTACCGTCCAGGATATTGCGGATAGTGCCGTTGGGACTCTTCCACATCTGTTTCAGGTTGAATTCTTTTACGCGCTCTTCATCCGGTGTAATGGTGGCGCATTTAATGCCTACGCCATATTGTTTGATGGCATTGGCGGCATCTACCGTTACCTGGTCGCTGGTCTGGTCGCGGTACTCCATACCAAGGTCGAAATATTTGATATCCACTTCTATGTAAGGCAGGATCAGTTTGTCTTTGATAAATTTCCAGATAATACGGGTCATCTCATCCCCATCCAGTTCCACCACGGGGTTTGCTACCTTGATTTTTTGTGCCATTTACTGTTGCGTTTAGGTATGTTAAAAGAGGGACAAATGTAATACTTTCTGGGTTTTACCGTTAGCCGCCTGCCGGTAATGGTACAGTTTGAATTTAACCGCGAAGACGCTTAGGCGCAAAGCAACGCGAAGGAAAACGCGGTGACAGTCCCCTTGCGTATCCTTGCGTCTCGGCGCCTAGGCGGTCAACCTGGTCTCAATATTAAACTGTGCCATTATGGCCTGCCTTCAATTGGCCCGGGCTATCCAGCATTTACGAATTTAATGCTTCCAGCACCGGCATTGAGCATCCCTGGACTGATCTTTTACGTATATCCGATCGTGAAAAAGCCGAATATGATATTGAACCTGGTTATACTACTGGCTACCTTTTTCAGCGCCTGTACCAAGCAATCTGCAACGGATACAGCGTTACCGCCAGCAAACATCTTCAACGCATCCGGCCGGAGCTGGCTGGCGCTGGGCGATTCCTATACTATCGGCGAATCGGTAGGCGTAACTGACCGGTACCCGGCCCAGACCGCTTTGTTATTGAAGAACGACAGTATCGCTATTGCTGAACCCCAGTACATCGCTCGCACGGGCTGGACCACCATCGACCTGCAGTCGGCGATCGCGGCCGCATCGCTCAAACCGGGTTACGATATTGTCAGTTTGCTGATCGGCGTCAATGATCAATACCAGGGAATGGATACTGCGGGCTACCGCCAGCGTTTTACCCAGCTTCTGCAGATCGCCATCGGCAAAGCAGCCGGCAGATTGAATCATGTTTTCGTGCTGTCGATCCCCGACTACGGCGTTACGCCATTTGGCGGGGGCTCTGCGAAGGTCAGCCGGGAAATAGATGCATTCAACAGTATCAACAAAGAGATCAGTCTTGCTTTCAAAGTGAATTATATCGATATCACCCCCATCAGCCGGGAAGCGCATACCGACCAGAGCCTTACAGCCACGGATCAACTACATCCATCAGCGAAGCAGTACCTGCGGTGGGCGGAATTGTTGCGGGCTGCTATTAAACAATCGTGAATTGCTGAGGGTATACACGAGTTTCTACCCTCTCCCGTAACTCCTCACCCCCTGGCCCCCTCTCCACGGGTGGAGAGGGGGAAGGAATCACTTAACGTTAAGAATGACTTCTTTGAAATACTATTCTATCGCCTCCCACCTGTGGAGAGGGAGGGGTGAGGAATATCTGGAGCGGAAGGATTATGGTCTCATCTTCCAATAATCAACACCGGTATCGGCAATGCATGCCGTACAGACTCGATCGTTTCACCGAATATGTAATCCTTCAGACCCGAGTGCCGGTGCGCGCCCATTACCAGCATTTCAGCGTGCGAAGTCTTTACAATGCGGACAATCTCTTTTACGCGGTTGCGGTAACCAAGATGCGTTTCAACCAGGTAACCGAGCTGCCGGAGCTGGCCGGCATAATTCTCTATCCGTAGCCGGTCTTCCCTTGTCTCATCATCATCGCTCGCTTCGCCTGAATACCGGGCGGAAACGCTTTCTACCACGTGAAGCAGGATATAGGTTGCCGTTTTATTGCCCTGCGACAATGCATAGGCGATCAGTTTCTCGTCCACACGCGAAAAATCGAGGGCCACTGCAATGCGCTGCATCGGTTGAACGTTTAACTCTCGCAGCACCGGCGTTTCGCCATGGAGTGCATGTTCTTTCTGACGGCGGTTTTTGATCAGAGGGAAAAAAGTCATTACAAGAAATAACCCGATGAACAGGAGCAGGCCCAATACCAGCAGCGCTTTCCAGTACCAATGCGCATCCGAGCTGAGGATGCTGATGCTCTCCTCGCCCACCAGTTTCACATTCAGGAATACCAGTACGATCGCCACAAGCCAGGCCAGCAGCTTGATATGAAGACGGATCGCATACTCACCCATGGCACGCTTATCGCTCACAAAATGGATCAGAGGGATCACTGCAAATCCTAACTGCAGACTGAGTATCACCTGACTGAACACCAGCAGATCATCCACTTTTTCCTCTCCATACAACAATATTACCAGCACGGCGGGAATAATAGCGATCAGCCTCGTAAGCAGCCGTCGGAGCCAGGGATTGATGCGCAATTGCAGATAACCCTCCATCACGATCTGCCCGGCCAGCGTACCGGTTAGTGTGGAGCTCTGCCCTGCAGCGATCAGTGCCACAGCGAACAATACCGGGGCCAGTTTGCTGCCCAATAAAGGCAGCAGCAGCTGGTGTGCATCCTGGATCCTCGCCACCTGTGTATGGCCTGAGCTGAAGAACACACTCGCCGCAAGAACAAGGATAGCTGCATTCACAAAAAAAGCGGCATTGAGTGCGATGGTGCTGTCGATCAGGTTGTACTTCAGCGCCCGCCGAACGCCAGCGGCATCGGTGCTGATCTTGCGCGTCTGCACAAGCGCCGAATGCAGGTAAAGATTATGCGGCATCACTGTAGCGCCGATAATACCAACAGCGATGTATAAAGATTCATTGTTCAGCGCGCCCGGAAGAAATCCTTTCACTACCGACCCGAGATGCGGTTTGGCAAGAATGATCTCCACCAGGAAAGAAACGCCGATGATCAATACCAGCGAAACGATAAACGCCTCCATCTTGCGGATGCCCCATCGCTGCAGCAGCAGGAATAAAAAAGTATCCAGCACGGTGATCACCGTACCCCAGATCAATGGCAATCCGGTAAGCAGGTAAATCCCGATGGCCATGCCCAGTACTTCAGCCAGGTCGCATGCGGCAATGGCAAGTTCGGCGAGAATATAAAGACAAAAATTGACGATGGGCGGATAGGTTTCCCGGTTTACCTGGGCCAGGTCGCGGCGGCGCACGATGCCCAGTCTTGCGCTTAAGCTTTGCAGCAGCAGCGCCATCAGGTTGCTCATCAGCAATACCCAGATCAGGCTGTAACCGAAACGCGCCCCACCCTGCAGATCGGTGGCCCAGTTGCCCGGATCCATATAGCCCACACTTACGAGATACGCCGGACCGATATAAGCCAGTATCCGCCTGAACCCTCTGCGCGGCGCCGTGGTGTCTACGGTCTCATGCACTTCACTTAAAGAATGATCACTGTGCGATTTGTTTACCATGCTACACTAATTTTACGAACAGGGCCTGTGCTAATTGCTGGCTGATGATGAATGGTTGTTGTCCCTTGATCCTGATCTCCAGGGAATGATCGAAACTGAAACGTCGTTTTACTTCGAGTTTGGTGCCCATGGAAATATTCCGGTGTTTCAGCAATTCGAGCAGTTCGCTCGACTGGCTGCCTACCCCACTCACTTCGGCCATTTTGTTAACCGGAAGGTCGATAAGGTTGAGTTGCTGGCGCACTGTCATTTTACCGTGGCTGTCGGGGATAGGATCGCCATGAGGATCGAACCTTGGGTAACCGAGGAATGCATCGAGTTTTTCCACCAGCTTTTTACTGGTCACATGTTCGAGCTCTTCGGCTATCTCATGCACTTCATCCCAGCCGAACTGCAGGGTATTGAACAGGAAATATTCCCATAGCCGGTGCTTGCGCACAATGCCGAGCGCCAGCCTCCTGCCCTCGGCACTCAGGCGTACGCCTTTATACCGTTCATAACTGAGCAGTTTCTTGGTCTTTAACTTTTTCAGCATATCGGTCACCGATGCCGGCTTGGTCTGAAGTACGGCCGACAGATCATTGGTGGAAACAGTACCGTCTTCCTGCTGCAGGTGAAAGATGGCCTTGATATAGTTTTCTTCCGTTATAGAGAAGCTCATAAGCTCTAAAAATATTTTTAGACAAATCTAAATTTTTTCGGTCATCCGGCCAATTCCGGGTTCACTTATCCCGAAAACCGTACTTTTATACAAATGATACCTATGAAGCGATGGCTGCCTGTTGTATTTATTGCCTTATTGGGCGCTTGCAAGGATAAAACGATCGATCTGTCTGGAGACGTCCCCATCAAGCCGGCCGATTTCCTCAGCGCTTTTCCGCTGGTGAGCGGATCCTATACAGCGGCGGATAGCAATATCAATAAACTGGGCGATACAATGGCTATCGGTTATAAAGGCATGCAACAGTTCTTCCCCGACAGTGCACTGAAGCAGGTTACCGGAGGCGATACCCGCCAGATCATCCGCCCCGTGGCAAGGATCGAAAAAGACAAAGAGACCTACCTGCTCGCCAAATTCATCAACCGGAAGAAAGCGATCCGGCTGGGTGTGTTTGTGCTGGATAAAAAAAATAAATTCCTCGCATCGAAAGAACTGCTGAACACGGGGATTGCCGACGGATATACCCACGCTGTTGCCATCAACCGTGAGCCAACATTTGTATTGATCAGGGAAAAGATGCTGCCGGATAATAACCTGCAGTTCAGCCGCACGGCCTGGGTCTACAACAATGCAGGCTTTTTCATGGTAGTGATGAACGATTCAAATGAAGATACCCGTAAGCTGGCGCTGGTAAATCCGCTCGACACCTTGCCCAGAAAAAGAAAATACAGCGGCGACTATGCACGCGACAAGAAAAATTTCATTTCTATCCGCGACAGTAAAAATCCCAACACTTATTTATTTTTCGTGCATTTCGAAAAACCGGAGGGTTGCACCGGCGAATTAAAGGGCGAAATGATCATGAAAAGTGCAGATGCGGGCCAGTATTTCGGTAAAGGCGATCCCTGCATCATCGATTTCCATTTCGACGGCAGCGAGATCACGCTCAAGGAAACAGGCACCTGTGGCAATCATCGCGGCATGAAATGTTTCTTCGACGATTCCTTCGTCAGAAAAAAAGAACTCAGGAAAAAGAAGTAACACTCTGTGGACCTCCGTGTATTCTGTACCTCTGTGGTGAAACTAAAGGCTGATGTCTTAGGAGGCAACAGAGACGCGGAGCTCTACCACAGAGGCACAGAATACACGGAGGCTCACAGAGACGATCTTCGTCCACAACGGGCTTTTCCACAGCTAATGTGTATAAACTACATTTCCTCCCCGAAATACCTATATTGCAGCGCAATCGTAAACAAAAAAGCAGACTGAATGAATTTTCACAATTATCATGTGCCATACCAGGTGAGTGAGCAGTACGCAAAAAAAGTAGCGTACTTTTCGATGGAATTCGCAATACATCAGCCGTTAAAAATATACAGTGGCGGACTTGGCTTTCTCGCCGGTTCGCATTTACGCAGCGCCTATGAACTCAGACAGAACCTGATCGGCGTGGGTATACTCTGGAAATACGGGTATTACGACCAGATCCGCAATCAGGACCAGACCCTGCAGGTGTCTTTCATGGAAAAGAATTTCAGTTTTCTCGAAGATACCGGCATCAAGTTCCAGATACTGATCCATGAGCATCCTGTTTGGGTAAAAGTATTTTACCTGAATCCTGAAACATTCAACAGCGCGCCGCTGTTCCTGCTTAGTACAGATCTTCCGGAGAACGATTATGTATCGCAGACCATCACGCACCGTTTGTACGATGCCAACGTGGCTACCAAAGTGGCGCAGTTCATCCTGCTCGGCGTTGGCGGCGCCAAGCTGATCGATGAACTTGGATTCCGTCCGGATGTATATCACCTTAACGAAGCACATGGCATTTCGGCGGCTTTCTACCTGCTCAACAAATTCAAAAGCGTAGAGAAAGTGAAAGAACACCTGGTGTTCACCACCCATACGCCGGAAGAAGCGGGCAATGAAAAACACGATATCTATCTCTGCCATAAGATGAGTTATTTCTGCGGACTCAGCATCGACGAAGTGCGCAAACTTACCGGCATAAAAGATGACCAGTTCAATCACTCACTTACTGCGCTGCGTTTTGCCAGAAAAGCGAATGGAGTATCGGCCCTTCACGGTCATGTAAGCCGGGCCATGTGGAAGAACTACGAAGGCATCTGCCCTATCGAATCCATCACCAATGCGCAGAACTGGCGTTACTGGTCTGACAAACAGCTGTACCGCTCGATGGAAGACGGCAACGACTTCCTGTTCGACGATCGGAAACATTACCTGAAGAAAAGAGCATTTGAGATCGTTGCAGACCAGACCGGAAAAATATTCAATCCGAATATCCTTACCATCGTGTGGGCCCGCCGTTTCGCCGGTTACAAACGGGCAGGCATGCTCACTTACGATATGGAGCGGTTTGAAAAACTTCTGAACCACCCGAAATACCCGGTGCAGATCATCTGGGCAGGCAAACCCTACCCGGTAGATCATCCGGCAATTTCCGAGTTCAATAACCTGGTACACCTAAGCAAGAATTATCGAAACGTAGCGGTCCTGATCGGTTACGAGCTGGGACTGAGCAAGCGACTGAAACAGGCAGCGGATGTATGGCTCAACAATCCCAGGGTTCCGCGTGAGGCTTCGGGCACCAGCGGTATGACAGCGGCCATGAACGGCGCGGTGAATTTTTCAACCGATGACGGCTGGATACCTGAATTCGTGAACCATGGCAACAACGGCTTCGTGGTTCCCAAAGCGGATTACGAGCATATGACCGTTCATGAGCAGGACGAATACGATCTCAACAAGACTTACGAAATACTCGAACAGCAGATCATTCCTATCTATTACGAGAACTTCGAAACCTGGCGCCAGATCCAAAAGAACGGCATGCGCGATGTTCGTTTCCAATTCGACAGCAACAGGATGGCGAATGAGTATTATGAGATCATGTACAAGTAAAAGTCTTTGGTCTATCGTCTATAGTCTGTGGTTGTTTGGAGTTGTGGATCAGCATTCACTGTACACCATTGACAACTAGAGACCACAGACTACAGACCACAGACCAACTTCTCCTTACCTTCGTGCAATGCGAAACAAAATAGCCGTTGCCATCACCGGAGCGAGCGGTGCGCTGTATGCTAAGGTTTTACTTGATAAGCTGGTTGCTTTGAAAGACCAGTATGAGGAGCTCAGCATGGTTATGAGCAGCAACGCCAAAGATATCTGGCAGACAGAGCTCGGTAATGAGGACTATAAAAATTATCCATTCCGGTATTTCGACAAGTACGATTTTTCCGCGCCTTTTGCATCGGGCTCGGCGCGGTACAATATCATGATCGTTGCGCCCTGCAGCATGGGCACCCTCGGCCGGATCGCCGCCGGTATCAGCGACGATCTTGTTACAAGAGCGGCCGATGTAATTCTTAAAGAGCGACGCAAACTTATTCTGATGGTGCGGGAGACACCGTACAGCCTTATCCATATCAAAAACATGGAAACCGTAACGCTGGCAGGTGGCATCATCTGTCCTGCAACGCCATCGTTCTACAGCCGGCCCCAAACCATAGAGGAAGCAGTCGCCACCGTGGTAGACCGCGCCCTCGACCTCGCCGGCCTCAATCCCTCCACCTTCCGCTGGGGAAACCAGTAACACCTCTCTGTGAACCTCCGTGCATTCCGTGCCTCTGTGGTGAAATTAAGACTGATGTCTTTTTAGGTGACAGAGTCGCGGAGGCTTTACCACAGAGTCACAGAAAGCACGGAGGTTCACAGAGGCTTCCCATTCAGGGGGGCCGGGTAGCAAAAAAAATCCCCGCTTTCGCAGGGATTGTATTTGTACTTACTATTCGATTTAAACATTAGCGCCTTCTTCGGCTTTTTTATGGAAACTGAATTTCAGTTTGCCTGATTCTTTATCCAGGTCGGCGGTGAGTACATCTCCTTCCTTCACATTCATGTTCAGGATCTCTTCTGCCAGAGGATCTTCCAGGTATTTCTGGATGGCCCGGTGCAATGGCCTTGCGCCGAACTGAACATCGTAGCCTTTCTCTGCAATGAACTCTTTGGCTTCCGTTGTAAGTTCCAGTGAGAAGCCCAGGTTGTTCAGGCGCTTGGATACGCCTTTCATGAGGATATCGATGATCCTGAAAATATTCTCCTGTGTAAGCGAGTTGAACACCACCACATCGTCGATCCTGTTCAGGAACTCGGGCGAGAAGGTACGCTTCAGTGCTTTTTCGATCACGGCCTTGTTGTTCTCTTCCGCATTTTGCATTCTGTTGGCCGTGGCGAAACCTACTCCATCACCAAACTCTTTCAACTGGCGCACGCCGATGTTCGAGGTCATGATGATCATGGTATTCTTGAAATCCACTTTCCGTCCCAGTCCATCTGTCAGCTGACCATCATCAAGTACCTGCAGCAGAATATTATAGATATCCGGGTGTGCTTTTTCGATCTCATCCAGCAGGATCACACAATAAGGTTTACGGCGTACCTTCTCCGTCAGCTGTCCTCCTTCTTCATATCCCACATAGCCGGGAGGTGCACCGATCAGACGGCTCACGGTAAATTTTTCCATGTACTCGCTCATGTCGATCCGGATCAGCGAATCTTCGGAGTCGAACATATAGCGGGCCAATGCGCGCGCCAGCTCAGTCTTACCTACGCCGGTGGGGCCCAGGAAGATGAAAGTACCGATGGGTTTTTTGGGATCCTTCAAACCAACGCGGTTACGCTGGATCGCTTTTACTACTTTTTCAATCGCCTCATCCTGTCCAACCACCATATCGCGCATATCGTCGCTCATGCGGCGCAGCTTTTCTGTTTCTGCCTGTACCATGCGTTTCACAGGTATGCCGGTCATCATACTCACCACTTCGGCGATATTCTCTTCCGTGATCGGATAACGTTTGTGTTTGCTGTCCTCTTCCCACTGGGCTTTCGCTTTTTCCAGTTCTTCACCCAAACGCTTCTCGGTATCGCGCAGTGAAGCGGCCTCTTCGAAGCGCTGGCTCTTCACCACTTTATTTTTTTCGTTCTTAACGTCTTCGATCTTTTTCTCCAGTTCAACGATATCCTGCGGCACATTGATATTTTTCAGGTGCACCCTGGCTCCCACTTCATCCAGCACATCGATGGCCTTATCGGGCAGCAGCCTGTCGGTCATATACCGGTCGCTCAGTTTCACACATGCATCGATGGCATCATCGCCATAAGATACATTGTGGAAGTCTTCGTATTTGCCTTTGATATTGTTCAGGATCTGGATGGTCTCATCCACGCTTGGCGGCTCTACCAGCACTTTCTGGAAACGCCTGTCCAGCGCGCCGTCTTTCTCAATGTACATCCGGTACTCATCCAGCGTGGATGCGCCGATGCACTGCAGTTCTCCCCTTGCCAGGGCCGGTTTGAAAATATTGGAGGCATCCAGCGATCCGCTGGCGCCGCCTGCGCCTACGATGGTATGGATCTCGTCGATGAACAGGATCACATCGCGGTTCTTTTCCAGTTCGTTCATGATCGCTTTCATGCGTTCTTCGAACTGACCTCGGTATTTGGTACCTGCTACCAGTGCGGCAAGATCGAGTGAGATCACGCGTTTGTCGAACAAGACCCGGCTCACTTTACGCTGCACGATCCGCAGTGCCAGTCCTTCCACGATGGCGGTCTTACCCACGCCGGGCTCACCGATCAGGATAGGATTGTTCTTTTTGCGACGGCTGAGGATCTGGCTTACGCGCTCGATCTCTTCTTCCCGGCCCACGATAGGATCCAGTGTTCCGGACTCTGCCAGTTTGGTAATATCCCGGCCAAAATTATCCAGCACAGGCGTTTTGCTTTTGGCAGCGCCTGCCTGTTTACCGGTACGCTGTTGCTGGTAACCGGCGCCGCGTTTTCCTTCCTCGTCGAAATCATCGTCGTCGCCATCTGTGAATTCACTGCGTGGCGGCGGATTGGTGGTGCCCACCATACCGAGTTCATTGCGGAACAGGTCATAGTCCACATCGAACTGGTTCAGTATCTGGGTAGCGATATTCTCTTTGTTCTTGAGGATGCTGAGCATCAGGTGTTCGGTCTCTACGAGCGGGCTTTTCAGCGCCTTGGCCTCGAGTACCGTAACCCGGATCACTTTTTCCGCCTGCTTGGTAAGCGGAAGGCTGTTTATATTGGTGATATTCTTCCCGGTCTTATCTTTTACCGCCAGCTCTATTTCCTTGCGGAGTTCATAAAGATCAACATTCAGTTGTTTCAACACTTTGATAGCGGTATTGTCCCCGTCCCTGATCAAACCCAACAGTAAATGTTCAGTGCCGATGAAATCATTGCCTAACCTGAGCGCCTCCTCCCTGCTGAAAGAAATAATCTCCTTAACCTGTGCCGAAAAATTATTATCCATGGCCTTATTTGGATTTATACAATTATAACGAATATTTTTGAGCGAAGTTGTGCGTCACTTATACACAACTGTTAATCTAATTTACCACTTATGCAGGTCAAAATTGATACCAGAGAGAAATTTGCTGTTGTAACGCCAATTCCGCCGGATCTTACTGCCAATATAGCAGCAGAACTGCAGGAGATCGCTTCCGACCATCTGACTAAGCCTGTTAAAAATCTTGTGCTAAACCTGTCCAATCTCACTCAAA
>JAFBAN010000004.1 GCA_019247775.1 Chitinophagaceae bacterium | reverse complement strand
CCTTCGTTGACTGGCAGGACGAGATCGCCGGCAGAACAGGCATCACCCAAACCCATAATGTATCCGCATTGGGCGGTAATAACAAGATCACGTACAATTTCGGATACACTTATAATGATGACAAGGCGGTGATCCTGAATTCTACCTATAAAAGGCATCTGCTGAACCTGAACGCGGACTATAAGATCACCAACAACATCAAACTGCAGGTGGCGGGCCGGTACACACATACCGATGTACTCGGCGCAGGCGTTTCTTCCGACCAGGGCTCTTCTTATAACAGGCTGCGCAATGCGGTTAAATACCGGCCATTCCTTTCACCTGCACAGGATATCGACGATGCCGATCCGCTGGCTGACCCCAATGTGGGTAACGGCCTCAACCTGGTAAACCCTATCGCCCTGGCCAATGCTGAGTATCGCAAGAAGACTACGGATGTATATAATATCACCGGAAGTCTTTCCTATAATATCACCCGTAACCTGAGTTTCAAATCCACTTTCGGTTACGACCATAATAATTTCATCGATCGCCAGTTCAGCGATTCCATTACGCCGTATTCGGTGATCCAGGGTTCACGCAAGCCGATCGTGCAGCTGGACAGTGTGTACACAAGGACCATCACCAATTCTAATGTGCTCACCTATTCGCTTAGCAAATGGAAGAACAGGCATGATTTCACCATACTCGTAGGTGAGGAAACTTATGACCTGCGCACGGAGAGCCATACGCAGCTTTTTAAAAATTTCCCGACTTTCACTTCGGTAGATGACGCATTAAGCAAAGGAGCAACCCTGGCCGTGCCATTTACCGGTTATCCGAAGCTGAGCAAGACACGTTATACCAGCCTGTCTTTTTTCAGCCAGCTGAACTATTCATACCTGAATAAATATTACCTCAACTTCAACATCCGTGCAGACGGCGCTTCAAAATTTGCGCCGGGTAAGCAGTGGGGTTATTTTCCTTCGGGATCTATCGCATGGCGTGTGAAGAATGAAAAATTCCTCGCGAATTCCAATGTGATCAGCGACCTGAAGCTGCGCTTTGGTTATGGAACAGTGGGTAATAACCGCATCGCCGATTACCTGTTCCTGACCACTTTCCGTAATGACGGCGGTTATTATTATGGCATCAATAACCAGGCGGTGACCGCTTACTATTCTTCGGGGCTGGTTAACGAACAACTGAAATGGGAGTCTACCGTGAACCGCAACTTCGGTGTCGATATCGGTTTATTGCACGACAGGATCAGCCTGAGCGTGGATATCTACAACAACAGTTCGAAAGACCTGCTGCTGAATGTGCCGATCGCTTCAACCTATGGCTACTCCACCCAATTGCAGAACGTAGGCCGCACCTCCAATAAAGGCGTGGAGCTGCAGTTGAATGCAACCGTAATGCGCACGAAAAATTTCAGCTGGACGGCTAACTATAATATGTCGTTCAACAAGAACCGCGTAGAGCAGCTTGGTCTTGGCCAGACTTATTTTTATCCTTCAGCGGCATGGGGTGTTTCCGGTCAGCCAACCGATTATATCATCCGCATCGGCGACCCGGTGGGTGCAATGTACGGCTTAGTGAACGACGGTTTCTATAAAGTATCCGATTTCGATTACAACCCTGCCACTATGGTGTATACGCTGAAAACCGGTGTGGTAAGCGATGCAGGCATCATTGGCACCGTGCAACCCGGCTCAGTGAAATTCAAAGACCTGAACGGCGATGGTGTGATAGACCTGGATAAAGACCGCCAGATCATCGGTAACCCAACACCAAAATTCACAGGAGGTCTGAACCAGCAGTTCACTTATAAGAACTGGGACTTCAGCCTGTTCCTGAACTTCTCTTATGGCAATGATATTTACAACGCCAATAAGATCGAGTTCACCAATGGTTATACAGCCAATTCAAACATGATCGCACTGATGGCCGGTCGCTGGAAAGTGGTAACTGCTACCGGTCAAACTGCGCAGTGGGTGAATAGTACAGGCCAGGCTGTGGGTATTGCCCCCGATCAGCTGACAGCGCTGAATGCGAATGCAACCATCTGGCAGCCGATAAAAAGTGCGGGCGCTTTCTACCCGAGCTCATGGGCCATCGAAGACGGATCCTTCCTGCGGGTGAATAACCTCACCATCGGGTATACACTTCCGTCCAGGACTTTGCAGCGCATGAAGATCAGCAAGATCCGTTTCTATGTGACAATGAACAACCTGGCAGTATTTACGAGCTATACAGGATATGACCCTGAGGTGAGTGTTCGTAACAGTCCGCTTACACCGGGACTGGACTACTCGGCTTATCCGAAA
Organism: Chitinophagaceae bacterium; assembly: GCA_019247775.1. Lineage (GTDB taxonomy): Bacteria > Bacteroidota > Bacteroidia > Chitinophagales > Chitinophagaceae > Sediminibacterium. The sequence goes on along the minus strand of JAFBAN010000004.1, from coordinate 6,868 downwards.
AGCAGGAGCTATATTTTTGGTGTGAACGCAACATTCTAAACAATAATAAATACCAGTTATGAATACGAAATATATTTATAAACTCGCAGCCGTTTTTGCAACCAGTCTGGTGTTGCTGCTCACGGGTTGTAAAAAATTCCTGGACCAGCAGCCGATCACGGAAGTGAGCGCTGAAGTGGCGTTCAGTGATGTGCCGGGCGCTTACAAGGCACTGGCCGGGGCGTACAGCCGCCTGGTGGGCGATGCCGGTTTCGGTATCCGCCTGAGTTTGTATTATACAGTGGACAATGATGAAATGCAGGGACCGACAGGCGCGGGCGATAACGACCGCCGCGATATTGCGCGTTTTGCAGCCACTTCGGGTAATGCGCAGCTCACCAACCCATTCAACCAGTTGTTCCAGGGGATAGAATACGCTAATATCTGTATCGCCAATATTCCTAAGATGGACCTCTATACCAGCGGCAGTGATCAGCAGAAAAAACAGCTGCAGCGGATGTACGGTGAGGCGTTGACGCTTCGTGCACAATATTATCTGGAAGCCATCATGAACTGGGGAGATCTGCCGGCGCATTTTGTGCCTGCATCCAGCCAGGCCAATTCAAATCCATTTCCTTCACGTACCGATCGCGATACGATCTACAGTCGCCTGATCGCCGATCTGAAGACCGCCGAAGACCTGGTGCCCTGGAGGAATGAACTGGGCGCTATCGGCGACCCTGCCGATGAACGTATCACCAAGGGAACCGTGAAAGGCTTGCGCGCCCGGATCGCATTGTTCCGCGGCGGCTATTCGCTGCGTCAGGATGGAACGATGAAGCGTTCCGCAGATTTTGCCAGCTTTTACCAGATAGCCCGCGATGAGTGTAATGATATCATCGCATCCGGCCAGCATTCGCTGAACCCGAGTTTTAAGGCATTGTGGAAAGATCAGGTAAATGCACATGCAGTGGCGGACCCTAACGGAGAACTTATGTTCCAGGCCAGCGGCATCGGCGGCGTAGGTGCAGAGGATACGAAACTTGCCTACTATAATGGTCCTACAGTGAATGCGCTTGGCAACAAAAGCATTAACGTATTGCCCAACTATTTTTACCTGTTCGATTCTACCGACCTGAGAAGGGATGTGACTTGTGCGGTTTATAATGTGGCTGCCGATGGTTCTACCAAAGTGGGTCAGGCGATCACCGCGATCTGCGATGGTAAATACCGTCGCGACTGGATCACCAATCCGAGTTATTCACCCACAAATGCTATCCAGTATTTCGGCCTGAAATGGCAGATCATGCGTTATTCGGATGTGCTGCTCATGTATGCTGAAGCGGAGAATGAACTCAACGGACCAACGGCCAGTGCATACAACGCCGTGAACCAGGTACGCAGAAGAGGTTACGGTAAAGCGATCGGCACAGCTGATGCAAGTGTTGACCTTGCCGCCGGCCTTAGCAAGGCGCAGTTCTTCGCGGCTGTGGTGCGTGAGAGATCACTGGAACTGGGAGGGGAAGGTGTGCGCAAGTTCGACCTGATCCGCTGGAACCTGTTGGCCACTGCTATCGCAGATTCAAGAGCGAATATGACAAGGATGTCTACTTCAGCTGCCCTGGTTGATCCTTCTTATATGGCCGGCTATCCGTCTTATTCGAAGACTACTGTGCTGCCTACATCCATGTATTATATCACCACCAGCAAATCGGACGATAACAATATCGGCGGTATCTGGGCCAATTCATTTTATAAAGCGGCTCCCACTGCCACTCCGGCCGGCACTACAAAAGTTACCTGGCTGAGCTCCGCCATTGCAGCTGCAGGCACGAGCTCGCCGCTGGGAAGGTATGCCACAGGTTTTGTGACCGGCAAATCAGAACTGATGCCACTGCCGCAGCCTGCAAGGGATGCCAATATAAATCTGACACAGAACCCCGGTTATTAAGCATAGTTTTGGATGAACTGTTACAAGGCTGCTTAAGGGCGGCCTTGTTTTTTAAAACAATGATCGTATGAGATGGCTTTTGATGATCTGTCTGGTGACCTTATCCCAGGTCAACTGCATTTCGCAGCAGGCAGGCTGCACGGTAGCCAAAGATGGAAGTGGAGATGTGAACAATATCCAGCAGGCAATAGACCGGGTGCCGGAAAATAACAAGTCTTTATTCATCATCATGATCAAACCGGGGATCTATCACGAACGCGTGGTACTCCCTGCAGGGAAGAACCATGTACGTTTTATAGGACTTGACGTTGCGAATACGGTTCTGCGTTTCGACAACCATACCGGCTCCATTTCACCGTCTGGCGATACGATCAATACTTACACTTCGGCCAGTTTTTTTATATATGCCGACGACTTCAGTGCGGATGATATTACTTTCGAAAACAATGCAGGCTTCAACGCCGGGCAGGCAGTTGCTGTATTTGCGCACGGCGACAGGCTTGCGTTTTACAACTGCCGCTTTATCGGGTTCCAGGATGTGTTGTTCCTAAGCGGCGAGAAAAGCAGGCAATATTACAAGCGCTGTTATATAGAAGGAACCACCGATTTTATTTTCGGTCCGGCTACCGCTGTTTTCCAATACTGCAGGATCCACAGCAAGAAAAATTCGCATGTTACCGCTGCTTCAACGCCGGCCGAAAGCCCATTCGGTTTTGTTTTTCTGGACTGTGAACTGACGGGCGATACCAGCTTGCACAATGTATCTTTGGGACGACCCTGGCGGCCTTATGCGAGTGTAACTTATATCCGCTGCAGGATCGGCCCGCATATTCTTCCTGAGGGATGGAACAACTGGAAGAACCCGGCCAATGAAAAAACGGCGAGGTATGCAGAATATAAAAACACCGGCCCGGGCGCCGATCCTGCCCAACGCGTTCCCTGGAGCCGGCAGTTAAGCGATGAAGAGGCGAAAGCATTCACCCTGAAAAATATTTTCGGCGACTGGTCGCCGCCATACCAATAGAGTAATTCAATAATCCTCTGTGAAACTCTGTGGATTCTGCGCCTCTGGGGTGAATCCCCTGAGGCCTGATGGAACAGAGGCACGGAGTTTTTACCACGGAGGCACAAAGTACACGGAGGTACACAGAGAATGAGATACACTATAGCCATATTAGGGGTTTTCATCGGAATAGCCACAAATGCGCAGAAGAACCTGAATGTACTCGACTGGAAAGCAGAGACGACACTCCACAATTACCTGGTTCAGCAGATGCACGCGCAATATGACCAGCGCAGAAAAAAATTCTCGGATGCGCTGAGATCTGCAACAGATATGCGGGCATATATACAGACCTGCCGCCGCAGTTACCTCGCCATACTGGGCGATCTGCCGCCGCGCACAACGCTCAACCCTGTTGTAACCGGCACACTTGATCAAAATGATTATCAGATACAAAAGCTGCTGTATGAAAGTTTCCCCGGCCATCATGTAACGGCTAATCTCTATGTTCCAAAAGGCAATGGACCATTTCCGGCGGTATTGCTTTTCTGCGGCCATGAAGATGTTGCCAAGGCAACTGAATCTTATCAGCAGACCGCTATCTTATTTGCAAGGAACGGATATGTAGTCCTCGTGATCGATCCGGTTTCACAGGCGGAGCGGTACCAGTTGATAGAGAACGGTAAGCCACTTACCCGCGGCGGAACAACAGAACACACTTTATTGAATGAGGCATCTAATCTGCTCGGGGAATCCACGCCTAAGGATGAGCTGCTGGATAATGTACGCGGTCTCGATTACCTGGTAACACGGCCGGAAGTGGATACGGCCCGCATCGGTTGCCTGGGCAATTCGGGCGGCGGTATGCAGACGATCTACTTTGCAGGGTTCGATCGCCGCATTAAAGTGATGGCGCCCTGCAGCTATGTAGCAACCCGGGAGAGAACACTTGAATTGACAGGTCCGGCAGACGGCTGCGCACAGATGCCCGGAGAAGGAAAGCAGGAACTCGAGTTTGCAGATTTCCTGCTGATGGCTGCTCCTAAGCCTTTACTGATCCTGGCGGGTCGTTATGATTTTATCGACTACCGCGGCGCGGAAGAAGCATATGGTGAACTGAAAAAAGCGTACACGGTGCTGGGCAAGCCGGAGCAGGTAGAATTGTTCACCTACGACGACGGGCACGGCATTTCCAAACCCAAGCGCGAAGCTGCGGTTGCCTGGTTCAACCGTTGGCTCAAACACGACAGCAGACCGATACATGAAGCGCCGGCAAAACTGCTGACAGCGGCTGAACTGCAGGTAACGGTGTCCGGCCAGGTGCAAAGTTCTCCTCCCGAAAAAAATATTCCTTACAGAAATCTTTCCCTGTATGCAGGCTTTGCCGCCAACCGTGCTTCCTTTACTGTAACCGCTGCATCGGCCATCAGAAAGGAAATTGCGACGCTTGCCGGGATCAATTACAATGATCGCCAGGTAACGGTCGAAGACAAAGGAACGGCTGAGCTGAACGGGCTCAGCTTTGTAAAAAGGATCATCCGAAAACACAATGAACCGCCGCTGCCGGCATTGGTCCTTTTTCCGGATACACAAGCCCGCCAGGTAACGATCTGGTGCAGCGATTCGGGGAAAATAAGATCGGCCGCACAGACAGATGCGTTGCGCAGCCTGCAGGCAAATGGAAATATCGTTGTGCTCTGCGATCTGCGGGGTACCGGAGAAACAGAAGATAAAGCAGAATTCAATGACCCTAAATATTTCAACCGCGAATACCGTAATGCCATGCTGGCCCTGCATATCGGCCGGCCGCTGGTAGGTCAACGGGCCACAGATATTCTTTCGGTAGTGGACATGCTGCATGCCGACAATAAAACTTCAGCCTTACCCGTATCAGTCAGGGCCTCGGGCGCAGCGGCATTGCCGGCATTGCATGCGGCTTTATTCAGCGAAACGGAACTCAGCCTCTCCGGAACGATCCGGTCGTGGAAGGAGGTATTAGACAAGCCAACCACCCGCGACTGGTATTCGATCGTGGTACCCGGAGCACTTAAATATTATGATCTCCCTGATCTCCAGAACTTACTTCACCGGCCCGTAAGCTATCCCGACTGATTTTTGTATTTTAGAAACTGTATTCCCTCCGCGTCTCTGCGCCTGTGCGGTAAAAAAATAAAACCTCCACCATGAAACAGCTAGCTATCCTAATCGCCATCATCCTATTTTCCTCTGTCAGTTTCGCTCAGTGGAAAGAAGAAAAATCCATCCTCGCCGCCATCGACCAACTTAAAAAAGCGATGATCAGTGGAGAACGCTCGGCCCTGGAAGCGATCGCGTCCGACAAACTCAGCTATGGGCATTCCAGCGGACTCGTCGAAAACAAAGCTGAATTCGTGGAACATATCGCCAGCGGCAAATCCGATTTCGTTACCATCGATCTTTCAGAGCAGACCATCACCATTGAAGATAATATAGCTGTAGTGCGTCATCTCCTCAACGCAACCACCAATGACAACAATACGCCCGGCACCGCCAGGATCAAAGTGTTGCTGGTTTGGAAAAAAGAACATGGAAAATGGAAATTACTGGCAAGGCAGGCTGTCAAAGTCAGCTGACTGCACCTCTTAAAGGCCGGTTGACTCACGCGTAAATAGCTGGGGCGGTAATATCCTGCGTTCGAAATCTTTCACCGGCCGCTTGCTCTCGATCTGCTGGATCAGCAACTCGGTTGATAACTGCCCCATCTCAAAAGCGGGCTGCCGCACCACAGTCAGCGAGGGTGAAAGCAGATCGGTAAGATCCAGGTTAGAGAAGCCCACCAGTGCAATATCATCCGGCACTTTAATATTTTTCTTCTTGAAATAACGCAGGCAGTTTGTAGTGAGCTTATCTGCGCAGCCCAGGATCGCATCGGGCTTGTGTTCCAGTTTAAACAGGTCATCCAGCGCTTTTTCCACTTCTTCATAGACCATGCCGCCATGCAGGCAATGCTGAATATAATGCGGATCAAAGGCCCGTCCGTGATCTGCCAACGCCTGGCTGTAGCCGTTCAGGCGCTCTTTTGTTATAGACAGGTACTCCGATCCTGCGAGGTTGGCTATGTATTTATATCCGGATTTGATCAGGTGTTCAGTGGCATCATAGGCTCCTTTGAAATTATCCACGATCACTTTATGCGTGGTCATCTCATCAACGATACGATCGAAGAATACAATGGGGAGCCCGCGCTCATGCAGGTTTTTTAAATGTTCCAGATCCTTGGTCTCGGAAGAAACGGATACCAGTAACCCGTCGATAGAACGTGAAGCCAGGTATTGAACGTTGATCACTTCGCGCTCGTAGGACTCGTGGCTCTGGGCAATGATCACATTATAGCCCTTATCATACGCGATCGATTCGATGCCATTGATGATCTGCGAGAAAAAACTGTTTGCGATCTCGCAGACAATAATGCCGATAGACCTGCTCCGTTTTTCTTTCAGGCTAAGGGCGATGGGGTTGGGCCGGTAATTGATATTCTGCGCATATTCCAGCACCAGTTTTTTTGTTTCCGGGCTGATCTCGTAGCTGTCGCGAAGCGCCCTTGAAACAGTGGATGTCGATAATCCCAGCGCTTTGGCAATATCTTTTATGGTGACCGCTTCGAATTTCATTCAGCTTTAAAAGTACATTATTTGGCCGGGACGCTGGTTTTGCCGGTGGTGCGTTGATAACCAGCTCGTTCTGAAGGGCTTCGGTGGCAAGGTTACCGGGAACGATTGCGTAAAAAAATAGCAGTTCCCTAAGCGAACATCCGCATTTACTGAGTAGACTTGTTAAATAAAAACCCTGTATTCCAGGAGTTCGGAACTGTTCCGGTTATGCCTGCCATGTTATGAAATAAATTTGCTGCGGTGTGGATCTGGTGCTTCCATCATTTCCGGTCAGACATTTTATAA